>JBNKKA010000155.1:0-10404 GCA_050291585.1 Desulfobacteraceae bacterium
TCAATGCGCCCTCGATGACGCCCTTTTGAAACATGTCGTCGATGTCGCTTAGAAAGGTGATCTCCTGGGTTTGTTCGACCCGCACACCATATTGCTGACCCTCGCTTATAAATACTACGTAGCGGGAGTAGGACCTGATCCGATCCGGTGTGGCGGTCGCCTCCAACACCGCATCGTCCTGATGCTCGACTTCGAGCAACTGGGAGGAGAAAATGAGATCCAGGTCGATCACTTCGAGGGTTCGCCCCTCCTCGCCGAGTTTGATCAGATTGGAAATCACCCGGTCTTCGCTGCACAGCGCCGGGTGGAGGGGCTGCAGGTGGTCCCGCTCGATTTGGAGCACCTCCTTGATGTCATCAAACAGCAGGCCACAGCGAAAATTGAGCAGCTGAACCACGGCCACCTTGGCATCCTTACCATAGGCGGTTGACGTGAGGGCCAGGCGTTTTTTCATGTTGACCACCGGAATGGTGTCATTGCGCAGCTGCATGAGGCCTTCGATGCAGTCGGCACTGGCGGGCAACGGCAGGATGCTCCCCGAGACGGGGGTCGCCTCGAGCACCTGCTCGGCGTCGATGGCTAGTTCGATGGGATGTTCACCACCAAGTATAAATGACGCAAAGCGTTGCTCACCATGCATTTGGGCCGGCATGAGTGTCTCCTGCTTATTTGTGAATGGGTATGCAAAGCGTGCCCTTTGCAGTGGGGCAATGTTTGCAAAGGAGGGCTCTTGCCCCCAATGCATCCGATCAATACCCCGGACTACCCAAAGTTGGCGCAACTCTGTTGATAAATTCTGTATTTCTGCTGGACTCGCTTGAGTTCACTTTCGGGGAAACGAAGGAAATCTAAAGGACTATTGATCGTCTACAAATCGTCTATATAAAATAGACGATTTATCTGGGCCCTTTCAAGATAGGGATTGAAGATAGGTCTGCAGGTTGGTCTTTGAATTCACCAGACCGAACTTTTTGCGGATCTTGTTGCGGTGGATGGCCACCGTGCGCGGAGAGGTGTTTTGCAGGTTGGCGATCTCCTTGGTACTCTTGCCCAGACGGATCAGGTCCGCCACGGCCGTCTCTATGGGCGTAAGGGTCTGGTAGGCGGTGGAGAGCGAGGGGTTCATGGGAGTGATCAGTTCTTCAATATTGGTCTTTATGATCTGAAGGTAGGTGCGCGCCTTGGGCGCCAGATTCATCTCGGCGAGCTGCTCGGTATAGGGGAAGACATGGCGCTTGAGATTGGCCAGGATGCTCGCCTCGATGGAACGATGCTCAATTTCGCGGTGATCGAGCATGGCCTTGAGGGCCTGGTTGGCCATCTCGAGATGCTTGGATTTGGCCATCAACTCCATCTTTTGCTGTTCCAGGTCGCCCTCGAAGCGTTTGCGTTGGGTGATGTCGCGGTTGCTCATGCGGCGCCCCTGGAAATTGCCGCGGGCATCGTGGACCGGGCGGCAGTTGTGGCAGATCCAGCGCGTCTCGCCGCTGCGGGTCACGATTCTGAATTCGAGCTGACAGGTCTCTTCGGGTAATGCCATCCGCGAGGTATGTTCGGCCACCATCGGTCGATCCTCCACATGCACGATCTCGACGATGAGCTCGGGGTGGGCCTGGAACTCAGCGGCACTATATCCAGTGATCCGTTGGCAGGAGGGGGAAGAGTAGATCACCTCCCCCGCGGGAGAGAGCCAACATTCCCAATCATAGGCGAAATCCGCCATGGTCTGAAAACGCAGTTCGCTGGTTTGGATTTCGGCGGTTTTATGGGCCACCATTTTTTCCAGATCTACCCGATAGCGCCGGTTCTCCTTCACCAGGCGCGACCTCTCCAGCGCTTTGGCCAGGGTATTATCGAGAAGCTCCATTTTCTCCAGGGGCTTGCGCAGATAATCCCAGGCCCCCAGCCGAAGGGCGCGAATGACGGCATCCAGGTCCCCAGCACCGCTGAGGACCACCACCGGCGTATCGGGATGGGTCTCAGAGAGGGATTCCAAGACACGGAAGCCGTCCACTCCCGGCATGTATAGATCGGTGATGACAATGTCGGGGGCCAGGGCCGCCGCAAGGGCCAACCCCTCCTGCCCGTCATCGGCGCACACAAAGCAATAGTTCAAATTGGAGGAATATCTCTCGAAAAGCCTTCTGACACTAGGGTCATCGTCAATAAACAGAATCTTATGACCTGGGTTCTCGATCATGGGCAGACTCCCCCAAGCGCCGGTTTGGATAAACACTTCCATCACCAATGATCACAGACGTCATGGTAATTGCTTAATGCCTGGAGTGCAAGGGTATCCTGCGGGATTCCTTCGAAAACCCGGCGGGATTCCTACGCAAACCCGGCAGGATTTCTTCGAAAACCCGGCAGGATTCCTACGCAAACCCGACAAAATTTATAGGCGAATCCGCTGCGGTTTCTACACAAGGTTAGATGAGACAGTATTGACTGCACCGCCAAATCATTAGATACTTCGCTCGTAATACGTTTCCATCCATAGATAGTGGATGACCGCTGATTTACCACCGCCCACCGGCAGGATCTTTTATCATCCATCTCATGCCGGTTGCGATGAAACCGATCCGCTAGGCGGATCTTTTTCACTAGCGAACCGCCGGAGCGTAGCAGCGCCATATACGTCCCCCTCGGACAAGCGACCGCACGATTCGACAAAGGTTCTTGGACCTTATGAAAAAAGGTAGCCTCTATGTTTGCAAACCTTGACCCGTTGATACTGGCCCGGGTGCAATTCGCCTTCACCGTTGCCTTCCACATCCTCTTTCCGGCCTTCACCATCGGTCTGGCCAGTTGGCTGGCGGTGGTGGAGTGGCGCTGGCTGAAAACGGGAAACGAGACCTACATGGAGATCTACCGCATGTGGGTCAAGATTTTCGCGGTGACCTTCGGCATGGGCGTCGTCTCAGGCATCGTCCTCTCCTACCAGTTCGGCACCAATTGGTCGGTCTTCTCCGACAAGGTGGGCAACGTCATCGGCCCCCTTCTGGGTTATGAAGTGCTCACCGCATTTTTCCTGGAAGCCTCCTTTTTAGGCATCATGCTCTTCGGCTGGGAACGGGTGAGTCGTAAGATGCACTTCACAGCCACCTGTATCGTGGCCGGTGGCACCCTCCTGTCGGCCTTCTGGATCCTCTCGGCCAATAGCTGGATGCAGACCCCAGCGGGTTTTCGCATCGGCGAGGAGGGTATTTTCTATCCCACCAACTGGTGGGCGGTGATCTTCAACCCCTCGTTCCCCTACCGCCTCTTCCACATGGTCATGGCCGCCTACCTGACGACGGCCTTCGCGGTGGGCGGTATCGGCGCCTACTACCTCTTCCGCGATCGCTTCGTGAAGCACGCCCGGGTGATGTTCGGCATGGCCATGCTCATGGCCGTCTTCGTGGCTCCCCTGCAGCTTTTCGTGGGCGACATGCACGGCCTCAACACCCTTGAGCACCAACCCGCCAAGGTCGCCGCCATGGAGGGGCTCTGGGAGACCCAGGCAGGCGCCCCCCTCAAACTCTTTGGCTGGCCCGACCAGGAGGGCGAGGAGACCCGCTTCGCCCTCCAGATCCCCAAGGTGTCGAGCCTCATCCTGACCCACAGCTTCAATGGTGAGGTCAAGGGCCTCAAAGAGTGGCCCCGGGAGGAGCGCCCGCCAGTGGCCGTGGTCTTCTGGACCTTCCGTATCATGGTGGGTCTGGGCAGTCTCATGATCCTTACCGGCGTGTTCGCCGCCCTGCTCTACTGGCGCAAACGCCTCTTCGATACACGCTGGTTTCAGCTGTGGTGCATGGCCCTTCTGCCCGCCGGATTCATCTCCCTGATCTGTGGCTGGTTCGTCACCGAGGTGGGCCGCCAGCCCTATCTGGTGTACGGGGCCCTCAAGGCCGGCGATTCCGTCTCTCCCGTGCCCGGCACCGCCGTGGGCATCTCCCTGATGGCCTTCGTGGCGGTTTATTTTGTTGTCTTCGGAGCGGGCTGCTACTACATCTATCGGCTGGTCAAGAGGGGACCGATAGTCAAGGCAGCAGATGCCGGGCCAGACAACGGACTGCATGCCTATGGCGACCATGGTGTGGACAAACCCCAGATCGTTTCCGATCTGGTTTCAGACTCATAAGCAGGAGGCAATAGTGTTTGATCTTTCCGGTTATATCGATCTACCCCTTGTCTGGTATGTGCTTATCTCCACGGCCATCTTTTTCTACGTCCTTCTAGATGGCTTCGACCTGGGCATCGGCATTCTCTTTCCTTTTGCCCCTTCGGACAAGTGCCGCGACCGCATGATGAGTTCCATCGCCCCCTTCTGGGACGGCAACGAAACCTGGCTGGTCCTCAGCGGTGGGGGGCTGTTCGCCGCTTTCCCCCTGGCCTACGCCCTGCTCATGCCGGCTTTCTACATGCCCATCATCCTCATGCTCCTGGGCCTGATCTTTAGAGGAGTCAGCTTCGAATTCCGTTTCAAGGCGGAGGGACGCTCACGGCGCATCTGGGACTATTGCTTCCACTTCGGGTCCCTGGTGGCGGCCTTCTCCCAGGGCATGGTCCTGGGGGCCTTCGTCCAGGGAATCACTGTATCCGGACGGGCGTATGCCGGGGGGAGTTTCGACTGGCTCAACGCTTTCAGCGTCATGACAGGTTTCGCCCTGGTAACCGGCTACGCCCTCATTGGCGCCACCTGGCTGATCATGAAAACCGAGGACGTCACCCAGGAGTGGGCGCGTAAATGCGCCGGCTACCTCTTCGGCTACGTGGCCTTCTTCATGGGTCTGGTGAGCCTGTGTATGCCCCTGATGAACGAGCGTATCCGCGAGTTGTGGTGGACCCTGCCCAACTTCATGTACCTGCAGGTTTTTCCCCTCTCCTGTGTGGTGATGTTTTTCATCCTGTGGCGCGACCTGCACCGGAAAAACGAGTACCGCCCCTTCCTTCTCACCCTGGGGATCTTTCTGATGAACTACCTGGGGCTGGGCATCAGCACCTGGCCCTGGCTGGTCCCCTACGAGGTCACCTTCCGCCATGCCGCCGCGGCCCCCGAATCCCAGTCGCTCCTCATCGTGGGAACAGCGGTGATGCTGCCCCTGGTGATGCTCTACACCGGCTATAGCTACTACCTTTTCCGCGGCAAGAGCTCCCATGAAATCTCTTACTGAGACCCAGAAACAATGGGCCTGGTTTATCACCCTGTGGTTGACCGGGCTTTTGTCCATGGCCCTTTTGGGCTTGATCTTCCGCTGGGTGGTGCGGTGGTGATGTCAGCCGACCCTCACCTCCAAATATCCGTCGCAGGCGATTGATTTAAATTACAAGTAATTCGGTATATTTCTTTAGGTAACATGGGAGTAGAGATCTTCCAAAGACGAAGCCCCCGCTCAAATGAGCGGGGGCTTCGATTTTTCGTTTAAACGCAGGTACCGGATTATTCGACGTCCGCGATCGTCTCTCGGGGAGGCGCCGCTGTTTCCCCGCGCTCGTATGTTTTGAGCATGGCGAAAATCATGGGTGCCAGGCCCACTAGGGCGATGAGGTTGGGGATGGCCATGAGACCGTTGAAAGCGTCCGAGAGGTTCCACACCAGACTGAGGGGTATAGTGGCTCCCACCCAGACCAGGACCACCCACACGACCTTGTAGACCGCCACGGCCTTGAGCCCGGCGATGTACTCCAGACATTTCGACCCGTAGTAGTACCAGCCCAGGATGGTAGAGAAGGCGAAGAAGATCAAACCAAAGGTGACGATGAAACTCCCCAGACCGGGCATGCTCTGACTGAAGGCGGTGGAGGTCAGAGCGGCGCCCGAGAGGCCATCGCTGATCGTCATGAGGCCGGCGCCGTCAAAGGAGAGCAGGCCCGAGACGAGGATCACCAGGGCCGTCATGGTACACACGATGAGGGTGTCGATGAAAGAGCCCAAGGAAGCGATGATGCCCTGGACAACGGGCTCCTTGATCTTCGAGGCGGCGTGGGCGATGGGGGCGCTACCCAGTCCGGCCTCATTGGAGAAAACACCGCGGGCCACGCCGAAGCGGATCACCGTGCCGATGAGACCACCGCCCACGGCCTTGGCTGAAAAAGCGTTGCTGAAGATCAAGCCGAAGGCCTCGGGAATATAGGCACCCTTGACGACCAGGACGATGAGACAGCCAATGATGTAAGTGACCGCCATGATAGGCACGATTTTAGAGGTCACTTTGGCAATACTTTTTATCCCCCCAATGATCACAAGACCAGTTGCAGCGGCAATGACGATGCCCGTCATCCAGGGGGCGATGCCCATGGAGGATTGCATGGCCGCGGCCACCGAGTTGGACTGTACCATGTTGCCGATGCCGAAGGAGGCCACGAAGCCAAAGAGGGCGAAGCACCAACCCAGCCAGGCCCAGTTGCCGCCGAAGCGCTCCTTCATGCCGTGCTTGATGTAGTACATGGGGCCGCCGGACTGCTCACCGGCGTCGTTGGTGATACGATATTTCACCGCCAGGACGGCTTCGCCGAACTTCACGGAGCCGCCCACGGCGCCGGTGACCCACATCCAGAAGATCGCCCCGGGACCACCGGAGGCGATGGCCGTGGCCACTCCGGCGATATTGCCCGTCCCGATGGTGGCCGACAACGAGGTCATGAGGGCCTGGAAGGGGGTGATGTCGCCCTCGCCGGCGTGATCCTTGGAGACCAGCAGGCGAAAAGCGTAGAAAAGCTTACGGAACTGGACAATGCGGGTGCCCAGAGTGAGCAGTACACCCGTACCCACCAAAAGTATGATCATGATGGGTCCCCAGGCGAAACTGCCAATGGTACCTACGATAGTGTTTAAAGCCTCCATTCAAACCGTCCTTTCGTGATTGAGTAGCAGTGTGTGGTCGTTAAGGCGTTAATTGATTGGGCGGTTGGGGATTCGGCGACACCTACCATGCGGGGCGTCGCCGAATCGTATTCTCCATCGCGTCGATCTACAAAAAGCTGCTTATGGGGGTGTGGGGTAGATCGAAGGCGTCAGACACAGCCTGGTAAGTGACCTTGCCGGCGATGACGTTGGCGCCGAGTTCGATCTCTTTGTTGTCGCGCATGGCCGCCTGCCAGCCCTTGTTGGCGATCTGCACGGCATAGGGCAAGGTGGCGTTGGTGAGGGCCATGGTGGAGGTTTTGGCCACCGCACCCGGCATGTTGGCCACGCAGTAATGCACAACACCGTTGATGACAAATGTAGGCTCAGTGTGGGTGGTGGCTTTGGATGTCTCGAAGCAGCCGCCTTGGTCGATGGCCACATCCACCAGTACCGAGCCTGGCTGCATGGTTTTGAGCATCTCGCGGGTGACCAGTTTGGGGGCCTTGGCCCCGGCCACGAGCACGGCCCCCACCACCACGTCGGCCTCCTGAACCAGTTCCCGAATCTTGGCCGGACTTGACATGAGGGGGACACAATTGGCCGGCATGACGTCGCTGAGATAGCGCAGACGGTCGAGGTTCATGTCGAGGAGGTAGACCGTGGCCCCCAGGCCGCAGGCCATCTTGGCCGCCTGGGTGCCCACCACGCCGCCGCCGATGACCACCACCTTGCCGGGATCCACTCCGGGGACGCCGCCCAACAGGACGCCGCGGCCCCCCTGGGCCATCTCCAGATATTTGGCCCCTTGCTGGATGGCCATGCGTCCAGCCACCTCACTCATGGGGGTCAGAAGGGGCAGACTGCCGTCGTCCTTCTGGATGGTCTCGTAGGCGATGCACACCGAACCTGTCTCCATGAGCGCCCGGGTGAGGCGCTCTTCTGCGGCCAGATGCAGGTAGGTGAAGACGATTTGATCCTTGCGGATCAATTGGTATTCAGAAGGCTGGGGCTCCTTGACGTGCATGACCATGTCGCTGCGGGCAAATACCGCTTCGGCCGTGTCGACGATCTCGGCCCCGCTCTGGACATAGGCCTCGTCGCTGAAACCGCTCCCCTCGCCGGCGCTTTTCTGCACCAACAGGTCGTGGCCGTTCTGAACCATGACCTCCACACCGGCGGGCGTCATGCTTACGCGATTCTCCTCGGTTTTTATCTCCTTTAAAATACCTACGATCATTGCCTTCCTCCTTATTATCCATGGAAACATTGCGTTGGTGGGTTAGCCATAACTACCAACCCACTATCGCAAAATGCCTGCCAGGATTCCCCCCGCCATCGACCGAATGCCGAGATCCCAGTTTATGAAGATCATTCATGAATCTTTGGCGCAATCAATACTGAATTTTACAAAAATATTTCGGTTACTTAATAATTAGAGATGAAGAAAGGGAATATATGAGGGAAGCATGTTCAAAGGCTGGGCCGGGGAGGAGGAAACGGTCGATAAGATACCGAGTTTGGAAACTTATGGATACAAACAATAGACGTAATGGAGGCTATTATCCATTTTTTATTTATTTTTATGATGCTTACACGGTTCGGTTACTCTTGTGACCGTTGGAACCTTTTATTACCGACCCCAAATTGTGTTTACGCATCTTCTTGATCAACCCGGAGTGGGAGATCCCCAGCCGAATGGCAGCCTGTCGAATGGAGGGCGCCCGATCAAGAGCCCTTTGAACAAGCGCCCGCTCCAGGCGCATGGTTTGAACCTTCAGGCTATCGTCGCTGAGGACGGGTGCTACTTTGCCACCTTGGCCATGCAGGCGCATCCCAAGCTCGTGGCTGAAGAGGATGCAGGCGTCATCGATCACCGGGGCATCGCTCAAAATGGCGGCCCGCTCAGCCACATTTTTTAGCTCGCGGATATTTCCAGGCCAGGGGTGGGCCTTGAGCTTTGCCAGTGCTGCGGCGGTCAGGCGCTGGCGGGGCTTTCCGAGTCGCCCTGCCAGACGGAAGAGAAAGTGGTTGACCAGATCGGCGAGATCCTCCTTGCGGTCGCGCAGGGGCGGGATGTGCAGGGGCAGGACGTTGATGCGATAAAAAAGATCCTGGCGAAAACACCCCTCGCTTACGCGCGCCGCAAGGTCGCAATTGGTCGCCGTAATGATGCGCGCATCCAGTTCGATCTCACGGTTAGCCCCGATGCGGCGCACCGCCCGTTCCTGGATTAGGCGCAATATTTTCGCTTGGGCAGATAGGCTCAGTTCGGCTATTTCGTCCAGAAAAACAGTTCCCCCCTGGGCGATTTCAAACAGCCCCAGACGCCCCTTGTTGCGGCCACCGGTGAAACTACCGCCTTCATAGCCGAAGAGTTCGCTCTCCAGGAGGTTTTCCGGGAGGGCGGCGCAATTGACGGGCACAAAAGGACCCTTGCGATCACTGGCTGCGTGGATGGCGCGCGCAAAAAGCTCTTTACCCGTACCGCTCTCCCCGTAGATGGAGATCAAGGCGTCGGTGGGCGCGATCTTCTGAGCAAAGGCGATGGCATTTTCAATGGCTGGTGTGCGGCCGACGATATCGGTGAAACTGGTCTGGGGAGGATGGGTTAGGCTGTGGGCTAGCTTGCGAAGCTCACGCATGTCACGGGCAAAAGCCACAGCACCGATGATACGTCCCTCATCGTCACGGGTGGGACGACCGGTGAGAAAAAATTCATAACGCCCCTGCTCGGTAATCAGATTTTGCTTGAGGTTGTTGAATGGTTCGCCGGCGAGGCACTTGAGCAGCATATTCTGGGGGAGTCCCAACTCGGATAGGGGCTTGCCGATGATGTCCCTGGCGCGGCACCCCAGAGCCTGGCAGGCCACCTTGTTGATGGTGGTCAAGCGTCCATGGCGATCGATGGAGAAGACCCCATCGGTCATGTTGTCCAACACCACGACGAAACGATGCTCACGCTCTTCGTGGGGTAGATGCCGGCGCACTTGAACATCGCGGACACCGTCCAAGGCGTTCAGTCCAGAGATCAGGCCGTCGGCTTCGGCCAGCCCCGGTCCAGCCTCGATATCCACGAATACCAATGCCTCGTCTGCCTTCCGGACCACCTCCATGGCGGCGATATTGAGCGCCCGAGCGGCGATGGTGCTTGAAATATCCGCCACGATACCCACGCGGTCCTTGAAACGTAATGACAATTTGAGGTGGTTAATCGTTAACATGCCGTCGACCAAGCTCCCTTTGTAGAACCCTATCCTCATCCGAAGGCGACCTCAGCCCGGGCAACATAGCAGGAACGGTCTTGCGATACCAGCGCACCATGGAGAGATGAAGGCTCGATGTTATTTAAGCCCCGCATAATCATTTAAGATTTACCTCTGCTATAGGCTTGTGGGATGCCCTCCCCTGTATTATGATGAAGCCTAATCAGCAGGGGATAATCGATGCAGACCGATCTATTTATCAATCTCCGTAAATTTCTGGTTCCCGAGGTCGTCTTTGGTCAGGGGGCCCTCCAATTGGCTGGCCAGCATGCGCGCAACTTCGGGGCAAGTCGGGTGCTGATAGTCAGTGAT
>JBNKKA010000156.1:0-10022 GCA_050291585.1 Desulfobacteraceae bacterium
GCTGAAGATGCGGGTGCGCGCACCACCGCTGAAAAATACCTGTTGGGCGCGTACCGGCCGGATGAGGTTCTGGGGTTCCGGTATGGGTTTATCGCAGGCCGCCGCCACCAATACGATCATCAGAATACCCGGCAACGCCCCTATTTTTCTGCGCAAAGCCATGATCTACCTCTCCTCCTGCTGCTTGAAATAGGATTCCAGTGCGGCTATCCAGGCCCGCCGCTCCGCCGGGGAGGCGAAAAAGGTGAACTTGCCCATGGCGCGTTCCAGCTCCATGAGGTCCAGCAGAAACTGGTAATTGGCGTTGGCGGCGTTTTGCTTGGCCTGCAGATAGGTGGTTTGGGCGTCGAGCAGATCGATGAGCTGGACCGTCCCACGGCTGTAGGCGTCCGCTACCAGATCGAAATTCTTGCGTGACGCCTCGGCTGCCTGGGTGAGCAGTTCAATGGAGATATAAGCGGAGACGCTTCGATGCACCGCGTTGCGGATGCGCTGCTCCACCTGCTGCAGGGTGGCGCGGCGCTGCAGCCGAAGTGCCTTCAGGGTCTCGCGGGCTTCTCGATTTTGCGCCAGGCGACCGCCCCCCTCCCAGAGGGGCAGGCTCAGGTTGAGGCTCAGATTCCAGTCGGTATCGTCGGGCGCGCCGGGCAGATCCCGATCGGCGCCGGCGCCCGCCTCGCCCAACAATTGGGTAAGTCCACCGGTGAGGGCCACATCGGGGGAGTAAAAAGAGCGCTTGGCGGCCAGCAGCAACCGCTTCTGGGCGGCGATATCCGTGTCGATCTGCAACAGCTCGGTGGAGGTGCGCAGGCCCTTGTCCACCAGAAACTGCTTGAGGCGGGTCAGTCCGACCAGGTTGTCGGCATAAGGCGTTACACTGGGACTAAGGAGTAGGGAGATCTGCTCGTCGAGCCCCACATCGGCCAGCCGAAAAGGCTGTTCGAGGGGATAGGCCAGGAGACGATTGAGGGCCATCTCGGCCACTTTTCTCTGGGTGGCGGCGGCCATCAGATCGGCCCTCTCGCGGGCGATCTGACTCTCCAGGCGGTAGACTTCGGCGGAGCTGGCCGCGCCCAAGTCGCGCCGCATCTTGGCGCGCTCCAGATTGGAGCGGCTCAGCTTCAGATTGGCGGACAGAATCTCCTGCTGGGTATGGGCGATGCGTACATTGAGGTAGGCCTTGGCCGCCTCCAGGGCCACATCCAGGCGGGTTTTCTCCACTTCCAGACTGCGACGCAACTGGCGCATCTCTTCGACACTCAGATTGGCCCAGGCCTCGTCGGACCAGATCACCTGGGAGAGGTTGAGGGCGCCGTTGAGGGTGCGCTCCGCCGGCGCCGCCGCGCTTTCCCCCCGGTCCTCGTCGATGAGGGTGCCGACGGCCTGGGCGCTCAATTGGGGCAAGAGGCGCGCCCGCGCGCGGTCCACCACCGCCACGCCGGCGGCGTCGCTGCGGCCGCTGGCTCGCAGTTGCAGGTTGACCAAGACGGCCTCGTCCATCACTTCCATGAGGGTCAACTCACGGGTGGTGGGGTCTGCTTCCTCATTGATCAAGGTGGCGACGGTGAGCACCTTGAAGCTGGGGTAGATACCGAGAATCCTGGCCGTCTGGATGTTGACCATCAGCTGGGCCTGACGCGAAATGGCCACCGGCAGTTCGGCGGCCGCCTCGCCGGAGAGTATTTTGCGGGCGTTGAGGGCCGTCCGCCGGGCGAGACGGTCGGGCCAGTTCGCCTTGTTCAGGCCTGCCAGGGCGCCCTTGTGCACCAGGGCGTGGCCAATATGGCTGAAAACCGGTAGATGCCTCAGGGCCAGGGCCATCAGCAGGGCCTGGTGATCATCAAGCGACATCTCCGGGATGGGCAGCAGATAGACGGCGTCGATATCGTCCGGGATAGCTCCAAGGGTTTCGGCCACAGTTTGCTGGGCTTCAACCACCCGCATACGGGCCTTCACAAAGGGCATCTGAAATTCTAGCCCCGCCTCGATGCCGGGCAGAGCAGCGAAGAGGGAACGCCCCCCCAACAGCGCCAGGTTATCATAAGGCGCGATCTCCGCTAAGGTGGTCAGATCCTCCTCGAAGGTGTCCGGTATTTCGATGTAGGAGAGATCCTTTATTCCGCTGACGCCCCTACGATAGGGGATCTTCTGGTAGGTGTGATCCAACACCATGGTGGCGATTAGGGGTGTGGACAAGGGGGCCAGCAGGCAGGCCTCGCGGCTGGCCAGGGGACCGAGGGCAATCACCAGATCCACCTCCCTGCGCCGGGCCACCTGATTCAATACGTCTCGTACGCCCTTGGAAGTATAATCGGCCTGCAGAATCAGGGCATCGGGAAAGCGCACACTGAAATCACTGGAGAGCAGCTGCCGAAGCTCCTGTTGAAAGATGCCCACCAGGCCCTTGGCATCCATCTCCGGCCCATCGAGGACAAAGGCGATCCGCTTCACTGGTTTAGCGGACGCCCCGCCGGGGATCAGCACGCTAACACTCATCAGACAGGCCAGTAACAGCATCGCCCAGCACCGTGGTAAGGGAGCCATGCTTGGATCTTGGTTCAAGGTATCACCTCGTGATGGGTTGGGAAGGCCCCTGCGACGGCACGGGTATCGCAAACCGGCAGACAGACTTCGCATGTTTGCCCATTGGTGTCAAAAGGTGCTTATTTTATTCAGAAATATAAGATGGATCAGTCAAAAGGTCAAATGGATTTTCAAGCTGCGCCCACACCGACTTTGCGGATTTGGCGGGTCGAAGCAGACCCAGGCACCCCGCATTAAAAATACCAATCCATTCCCTTTGTCGCATTGATCTTATCGTTTTGATTTTTATTGTCTGTGATCATATGAATATAAGTTGAACCGCAACCCAAGCTGGACACCCCCATGCGTGCAACTCTCCATTGCAGAGGCTTCACCTGAGCCACACGGCACTGACTGCCCGGGTCGGCAGATCCATATATCCATCAGCGAACACCGGTGACGGGATCCTGGCTTGATCGCCCTCCCCTACCCCATCTGGCGGGTCGAGGTGACACCCGTCTGCTCCAATGAACGCTGCCCGGACAGGTAATTCAGTGCCCGCCTTCAAACCTCATCTGGATAAGGAGCAACCATGGAGAGTGCCCGTCTCGAGACGAAGCCGATTGTATTGCAACCCGGCCACCGCCCCAGTTTCATGGACAAAGTGCGCGCGATGCTACCGGAGGGTGGTAACCTGAACCTCTGCCTGACCTGCGGCGCCTGCGCGTCTGGGTGCCCGGCAACCGGCCTTGAGGGCATGGACCCGCGCAAATTCCTGCGCATGGCGGCCCTGGGCATGGACGCGGAGCTCACCAAACACCCCTGGGTATGGATGTGCTCCATGTGCACGCGCTGCACCCATGTCTGCCCCATGGGGATCAACATCTCCGGCCTGGTCTTCGAAGCCCGCAAGCTGTGGCCCCGCGAAGAGAGACCCAAAGGCATTCTGGGGTCCTGCGACATGGCCCTGCGCAACCAGAGCTGCAGCGCCATGGGAACCCCGCCGGAAGACTTTCGCTTCGTGGTGGAGGATGTGCTCGAAGAGGTGCGCGAGACCCAACCGGGCTGGGAAGACCTCAAGGCGCCCATCGACAAAAAAGGGGCCCATTTTTTCGTCAGCCAGAACTCCCGTGAACCGGTCACCGAACCGGACGAGATGGTGCCCTTGTGGAAAATCTTCCACCTGGCCGGCATCGACTGGACCTATAGCTGCACTGGCTGGGGAGGCGAAAACTACTGCATGTTCCTGGCCGACGACGAGAACTGGAAGAAAATCGCCGCCACCACCCTTACAACAGCCGAAAACCTGGGCTGTAAAGTCTATTTGAATACCGAATGCGGTCATTCGACCTATTCGGTCTGGGCGGCCGATAAGCGCTACAAGCTTAACACACCGCTGGAGATCGCCCCCATGGTGGCCTACTACTACGAGTGGATCCGGTCGGGTAAACTCAAGGTCAGCTCGGACTGGAACCGGGACCTCAAGATCAAGTTCACCGTCCAGGATCCCTGCAACCAGATCCGCAAAAGCTACGGCGACGAACAGGCCGACAAGATGCGCTACGTGGTCAAGGCCTGTGTCGGTGAAGAGAACTTCATCGATATGACCCCCAACAAGTCCAACAACTTCTGCTGCGGCGGGGGCGGCGGCTACCTGCAGTCCGGCTATACCGAGGCCCGTCGGGAATACGGCAAGATCAAATTCAATCAGATCATCGCCACCGGCGCGGACTACTGCCTGACCCCCTGCCACAACTGCCACGCCCAGATCCACGACCTGGCAGAGCACTTTGAGGGCCCTTATCACGTGACCCACCTGTGGACCATCATCGCCCTCGCACTGGGGATTCTGGCTGAAAACGAACGCACCTATCTTGGAGATGACCTGCAGGCCGTCTGGCTACCCGGCGAACCGGAAACTCCCAACCCTTTTTCGAGCTAGGGAGGAAAGGCAGCGGTTCATGATTAAACATATATATCTGGATATCAGAGTCCTGAAACACATAGAAACGTTGAAACGTTCCGGCAAAAAAGCGGCTTTGGCGGCGACCCGTGCCGAGGAGATCATCGTCGGCCTTGAGACCGACGGCCGGGTGCCAGACAGCGCAGCCACCCTCACCCGGCATGGGGAGTTGCGTGTTAAAGGGGTGCGCAAATACGACCTGGGCAGCGGCTATCGTCTGATCACCTTCCAACAGGGCCAGCGCCTGTTTCTGCTCTACGCCGGTTCCCACGACAATTGCGACCGCTGGTTGGAGAACAACCGCGAGCTGCCCCTTGTTCAAATCGAACAGCGCTGCCGCCACCGGGTCGTGGCTACCCCCTCGAGGGAGGGTAAAAAGATCCCAAGGCACCAGGCGCCAAGGCCACAAAAGGATATAGACGATCCCCTGGTGGTCGTCAGCGAAAACGACCTGCGCCGGATCTTCTGCGGACTATCAGGGGACAGCCCCTGAGGAGCCGGCCATGGGGTTGACGACCGTCTTCATCCTTTGGGCCGTAGAAGTTGCCAATCGGTGGCACCCCAATTTTGATAACCAACGATGACGATCAGATTAGGAGAAACGATATGTTAAGCATCACTGAAAAAGCGCAAACTGAGGTTGCTCGCTATTTTGAATCCAACCCTGTGAAGCCCATCCGGGTCTTCCTCAACAACGGTTGCTGCGGTGCGCAACTGGCCATGGCCATCGATGAGGCTAAACCCGATGACAAGACCTTCAATGTCGCCGGGATCGACTACCTGGTCAACCAGGAGTTCTTGACCCAGGCCCAACCCATCGAAATTGACTACGCGCCACAGGGGTTCAAGATCACCTCATCTCTGGAACTCGGCGAAGATTGCGGCGGTTGCGGCTCCACAGGCAACTGCTGCGGTTGATCCTTTTTAAACTATGGTATTCGCCGGCCGGGTCTTGGGACTGGCGAAAAAACTGCGCAACGCCGGAAGGATGGTGTCCTTCCGGCCCCTGTGCTTTACCCGCTATGTGCTGGTTACCCCCATCGGTTCTGGCTGGTCCGCAGCTTCTTCGTGTTCACCATCTTGGGGTCGGGCCTGCTGCTGGCCAACGCCTGGTGCCGCTATGCCTGTCCCACCGGAGGCCTGTTGGAGCTGGCGAAGCGCTTCTCGCTGTGGCGCGTGGTCAAGACGACAGCCTGCAAGTACTGCGATAAATGCCGCGCCGTCTGTGAGATGGACACCCGCCCGCAGGAAGCGAACGGCACCAACTGCTGCGACTGCCTCGCCGTCTGCCCCCGGGACGCCATCCGGACGGGGCGCGCGCTTAGCGGGCCGTCGAATGAGCCGACGCATTATCCCCCAACTTGACAAACACTGAGCTTCAGGATACCCAAGTTTTCATAGAAACACTGCTCTCCTGCCGACGACCTTCCAAGATACTTGCTCATGCCGGGCGATTGCGCTCCTGGTATTTTAGATAGATCGATGGGGGCTATATTGCCCCACACCTTGCCACCAATTAACAAATCTTCAATTTCCATACAAAAGCATTGGCATTGTAGCGACGGAAAGGAGACTGAATGTACGATTTTTTGCTAACAGAAGAAGAGCGCAAACTGAAAGCGGATGTGCGTCGTTTCGTGCGTGAAGAGATCTCAAGCGACTTTTTGAGAAAGATGGACAACAACGAGATTGTCTATCCCAGAGAGTTTGTAGAGAAGTTAGCGGACAAAGGCTTCAGAGGCATCCGCTTTCCGAAAGAATATGGCGGCCGTGAAATGAGCTGGGTGGCGGAAGTGGCGGCCACGGAAGAGATCGGATGCCTGGGGGTGGCTCTGGGATGCGCATTCGTCATGCCTTCCATCGTGGGAGAGGCCTTAAACCAATTTGGAACCGAGGCGCAGAAAGAGAAATATCTCAAACCCTATATTCAGGGTCAGTTGGTGGCGGCCGAAGCCCTTACGGAGCCCAGAGGCGGCTCCGATTTCTTTGGCGCCATGACGCGAGCCGAATTAAAGGGCGACCATTTTATTCTAAACGGTATGAAGCGCTTTGTGGTCGGCGCCGAGGGGGCTGACTTCTTTCTCGTCTATTGCAAAACAAACATGGATCCCGAAGCCCACAAATACCACCGCATCAGCCTCCTCATCGTAGAGAGAGGCCCTGGCGTGGAGACAGAGTATCTTTACGGGCTCATGGGATGCAGAGGCGGTGGTACCGGGAGGCTGGTGTTCCGGGATGTGAAAGTGCCAAAAGAGAATCTGGTGGGCGAACTCCACGGGGGGGCCTTGTGTTTCAACCAGATGATGATACCGGAACGCCTGACTTCCGCTGCAGGTTGTCTGGGCGTTTGGGGCGCCCTCGATCTGGCCGTTCGCTATTCAAACCGAAGAAGAGCCTTTGGAAAAGAGATTCGCAAATATCAAGGCGTCAGTTTCAAGATCGCCGATTCCATCACCCAGCTCGACGCGGCGCGAGGCCTTTGCTACATGGCGGCCAAAGCGGTGGATGAAAACTACCCCCAGGTCAGACGCCTCGTCAGCGAGGCCAAACGATTCGCCACCGAAACCGCATGGGATGTGGTCAACAATGCCATGCAGGTGATGGGCGGAATTGGCTATACCGACGTGTATCCCATAGAGAGAGCGCTGAGGGACATCCGCCTTGGAATGATATGGACGGGCACGAGCGAAATCATGAACCTCATGATTCAACATGAATACTACGGCCAGGTACTCGATGCGGCTTACGATCGCCGGTTGTTAGATGAGGACGCCACCAATCCCGACGCCTCGGAGCGCTGTTTCACGGATGAGGACATGCAGGCGGTGTTTGAGAGTAGTGGGTAAACCGCTGGCGGTGGTAAAGGTGGCGGGTCCGAAGACTGCCAACTGTTTACCCCAAGGTTGCATAAAAAAGAGAGAGATAACCTCACCAAAAGTAATGGGCGTTGAGTTTATACCAAATCCAAACCAGATTTCTGGAGCAAACCAGCGGCAGATTCCAGGATCGGTTCGGTTTTACGCCATCTTTTTTACCCTTCGGAAAAGCCGGAGGGCCCCAGATCCGGCGTTGCCAAGGGTTCGCAGTAGACTGACTACGGCTTCACCCTTGGCGCCTTGGCTCTGAAGCCCTCCGACTTTTGCAACATTGGGGTTTGCGGCCCTAAAAAGCGTATTGGAAGACCATCTTGACCTCCTGATGGGATCCGACATCGCTTTGCAGGGCAAGAAACGAGCCCCATTTCAACTCTCCGAAGACCACCTGATCATTGGGGTCGAAGCCAAAATTCCATCTGATTTTCTTTGGCATGAGGATGGATCGAAAGGACAGCTGCGGCCAGCTAGGGTCAGACCGGGCAGAAAGGCTGTGAATTGCCGCCACATCCGAATCGGTTGCTGTGCGGCCGGAGGAGGCGCCGCTCCCGTCGAGAGAGATGTCGCCCTTGAGCTTGAGCTTCAGGGCCCAGCGGTCAAACTTCTTCTCGGTTTGATTCCAGATAAAACGAATCCCGGCCAGAAATTCCAGTTCATCGACGGCGAGTTTTGCCAGGGTGTACAGGTCCGCCCTGGACCGGTGCGCTTCGAAGCCATAGGCCGCCCCGGCATCCGCGTCATTGAATTGCATCTCAAAAATGGATGTCGTGGGACTCTCAATCAGATCAATTGGCGGCGATCCCGGAAGCAGATAGACACTAGCCGAATCTAGGCCGAAACCCTTGTGCAAAGGGGCCTGGCTTTCAGCGTCGGCCGGGCTCAGGTAGATGAAACCGGCCAGCCACACCAGTAGCAGGGCTTTGAGCATCGCACTTCTGCTTCTGGTTTCGGTACTTGGCATGGCTCGGCCACCCTTTTAGAGGGTTGAGGGTTTCGGTTCCATGATTAGGATCTTTAGCAAAATCTGTTCCGTTTTTAGAAGAATAATTGATCAGCTATCATTCCAATTAATTACGATTCTCTTATATCAGGGCAGATCTGTCAGATTGAGAGATTTTTGTTTTGTTTTTCAAGAATACTCTTAGAAAATGAGAATTTTCTCTTAGATCCAAGCGTGAAATTGGCTGTCCCAAACCACTGCATGCATTTTTACATCAAATGGTTGCCGTAGAAATATAAAATGCACCGCAGCAGCTTCATCCAATAGGCAGAGGCATTGCGGTGCGTTTTTATATTGAGGCCTTTGTGATGTCGTTGCCAAACCGAAAGAAGGCTATAGTCTTCAGGGCAGTTGCGCCTCGAACGCAATCTCCTGCCCCGTTACCAGACGATCGCATTCTATGGTAAATGTCGGCCGATCGCCGAAGTAAAAGCGCCATGAGAGGCACGCAAGGCGCATCGGCAGGAGATGGAAGCGGGCTTAGAAGGGATGCTGGAAGACCAATTTGACCTCCTGATGGGACCCGATATCGCTTTGCAGGGCGATGAACGAACCCCACTTGAGCTCTCCGAATACCACGTGATCATTGGGATCGAGGCCAAAATTCCATTTTATTTTCTTCGGAATGAAGATGGACCGAAGCGATAATGATGGCTGGGAGGGAGCGGACCTGGTAGTGAAGGTGTGAATTGCCGCGACATCGGAACGGGCATTTCTGCCGCCCGACGATCTGTCTTCAGAGTCCAGAGAGATATCGCCTTTGAGCTTTAGCTTCAGGGCCAATCTATCAAATTTCTTCTCGGTTTTATCCCAAATAATGCGAATGCCGGCCAGAAATTCCAACTCATCAACGGCGAGTTTTGCCAGGGTGTAGAGGTCTGCCCTGGACCGACTCTCTTCGAAGCCGTATGGGTTGGCGCCATAGGTCTCAGCACTTTCCCTATCAAGATTTAAGGGGCTCCGATCCGGGCTTACAGGCTGAAAGCCCATATGCAGGTACCCATCGCCAGAAGGGGAATAATGGGGTGCCCGTGGCGGGGACGCGGTATCGGCGTCTGCCGGGCTAAAGTCAAAAAAGACGACCAGACACACCAGCAGCAAGGCTTTCAGCATCACGCTACTGCTTCTGGTGTCGGGACATCTCATGACATGGCCACCCTTTTAAGGGGTTCAAGGCATCGGCTTCATGCCTACTATTCATAGCAACATCTATTCCGGCCCCCTTTATATTTTAAAAATAGACATAAATACAATTAGTTATGAATTTTTTCGACAACCTAAGACCGCTGCAATTGAGAAATATAAGTTATACTCAAAGGGGTAATTCGCAAAAAATGGAAGTATTTTTCCCACTTCCTTTTCCATAAAAAGAATCGCCCCCTGACGGATAGCCGCCAGGGGGCGATTCAATGTGTTTTCGGGGTTCGGTCTGTTCTTTAACGATTGTCCACTTCAACCAAGGTCAAGCCCATGACGCCGGAAGCGCCGGTATGGGAGATGGCACCCAGGTGCCATTCGCCCAAGGCGGCGTTTTCCCAGCCGGCTGTGACCGTTCCGGAAGCACCCATCACCGCCGATCCGGGTGCCGAGGGGATGGTCAGGTTGCCGCCGGGTGTGGCCGACAGCACCCAACTGTAGAGATCAGAGGCCGAGTCGACCACCG
>JBNKKA010000157.1:0-10008 GCA_050291585.1 Desulfobacteraceae bacterium
CGTCACCCATGCCCTGAAAGGCAAGCACTGTATTTCTATCCGTGATAGCAACGGCGCCAACACCGGTTTCCTTGAAAATGACTTCGGCCAGCTGCTTGGCTGTATCCTCATTGAACCCCTGTTCCAGGATGGTGAGGGTTTTGTCAGCTATATGCAGCGCCTTCCGTGAAAAAGTGACGCCCAGCTTGTCGAACATTTTCTTCTGGTCGCGGAATATGCTGATGAAGATGGCGGCCCCGCAGCTATTGGCCAGAATCATTGGCACGGCGATGACCTGCACGAGTTCCACAGCCTGGGTGTATGGTTTGGAGATGAGCAGGATGATGAGCATCTGGACCACCTCGGCCAGAAAAGTGGCGGTAAAGGCGGCCAAAGGGCTCATGAGCCAGTATTGGCGCCTTGTGCGGATCAAGTAGTAATGAAACAGGCCGCCGATGATTCCCTCCACCGTCGTGGACACCCCGCAAGAAAAGGCGGTGAAACCGCCGAGGGTGTAGCGGTGGATTCCGGCGGTCAACCCAACGGCGCCGCCCAGGACGGGTCCTCCCACGAACCCCGCGAGCACCGCTCCGATGGCGCGGGTGTTGGCGATGGCGTCCTGGATGGGGAGGCCGAAATAGGTACCCAGAATGGAAAAGGCTGAAAATACGACGTACAGGCCCCACATCTGCCTGGGGCGCAGGTCGCCAATACTGAAGGTTCGAAATAAGGGGGATTTGGTGAACAGATAAGCGATGACCAGGAACACCGACATCTGCTGCAACAGCGCGAAGATGTTTTTGAGTGAAAAGAAGAGTGGATCCATAGCCGTTGGCGTTTCCCCGTATTACGGGTGTCGGGTATCGCCGGGGGAAAAGCCCCCCAGCGATCCATATCATGATATTTTATCATGAATCCGTCAAATTGAAATCGGTTACAATCCGTAAATCCCTGGGATGAAGACGATGCTGGCCAACACCATCATCTGAATGATGATGAACGGAATCACGCCCCGGTAGATGTCCATGGTTTCGACTCCCGGGGGAGACACCCCCTTTAAATAGAAGAGGGAGAAGCCGAATGGCGGCGACAGAAATGAGGTCTGCAGGTTGGTGGCGATGAGGATGGCGAACCACAGCGGGTTCAGGCCGAGGGCGTCGACGATGGGAAGCAGGATGGGCACCACAATATAGGAGATCTCGATAAAGTCGATAAAAAAGCCCAGGATCATGATGGAAAGCATCGACAGACACAGAAAGCCCCATTTCTCACCGGGGAGTGCCATCATGAAAGCTTCAACGATCGAATCCGCGCCCGTATACACGAACACCATGGAGAAGGCCGTGGCGCCTATCAGGATGGCGAAGACCATGGCCGTGATCTTCACCGTCTGCAGGGAGGCGTCCAAAACCACCTTCCGGCTCAACTTCCGGTAGCAGGCCGCCAGCACCATTGCGCCGAGGGCCCCCACCGAGGCCGATTCCGTTGGGGTGGCGATCCCCATGAAGATGGATCCCAGCACCATGATAATCAGCGCCAGCGGCGGAAAAATGGCGATTAGGGCGCGAAGGATCATGCCCTCTTTTTCCGCCTCGCGCACCTGGATGGCCGGGGCTATCTCTTTATTCAGCAGAGAGACGACCACGATGTAGAGGATGTAGGCGCCGACCAGCACCAGGCCTGGCATGAGGGCCGCATGGAACAGATCACCCACCGGCTGTTGGAAAACGTCGCCCAGGATAATGAGCACGATGGAGGGTGGGATAAGCTGCCCCAAGGTGCCGGAGGCGCAGATGGTGCCGGTCGAGAGTTTCTTGGAGTACCCGTGCTTGAGCATGACCGGTAGTGAGATAACCCCCATGGCCACCACAGAGGCGCCGACGACACCGGTGGAGGCGGCCAACAGAGCGCCTACCAGCACCGTACTGATCGCCAGACCGCCACGCACCTTGCCGAAGAGGATCCCCATGGATTCGAGCAAGCGTTCCGCCAGTTCGGATTTCTGCAGGACGATGCCCATCATGATGAACAGCGGGATCGCCATCAAAATGGTGTTGGTCATGATGGAGTAAATGCGAAAGGGCATCATGGAAAACATGCTGACGAACTCATCGGTGAATAGCAAAAGGCTGAAGTCCGAGGCGAGTTCGACGAGAACGGCGATACCGCCAAAGAGAAGCGCCACGGAACCGAAGGTGAAGGCCACCGGATACCCGACCACCAGCAAGACCAGGGCCGCAAAAAACATGACAATGCCGACCATTATTTCGCCCTCCTGAATAATTCGATGTTTTTCAACACATAGCCCGTTGCGCTCAACAGCAGGAAGGTGAAGGACAAGGGGATCATGCTTTTGATGATCCAGCGGTAGGCCAGTCCACCGGGATCCTCGGAAATCTCGCCCGATATATAAGCGTCGTTGACGTAACCGAAGGAGCCCGCAAGAATGAGCAGGGCCAGCGGGGTCAGCATGAAGATGGTTCCCAATATGTTGACCAATGCTTTTTTCTTGTCGCTCAAGCGGTCGAAAACGAAGTCGACGCGCACGTGACCTTCGTGTCGCAACGCAAACCCCATCCCAAAGAGGATGACCAGGGAAAAAAGATGCCATTCCATCTCCTGCATGCCCACGGAGCTGGCGCGGAAGAGATAGCGCATCATCACGTCGAACGCTACATTGAGGACCATGAGGATCAGGATGGCGGCGAGTGCGTACCCCACACGATCGACGGTTTTGCCTATGAATGTTTCAAGTTTTTTCATCGTAGACCCATTTTTCATTTCAGCTGGCAAGGGGGCCGTCCCCGTTCTCGCGAATAAGAGACAGGCCCCCTTGCCTGTGGAGGAGAAGGCGTTTTACGATTACAACTCGCTGGTGATCTTGATGTAATTGTATTCGGAGATGGTGCTCCAAGCCCGGGCTTTCTTCATGAATGCGGCCTGAGACTCCATGACCTTCTTGAAGTTGTCGTTCTCGGCGGCGTATTGGGCGTACAACTCATCGGCCGCCTGTTTCATGGCTTTAAGCACGGGCGTGGGGAATTCCTTGACCTTGATGTTTGGGAATTCCGACGTCATCTGACTCCAAGCTTCCGCGCTGCCGGCGAAGTTCTCCAGGGACATCTCCATGGATGAAGCCTTCATGGCGGCCTCGAGGATGGCTTTATGCTCGGGAGAAAGCTTATCGTATTCTTTTTTATTTACGAGGAATTGCAATTCGGTGGCGGGCTCGTGCCAGCCCGTGTAGTAATAGGGGGCGATCTTGTGGAAGCCCATCTTGATATCCATACCGGGGCCGACCCACTCAAGGGCGTCGATGGTGCCACGGTCCAGGGAGGTATAGAGTTCGCCCGGTGGAATGTTGGTGACGTTAACCCCCAGTTTGGCGAAGACTTCGCCGGCCAGGCCTGGGATCCGCATTTTGAGGCCCTTGAGGTCTTCCAGAGAATTGATCTCCTTCTTGAACCACCCGCCCATCTGTACGCCGGAGTGTCCGCCGGGGTAGCTGAGCACGCCGAAGGTGTCGAAGGTCTCCTGCATCAGTTCCATACCGCCGCCGTGATAGAACCAGGCCAACTGCTCGGTGGCGTTCATACCGAATGGCACGGTGCAGAAGAACACGGTGCTGATGTCCTTGCCCTTCCAATAATAGGCGGCGGAATGGCCCATTTCGTATTGCCCGCCTTTGACCATGTCCAGAATACCCAAAGCAGCCTTGTGTTTTTCAGCACCTTCTACACGGATGACAAAGTTGCCCCCGCTCATCTCTTTTACTTTTTCCGCCAGATTGAATGCGGCGTTGGCAAAGGGGGTCAGCGTGGATGACCATGTCATGGCAAGCTTCCACCGGACTTTTCCGGCCGCACCGGCCGGGGCAACCATAATGGCCACTAGAGCGAGCGCCACTGCAAATCTAATCGTCAGCTTCATTTCAGACCTCCTGTTCGGTATGTGGGGTGGCCCCATTAATGTTAGCGGCAAGGTAGCACGATGGAATGTTGCGGTTGCAAGATCGGCGAACCTAGGCGGTCGAATAATATTTCAAGCGGTCGTTCAGGGAGGGTGAGTGGTAGCACGGATATCCGGGGAGCGAACCTTGGCCCGCCCATGTCGAGGTGCGGAACCGATCCTTGCTCAATCACGACGTAGAATAGTTCAAAGCCGCGTCAGATATCTTACTGTCAACGGAAGCGGTTCGAACTTAGGGAGGAAGGATTAATAACATCTACGCTTAAACCACGAGAGGTGAATCACCGCCCCGGCGTCTCATCCGACATGAGCACATAATCTGAACGGTCATGACCATCTGTATGCGCGAGAAAGTGACGACAGAGCGACCGAAGGTCATCTATCCCATGAATTGACATGTTCGGGTCGCTCAAGCTCTTCTCAGTCTGTATATTGATCTTGTAAATTTTTGATATCGGTGAAAGTTCTTGATAAAAGCGTATCAACAATGGACATAAGCAAGGGCACGCATCGCATGATCTTACCAAGCTGAAGCCAATCAAGAAATATGATATTCGACCTCGGTATGCACCGGCCTCATATCCTGTCCCTGAAGGCTACGTCGGTAACCCTATCTGGCGCATTTTGAAACCAATTCTTAAACTGGTCTCCTAAACTGCTGCTGATCTGAGCTTAGCGCTGCAATGGAGACCTTTCGTTTCCATGAAAAATAAAGCACTCAGAGATGATGCAAGTATGCGTGAGCTTGTGCTATCAAAAAAGCGACCGAGGCACGCTCAGGCTTTAGGAATATCTAAATGGACTCACCCTTGGCTCGAGTCATCTTGGCTACCTTAGGCGGGTACATCATTCTTCTGTTTTTATTATCCGTTCACGACTGGTTCTTTGAGGAATATCCGCAACGCCCCGCCGAGCCAACAAATTCAGCGCGTATCCAACATCCTTTTCATCATCAAAAAGCGGTCAGCGCGTTACAACGCTTTTCCCGACTACCAAAGCCCGAAAAAACCGCCATTAAGGAAAACCTGGATTCTAATCTGATTTCCATGAATTGTTTCCGCGGCTGAACCAGCAAACTCTGAAAGAATATCGGTCCCTGATTGTTTTCCGCGTATGATTCCGATCAAAGTGAAACAACCCAAGGGCTGACTAGTAAGAGTCAAGCCAGAACAACCAACACATGATCTTTTGGTTAATCAAGGTCAGCCATGGAAAAAATGTGTGACGCTGAAGTGAATCGGGTCTAACGGGGTTGTGTCTGCCCTTTTCCCATTCGATTTTTTACTTGAGTCAAGAGCAGACTTGACCCCATAGCTAAGCGACCACTGCTTTCAAGGCCTTGGTGAGGGCCGGAAGTATTTCGAAGAGGTCGCCCACCACATAGTAGTCGCAATTGGCCATGATGGGGGCCTCCGCGTCTGTATTGAGGGCGATAATCAGGCGGCTCGTCTTCATGCCGGCATAATGTTGGATGGAGCCTGAGATACCGCAGGCCAGGTAGACTTTTGGATTGACTTTTACGCCGGTTTGGCCCACTTGCATGGCGTAGGGGACCCAGCCGTTATCCACCGCTACGCGGGAGGCGCCCACGGCGGCATTCAGGGGCGCAGCGCAGTCGTACAGGAGCTTGAAATTCTCCCCGCCTTTGAGACCGCGGCCGCCCGAGAAGATCACCTCGGCTTCGCTCAGGTCGACACCGGCAACGGTGCTCGCTTGAGTTTCCACCAGGTTAGTAGCGGCACTGACCGCCTCATCGGCTACCAAATCGAGACTGTTGAAGCGACCCTCTGCAGATCTGGGAAGCGCTTCGATCACGTTGGGCCGCAGACCGTAAATCTGATGGGTTCCCTTGAGACTGAGGGTGGCCAGGGTCTTGCCGCTGTACTGGTAGGCCTTGGCCCTGCGCTCCCGGGGCTCCACGGCGACGCAGTTCATCACCAGGGGGGCATCCAACTGGGCGGCCACACGGGGTAGGAGGTCGCGCCCCGTGGGGGTACTCAATCCCATGAGGACTTCAGCTCCCAAAGCGTTCAACGCCTGAACTACCAGATCTGCCTGCGCCGCGGCCGTTTCGGTCTGGGGCAACGCCACCACTCGATCGGCCCCATAAGCGGCCAGCGCCTGGCAATGAACTTCGGCTTCCGGGCGGCAGACCAAGGCGATGATTTCATTATCCGGTCCGCTGGCCGCGGATAGGAGGCCATAGCTGGCCGGCTTTATCCCTCCAGCCTTGAACTCGATGAGCAGTGCGATCTTCATCGGTATCTCCTACTTCGAATTGGACACTAAATTACTTTTGCTTCCTCGCGCAGTATTCTCACCAGCTCATCGGCCACGCTGGCGGCATCTCCAGTGATGGCCTTGGGCGTGCGGGCCTCGTCCGCCGGTTCGAGGCGTTCGATCTCAGTGCCACCTGTTGCCGGGGCTAGGTTTAGTGCCTCCCAGGCAATGGTCTTGAGCTCTTTTTTGCGTGCCTTAACGATGTCGGGGAAGGTGGGATATTTGGGGGTATTGAGCCCCTTGCCGGCAGCCAGCACGCAGGGGCGAGTGAGGCGCAGGATCTCCCTGGTACCGGACTCCTTCTCGCAGGTCGCCACGATGTGGTCCGTAGACATGGCGATCTCAACCACGTTGGTGGCCGCCGGCATCCCCAGGTGGTGGGCCAGGCGGAACATGGTCTGCATCCCCTCGGTGTCGATGGCCTCCTTGCCGGTGAGGATCAGATCGGGCTGGCGCTGGTTGTCGGCCGTGATGGCGGCCTGCAGGGCACGGGCCGTTATCATGCTGTCGAGGGTCAAGCCAGCCTCGCTAACCACCAGAATCCCACGGTCGGCGCCCATGGCCAGGGCCGAGCGCAGGGTGTTCTCCGCCGCCGGGGGGCCTACGCACACGGCGATGACTTCGCCGCCTTCCATCTGCTGACCGATCTTGGCCGCCTCGGTGAGGGCGTGCTCATCATAGGGGTTGACCAGAAAGGTGATGCCCGTTGCGATGGTCTTCCCGTCCACCACCGTGATGGTGGCGGCCGAATCGGGGACGTGTTTGACGCAGACGTAGATTTTCATGACATTTTCACCTGCTTGAATATCCGGTGTTTTACAAAAGCTTTACCATTTCCTTCTCGCAAAGGCGCCAAGTTCTCAAAGAATCACAGCCTACCACCGCACTCGTTAGGGACACCTTTGCGATCTTCGCGTCTTGGTGAGTAACATTTACCCTGAAACACCTTACAACCACAAGGGGGGCCTGTCATGGACAGGCCCCCCTTCTATTCGATTGATTTCATAGCATACCGCTATCGGCGTTCCGCGGTTTAGCCATTCACCGAGAAGCTGGAGTTGTAGTTGATCTCGCGTTTACGGGAGAAAAAGCCCACGTCCGTCATGCGGCCGGTGTACTTCATTTTGAACTGGAAGGGTTCCTTGTCGTGGTCGAGGCCCTTTTCACAGACGTCGATGAGTTCGGCCATCATGCGGCCCACCACCGGGGCGTTCTTGTACTGGTTGCCGCTGGTGCCGATGGCCATGTAGAAGCCACCCAGGTCGGACTTATCGTAGACCGGGATCCAGTCGTCGGAGCAGTCATAGAGATCCACCACGCCGTTGGGCTGGTTGGGCACCTGGAGGGTGGGAACGCGGCGACCGAGGCGGTAGCACTGGGCCTTCCACTGCTCGTCGGTGAGTGCGTTGTCGCGGCCGTGGCCACCTTTGCCGGCGTAGAACTCGTCCGGGTCGACCCACTCCTGGGGATCGCAGTCGGGATCCTCGGAGCCGATGAGGTAGAGGTTGCCCACCTCGGGGCGCACGTAACAGCCGATGTCGCCGTCGCTCTGGTGGTAGCCCTCGTTGAGATAGTCGTAGCCCTCGGGGGCGGGGCAGTACATCACCTCGTGGCGCAGGGCCTTGGTCTTGATGTTGCAGCCCTCCCAGACGCCTTCGGCCAGCTGGTTGACCTTGAAAGAGTGGGGCCCGGCGCAGTTGACCACCACGGGAGCGTCGATCTCGGTGCCGTCGGCCAAGGTGATCCCCTGGACCTTGCCCTCAGCCGACCGGATTTTCACCACCTCGGCGTTGAACTGGAACTCGGCGCCCTTGGCCTCGGCGGCGCGCATGATGTTGTGGGCCGAGAGGGCCGGGTCGTTGACGTAGCCGCCCTCGGGGCAGAAGAGGGCGCCTTCGAGCATCTTGGTGGGCTCGTCGAAAAAGGTGGGGTCCTCGGGGCGCCGCACCGGCCAGAACTCGTGCAAGTCCAAAACCGGCACGTGCTTGAGGATGGTGTCATTGTCCCACTCCTCGTACTTTACGCCCACGGCGTCGTAATGTTTCTTGACCTCCTGCCACTTGTGGCCCTGGGATTTGATCAGGAGGGAGCCGGTGTTCATGTACTTGGCCAGACCCTTTTCGTCTTCGGCGTGATCCAGGTAGTTCTCCCAATCCAGCCAATACTTGAAGCCCTCATAGGCCATGGCCACACCGTCCTCGGTGGAGTAGTGGGCGCGCACGATGGCGCAGGAGCCGGCCGTGGAACCTTCGCCGGCGTCGGGGCCCTTGTCCACGTTGAGGGTCTTATACCCCATTTGGGTCAATTCGTAGGCGATGGGCGCGCCGATGATGCCGGCGCCGATGATGATGGCGTCATACTTTTTGGTCATGAGTTATCCTCCTGTGGTGGTATACGGAGACAGGATCGCCCATCTCCCCTAAAATATAGTCAAAGCACAATCGAATCTGAGGGGCAAGCCCCCAGGCGTTTATCCGCCAATGGCGGCCAGCCAGGTGTCAAAGCGCCTCTCCCCGGCCGGACGCAGGCCGAATTCGGCCCCGGCGTCAAGGACGGCGTGGACCATGCTCTCGGCGTAGCCCCGGCTGCAGGTCATCACGAAGCCACCCGAAGCGCCTTCGCCTTTCTCCAGGGTGACGATTTGACAGGGCACATGGCAAAAAGGGCCCTGAAGCAGATAAGGGGCTTCTTTCTGCGGATCGCCAAGGTCCAGGTTGGTGAGTTTCTCGGCGATGTAAAACGCCTTGGGACCGAAGATCGCCAGGAAGATGGTGGCTTCGGTCACCTCGGTATAGCCCGATTCATCGGGCATGGCCGGCGCTTCACTACCCAGATGATAGATCGAGGTCTGGGTACGGTTCATGCGGTTGATAAGCATGCTGTCAGCCAGTAAGGATGCCCCCGGCGTGGCAGGCACGGCCTGATCACAAACGGTCAGATCGCCCAACTTGCTGTCCTGGAGATCCCAGCGGGTCTTGTGGCTCAGGTCCACCACCCAGGGCCCCTGGCCCTCGGCGTCGTAGGTCAGGGCCACCGGCCAATTGTCGCGCACCTCGGTCTCTTTTGGGCTGGAGCCGAAGTCTACTGGCGATTGTCTCTTTATCTCAGCCATTGTTATTTCCTTCACCTAAATAAGGTTTGCCTTTTTATGCTTTCATTCTCTCGCCGGAGGGATCGTAAAAAGGCATCTCCACCACCCGGGCGTAGAGCCGCACCCCCTTGCATTCGTCCTCGAAGATCTCCAGGCGGGTGCCCATGTCGCTTAAGGGTTTCTCCACCAACGCCATGCCCACGGCCTCACCGGTGGTGAAGCTCTTGCGCATGGTGGCCACGTAGCCGCGCACCTTAGTGTCCACGATGAGGGCCCCGTCACGGGCGGCGCGGGTGTCGTCTTCCATGCGGATACCCACCAGCTTGAATCGCTTGGGATCTTTTTCGGCCTGGCGCAGGGCCACGGCACCCACGGTTTTGCACTCGGTTTTTTTGCGGTCCCAGAGAAAGCCCAAGCCCACATCCAAAAGGTTGGTGCGCTGCTCCGACTCCTGCCCGAGGATGATGTGACATTTCTCCATGCGCAGAACGTTCTGGGCCTCCACACCGAAGTTGCGGATGCCGAACTCGGCCCCGGCTTCTTGGAGGAGATCCCAGACGGCCTGCATATAGCTGGAGGCCACATGGAGCTCGTAGGAGAGCTCTCCCACAAAGCCCAGGCGCATGGCGCGCGCCGGGATCATGCCGCCGACGGTGAGCTCCCGGTAGCCCGAGAAGGGGAAGGCCTTG
>JBNKKA010000158.1:0-9907 GCA_050291585.1 Desulfobacteraceae bacterium
AAATAACCCCAAAATCGGTGGGCGTTGCCGGTCGCTCGGATGGACACACGGCATAGGTCCAAAAAAAACGCCGGGAGCATTCCCCCGGCGCTTTAGCGATAAAATGAATCTTTCTATCCGCAGGTCTTACTCCCCCAGATAGGCCTTGCGAATCTCTTCGTTATGGAGAAGCTTGTCGGCCTCGTCCTCCATGGTCACCTTACCGGTTTCCAACACATAGCCCCGCTGGGAGGCCTGGAGGGCGAGGTTGGCGTTTTGCTCCACCAAGAGGATGGTCATCCCCTCACTCTGGTTCACGTCGTGAATGATGTCGAAGATCTTCTGAATGATGAGGGGCGCCAACCCCAGGGAGGGTTCATCCATGAGGAGTACCTTGGGACGGGTCATCAGGGCCCGGGCGATGGCCAGCATTTGCTGCTCGCCGCCGCTGAGGGTACCCCCGTGTTGTTTGGTGCGATCGCCCAATACGGGGAACAGGTCGTAGACCCGTTGAATATCCTTGTCGATCTCGGCGCGGTCCTTGCGGTAGAAAGCCCCCAGTTCGAGGTTTTCATGCACTGTAAGGCGGGGGAAGATGCGCCTTCCTTCGGGCACCTGGCAGAGCCCCATGATGGGCAGCTTCTCGGCGACTATGCCTTTGATCGATTGGCCCTGATAAAGGATGTCACCCGTATCAACGGGTACAATCCCGCAGGTGGCCATGAGGGTGGTGCTCTTGCCGGCCCCGTTGGCGCCGATGATGGCGACCACCTCGCCCGGGTAGACCTTCAGCGACACCCCTTTGAGGGCCTTGATGCTGCCATAGCTCGAATGGACATCCTTAAGTTCAAGAATCGGCTCCACGGCCATCAACCCTCCTTCTCTTCGGATCTGGTGCCCACCCGTTTGGCCGGAATCAATCCCGCCGGTCGGAAGAGCATCATCACGATCATGGCCAGACCGAAGGCCAACATGCGATAGGTTTCAAATTCGCGGAACACCTCGGGCAGGACGATGAGGGCCGCGGCCCCAAGGATGATGCCGGGTATGGAGCCCATGCCGCCCAGCACAACCATACTGAGAACCATGGCGGACTCCAGGAAGGTAAAGCTCTCCGGGCTGACAAAACGCATGCGGGCACAGAAGAAGGCGCCGGCCAGACCGGCAAAAAGGGCGCCCATGGCGTAGGCCAGCAGCTTGAGTAAAAAGGTGTTCACCCCCATCAGCTCGGCTGCGGTCTCATCCTCGCGGATGGACTCCCAGGCCCGACCGATGCGCGAATAGTTAAGGTGCCGCACGGCGATGACGGTGACGATGGCCAATGCCAGGGCAATATAATAAAGATATTGCAGTTTCCTGAGATAGAGCACCTCAAAACTGAAACCACCGTCGAAGCTGGGCCAATAGATGCTCGGTGCCTTGACCCCCAGGATGCCGTTGGGGCCGTTGGTGAGCGTCATCCAGTTATTAAGGATGATGCGCACGATCTCGCCAAAGCCCAGGGTAACGATGGCCAGGTAGTCGCCACGCATGCGCAGGGTGGGGTAGCCGATGAGGCAGCCGGCGATGCAGGCCAGCATCCCGGCGAAGGGCAGGGTCACCCAGAAGGAGATGCCGAAGTGGAGGTTCAAAAGGGCGTAGGTGTAGGCCCCCACACCGTAAAAGGCGATGTAGCCCAGATCCAGCATGCCGGCCAGTCCAACAACGATGTTGAGCCCCAGCCCCAGGCAAATATAGATCAGCACGTTGACGGCCACATCCTGAGCATAGCGGTTGGTCACCTGAGGGTAGATTAAAGCCAGGACTAAAAGCCCCAAGACCCACACCCATATAGGCACGGTTTGACCAAAAGCGCCGATGGCCTTTTTAACGCCGTTTAGGGGCGTCTTGACCACGTCTAGGCCCTCACTCTTATTGAGCAGATAGATCACCGCGCAGATGGTGATGGCCGTAGAAATGTAGAGCCAGACGGTGAAGGTCTTGGCAAAGGAGAGGGTTCCATCGGGGTGGATGCCCAATAGCGGCCAGAGCAGGCCCAGGAGCCACAGCAGCCCGATGGCGTACGTTTTCCAGATTTTTTTAAACTCTTGTATCATCGATATTCTCGCCCATGATTCCGGTTGGCTTGAAGTAAAGCACGGCGATCAGAATGATAAAGGCAAACACATCCTTGTATTGTCCCGATATGTAGCCCGCTCCGAACACTTCCACCATGCCGATGATCAACCCGCCTAGCATGGCCCCGGTGATGTTGCCGATGCCACCCAGCACGGCGGCCGCAAAGGCCTTGATGCCGGGTAGAAAACCCATGTCGTAACGCACCGAGCCGTAATAGAGCCCCACCATGATGCCCGCCGCAGCCGCCAACCCGGCGCCGATGGCGAAGGTCAACGAGATGATGCGGTTGCTGCTGATGGAGACCAGCGAGCTCATGATCTTGTCCTGGGCGGTGGCCCGCATGGCCATGCCGATCTTGGTCTTGAAGACCAGGATATTGAGCGCGATCAGCAAGACGACTGTCATACCCAAGATCATCATCTGCAGGTAGCTGATGGTGATGTTGGCGATGTCGATACTCCCCTGGAACAGCTCGCTGGGGTAGGCCTTGTCGTAGACCCCCTGGGTGAGCATGAGGCCATTGGAGAGGAAGATCGACATGCCCAGGGCGGACAGGAGCGCGGCCAGGCGGGATTGGCTGCGTAGGGGTTTGTAAGCCACCTTCTCCACGCCGATGGCCAGAAAGGCGCAGTAGCCCATTGTGAGGGCGAAAGCGGCCGTCAGGCAGAGCACCGGGTGGGTGTCGAAAAAGCCCAGGCCAGCGAAGTAGCTCAGGATGATGACCCCCACGTAGCCACCCGCGGCGAAGAACTCGCCATGGGCGAAGTTGATCAGCTGAATGACGCCGTAGACCATGGTGTAGCCCAGGGCGATGAGGGCATAGAGCCCCCCCAGAGTGATGCCGTTGATGAGCTGCTGAATAAAGTATTCCATAAGGATCGCTTTGTCTGTTTGTTTGGTGCTGGTCCGGCGTGGGCCAGAGGCGGTCTTCAGCCCTGCTCCGGAGAGCAGGGCTGTTGGTGCATAATCAATTACTTGAGCAGGCCCTTTTCAGGAGACCAGTAAGGCACAAACTTGCCGCCTTCGACCTTGAAAGCGATGTAAGCAGAACCGGAATCGCCCTTTTCGTTGAACTTGATCTTTTTGGCCACGCCCTGGAAATTCATCTTCATCAGCTCGGCCTTGATCTTGGCGGGCTCGGTGGAGCCAGACGTCTTGATGGCGTCGAGGAGCACGGTGGCGGCATCATAGGCGTAGGTGGCATAAGCCGCGATGGCGCCATACTTGGGCACGTAGCGTTCCTCAAAGGCCTTGTACTCCGGCGTGGTGGTGTCGGTATAGCCGTAAGTCAGGTAAACGCCTTCGGCAGCATCCTTGGCCACTTCCATGAATTTGGGCTGGAAGACGGCGTCCTGGGTGACGATCTGGGATTTCAGGCCGACGCGTTTGGCCTGGATAGCCATCAGGGAGGCCGGGGAGAATCCCTGCAGGGACATGTAAAACACATCGGCGTTGATCGATTTGGCCATGGTCAGAACGGCAGCGAAGTCCTTGTCGCCCTGGTTGACGTGCTCGTGCTTGAGGATCTTGATACCCAGCGCCTTGGCGGCCTTGGACACGCCATCGGCCAGCCCCTGGGAGTAGGTGGTCTTGTCATCCACGATAAACATGGTCTTGGCACCCAGAGCCTCTTGAATAAACTTGGCGGCGGCCGGGGCTTGGTCGTCGTCACGCCCGCACATACGGAACATGTACGGGAGGCCGCGCTCGGTGACATCCTGGTGGGTTGAGGCCGGGGTCAGCATGGGGATATCTTCCTCGGCCAGGGCCTCGGAGGAGGGGATGGTGGAGGAGGAGCAATAGGCGCCCACAACGCCGGCCACTTCCAGGTTGATCAGCTTATTGGCGGCGGCCACGGCCTGCTTGGGATCGCAGGCAGTATCCTGGGCGAAGAGCTCGATCTTGTCGTAACCCGGAATACCGCCATTTTTCTCAAACTCCGCGATGGCGGTCAGGACGCCATTCTTGATGTCGGTGCCATCGGAAGCGTAGGGACCGGTCAAGGGGCTCATGGAGCCTATTTTAAGGGTTTTCGCCATGGCGCCGCCCACCATCAGAGGCACCAATACCAGTCCCATCACCATAATCGTAAAAAGTTTGTTTCTCATCTTCGTTTTCCTCCTAGAGTTAGTTGTTGGCGGGTTGACCCAAGTATGCTTCGATCACTTTGGGATTGCGCTGGATCTCTTCCGGCGCGCCTTCGGCGATCTTGACCCCGTGGTCAACACACACAATCCGATTGCAGACTCCCATGACAACCTTCATGTCATGTTCCACTAGCAGCACATCGATGCCCAGTTCCGATATGCGCGCAATATCCTTCATCAAGGCCGAGCTTTCTGACGGGTTCATCCCGGCGGCTGGCTCGTCCAGTAGAAGCACTTTGGGTTCCGAGGCCAGGGCTCGGGCGATCTCCAGACGCCGCTGATGGCCATAGGGCAGGTTCTCCGCCGCCGTGTCGGCAAACTCGTCCACCCCCATGAAGGCCAGGGCTTCGTGGGCCCGATCCTCGATGGCACGCTCCTCTTTTCGCTGGGAGGTCGTCCGGAAAATGGCCCCCACGACGCCCTTTTTGGAGCGGCAGTGACGGGCCACCATGGCGTTCTCAACAGCCGTCATCTTTGAAAAGAGGCGAATGTTCTGGAAAGTGCGCGCAACCCCGCGGGCGAAGATCTCGTAAGGCCGCTTGCCACGCAGACTTTCATCGTTGAAGCGCACGTCCCCCTTGGTGGGGTGGTAGACGCCCGTAAGCACGTTAAACACCGTGGTCTTGCCTGCCCCGTTTGGACCGATGAGTCCTACAATCTCACCGGTTTTGATCTCGAAGCTCAAATCCGACAGCGCAAACAAGCCTCCAAATTGGACCGTTATGTCTCTCAGTTCTAAATGTGCCATAGTCTCTCAACGGTTTTGGTTACTTCACTATTAATTCCAGGTATCAAACCACCCGACACCCGCCTCAGCGACACCCGCCATCAGCGCCGGTGACGCTCTACGCCTGGCCCCCCGTAATTGAAGGGGCCCCCTGTCGATGACGCTCCATGTTGGCGGTGAAGCGCCTTACATGATCCTGGGCCAGCCCTCGAGCCCCCTCCTGATCCCCCTTTTTGATGGCATCGACGATGTTGTACAAATCGACGAGGTTCTGATTCATCTCCGGGGTGGTCATCTTGAGGTACCGCTTCCAATATTGATTGATGTTGTCGTGAACGGTCTTGAGGATGGTGATGAAAATGGGGTTGCCCGTCATATGGGCAAAATAGAGGTGAATTTCTCTGTCGACCACCAGAAAGTTGTCGGCCTGGTCGTCGCCGCCCTCGGCGTGGGTTTTGGCCCGCTCGAGAAGCGTACGCAGGTGAGCCATATCTCGGTCCTCGCAGCGGATGGCCGCCAGGGAGGCGATGTCGCCCTCGAAGCGTTCGCGGAACTCTGCCAGTTGTTCCAAAGAGACTTTCTGGGAACGGATCAAGAGGCCCAGACTCTGGGAGACCTGCTTGCTGGAGACCGCCTTGACCACGGCTCCCCCCCCCATGCCCAAGCGCATCTCGATAAGGCCTTTTTGCTCCAATACGCGCAAGGCTTCTCTCAAGGTGCTGCGACTTGTTTTGAGGGTCTCCTTGAGCTCACGCTCCGGAGGCAGGCGGTCACCGGCGCTTAAATCGCCATCGAGAATAGCTTCCTCGATCTGTTCGACGACATCCTGGAAGATCCGGCTTTGTTTAGCTTCCCTGAACAATGGGTTTCACCACTTCCGGTCTGATTACGGTATCACCGCCGCCACGCTGCTTGAGCACAAATTCAAAGGGGACTCGCCATCATTGGGTCAAATCATCCAAAATGGTCTGACCATTTAATACAGCCCAAGCAAAGATGTCAAGCCAAATTTTTTAAAAAAAAAGCATCAATGAATTGAAGCTAATTTTTTGTCTGAATAAAGCCATTTCCCAAAATCAATCCCACAGAGTTCGTTCTGCAATTCCATGGCCACAGTGTTAAGCGTCAATATACAAAGGCTTCTCAAGAATATGGCCCATCAGGCCGGTAAAATATTGAACAATAGTGTTATATTGACATGGTTTTTTTCCAATATTGTCGCTTTCATTTGGCGCCCACACCCCAACCGTCGTGAACGGTCTCGCAACAAGCTATCTCCCCATTATCCTTATTAAATTCTATTTGAAGCACTTAGGACGCCTACTGCGAGACCACAAAGGAGGGCGTGATTCTGGAAATGAGCTCCAGTGGGGCAGGGAAACGGGTGGGCCATTGTTACCGCTGCATGAGTGGGGGTTCTCTCCCGCCTATACCCATAATTTTAGCGCCTTGCCCATGATTAGCGGCCTTCTGGCACAAGGGATGAGTCCTGCTGCTGCACTGGCCTTCTTGATTGCCGGCCCGACCACTACCCTGCCTGTCATGGCCGCGGTCTGGTCCCTGGTTTCGCGACGCGTTTTTGCTTTGTATGTGTCATTCGAACTCATGGGCGCAATCATTATGGGATATTTAAAGTTCTTCATCGGGTGAGAACATCGCGGGGTTGATCGACAAGGCCCAAGCAGGACCTAGTCGCAGGACTGGCAAACAAAGTCGTTTTGGGATATTGTGCCCTAATCTGTTAATTCACATATTCGCTCGCCTCTTGACTTGACGATTGCCGACATCATGAGGCGAAAACCAAGTCGTCCCATAGCTTTGTGCAGATTGAACTCAGCCGAATTGGCGCCCGAATATGGCGCTGAAAGCGAGCAAAATGGTACGCCTCGAAGACGAAGTAAAAGAGTACTTGGCAAAGAACTTTACCGACCAGAATTTTCCCGGCAAAGAGATCCGATCGACCATTTTCGAAGAGTGCACCTTCAAATCAAGCGATTTCAGCGGAGCTAGATTCAAGAACTGCAGCTTTATGGATTGCAGTTTTTCCTTATGCAATTTGAGCGTAGTGAACTTTGATTTCAGTCGCTTCTCCGATGTGATTTTCCATGAGTGCAAGGCCATAGGCATAGACTGGACAAAAGTGACCTGGCCAAGCATCCCCCTGGGCAGCCCGCTAAAATTCTATAAATGTGTAATCAATGATTCCAGTTTTTTTGGGCTCAGTTTAAATGAGATAGAGATCGAAGATTGCGAGGCCCGCCGTGTGGATTTCAGGGAGGGCGAGTTTTGTGAGGCCAATCTCAGATACACCGAACTTTCAAACAGTCTTTTTAATGGCACAAATCTGACAGGGGCAGATTTCAATGGTGCCACCAACTATCAGATAAACATCTACCAGAACACCATTAAAAAGGCGAAATTCAACCGCTATGAAGCGGTCAGCTTGTTAGATAGCCTGGAGATTGAATTGATCGATTAAGTAAATCGATGCGCACAGCCGTCGCCGCGGAAACGTCAACAGCTGCCGCCGATCCCCCCCGTTTGGCAAGCTTCATTCAGCATTTTAAGGAGAAAACGGAATATCCTAACGCCGGCCAGACCAATATGACGTCATCTACCGCTCCGATTCCCTTTGTCCCGGCCAACTATCGTCGGTGCTCATGTGACGATTATGATCTGTGGCACCATTGAATGGCCCGCAAGAAATTCAACGCGAGGGCCAATAGCATCGCACTATTGTGAGGCCCAGTTGAACCGGCTCAAACGCGCGTGTTTGGCAGGTTGCCACAATCTAATTGTGTCGTGGTGTATAGACCATGCATCCCATGAGCTTTGCACCCAAGCCGCAACAATTGCCTTATGCTCCTCAACCAATTTGAAGCCTACCTTATCGTAGAGATTCCTTGCGGTGTCGAGCCCCTCAAATGTCCATCAATAAAGAGGGCCAGCAGCTTCCCTCTCACCATACGCCCTACGGCCGATTTGGCGAGCTTGCTGATCTGGCGGGTGCCACCTTGTTTTTGGCTAGCAGGAAAGCCTCCGGTTTCGTTACCGGCGTTTCAATTCCGGTCGATGGGGGCTACCTGGTTCACAATATTTGACGGGGAAGGGGGGCGGAGGTTTTCGAATAGCAATTGGCCCGTGGCTGATCAACTCGCCAGTTGATGTAAGAGTTTGTTGCGCGGACAGCCCATTTTCAAGGAAATATCGGCAGTGCATTTAACCAACTGCTTTGCATAGTCGTCCCAGGTTTTTTCGGGATAAGTGCCGATGTGCCACGCCAGGCTAACGGCGGCAATGACACGACCCCGATAGTCAAAAATGGGGGCGCCCACGCAGCGGGTGCCCTTTTCATTCTCCTCATCATCATAGGACCATCCCCTGGCCCTGACCTGTCTGATGACGGCCATAAGCGCGTCAAAGGTGGTAATTGTCTTCTTGGTCATCGCCGAAAGCTTTTTGCCAGGATAGAGCGCCTCAATCTCTTCATCGCTCATGCCGGAGAGCATGGCCTTGCCAAGCGAGGTCGTATGCATGGGCAGGCGCTTGCCAATAATGGTGTAGCGCCTGAGGCTGTCAAAGGTTTCGACTTTGTCGATATAGACGATTTCGGTCCCATCCATAATGGCCAAAAATGCCGTTTGTCCCGTCAGCCGGGTTAGCTGGTTCAAAAATGGGCTCGCTTCTGTTTTCAACTCAAGACTATTGAGGTAAAGACTGGCGAGTTCAATAAAGCCGAGTCCGAGCTTATAATTGCCGGTCTCGGCATCCTTTTCGATATACCCCCGCTCACGGACAGACGCCAGCAAGCGGTGAACCGTACTCTTGTTCAGATTCAGGCGCCGACCGATCTCAGTCATGGCCAGACCGCGGGTCTCCTGAGAAAGGAGCTCGATAATATCAAAGGCACGATCAATCGATTGAACACTCATGGGTCTCTCTTCGAAAATTCCGGCAATCGTAAACCAACCAAACGATAAATTTCAGCACGCGGATGGGGATAGGTGCCTACATCCCAATACAATCAAGATCCGCTGCGGGTCAAGGGACGCCTAGCGCCTGCCCGTCGGATTCCGGGACAAGCTTATAACAAGGGCCCTTTCAATGGATCGGCGCAATTTCTCCAGGGGGAGGGTAATCCAATCCTGATGGTTATCATTACAGAGAAGTCTACTTTATGACAAACAATTTCGTATTATGGAACATATTTTTTTATTTTTTATGGGCTTTGGGACGCTAATGGTCGGCTTTGAGTCGCTTCGACCAACTCAAAGAAGATCCGATTCATTATTGATCATATGGGAGTTCTGCATAAGTAGTGAATGTATCGATGAGAAAAGCTCGCCAACAGCAAAAGAGGTTATTGACTTTTTTTAGGAACCTGGTTTTATATTACGAAACTGAAGCTTTTAGAAAAATATACCACCCAGATGAGGTCCCAACGCGAGGCCGATCACCTGGGTGGTTCGGTCGATATGTATGCGGTAGTGCGCGCCTTGACGGCAGAGATGCAGCGCCGCAAAATCTCCGCTCGCAAAGATTGGAGATTACCCTTCCGACTGGACCATGGCCATACCATGCTCGACGACCTGGCCAAGGAAGCCCCGGCAAATCCGGGCTATACGGCCATCGGTCGTTTACGCGGCCTGGCGGAAATTCGTGGATTACAATGGGGTATCAGCAGAAGCTTGTATCCCGAACAAGCATGAGGTCACAGATAGAATGATTAAACTCTTTAAGATCGACCCTGTGGACAATGTGGCCGTTTCCTTCACTCCCCTCGAACCCGGCACCCGGGTTTGCGTCGGCGCCACCGACGCTTTCCCGGTGCTGAACCCGGTGCCCGTCGGACACAAGGTCGCCCTGGAAGCGATTGCGGCGGGACAAAGGGTCATTAAATATGGGGCCTCCATCGGCATCGCATGCCGGGACATCA
>JBNKKA010000159.1:0-9889 GCA_050291585.1 Desulfobacteraceae bacterium
GGTGGAGGGGATCTTCGATTATTTCGCCTTCTATCGGCTGCTACAGGATCATTTACGTCCCTTGGTTGTGTCCACTTTGGGCTGCTATCTTTCCGCCGAGGCGATAGGCATTTTCAAATCGCTGGAGGTCGAACACTTCATCGTCGCCTATGATTAGGACGAAGGCGGCAGGAGGGGCATCAGCAAGGTGGCTGCGGCCGTGGGAGGAACCGTTCATTACCTTGACTGAAGCCGGACCAAGATCCCTACGACAAGTTAAAGGGCCTTACAGGGGCTCTCAGTGGCTTCTCGCTCAAACATCTGGTGACTTCCGTAAAGAAACATCAGGGGGCTACAGACAAGCCCATCAACGTGTCCTTCATTTCCTGCGGTCCTCCTGGTCAGCGAGACGTGACCTTCAGTCCGACTGATGCAGAGGCGGAATACGATCCCAAGTTTTTCGAGGAATCTGAAGCAACGGAATACTACTACAACGTCGATGAATTCTTGCCCATGCTGTCTTTTGATCACGCAAACAAGGCGATGCTGGGTCAAACGATAAACGATATCATCAAGCTGCTTGAAGGGCGGCATACTGAGCCTCAATCGAACAAGGTGTTCACGATTCCGGTGAAGTTCCTGCAAACTGAGGCATACACGGACTTGGGGCCGGCACTCATCCTCTGGCTACGTATAGTCATTGAGCAGCAGGCCAAGAAACGGAAGGTGCGGCAGACGGATGCGGTGCTGGCTGAATGGTTGCGGACAACCAGGAAGACGGTGCTCGTATACAAGCGTCAACTGAACAAGCTCGGATACCTCAACATCGATAGTAAACATCGCCCACAGCGACTATCCGTCAGGTATTTTCGAAGGTCTGATCCCGGTATCTCTGTCATACCGATACGCCTGCATAAAGGCTACTGCTGCAACCAGCACACAGCGGCGATTCTTTAAAGGGTAAATGTAACCCAGAGATACTCATTATATCTTTTTATACTGGAATGTTATTGAGTATTTTGTGGAAAAATAGTGTAACATGCGAAATTGACAATACCGTTTTGAAGTCGATGTATAAGCTCTCGTCTGCTTAAGCTGAATCATGGCAGAAAATTAACGGAAAAAATTGGACGCCCACCATCTGAAGCACCAGGGAGGATCTGAGCCTCACCGATCCTGACGAAATACTGGTCCCTTGCCTCCGTCGGTAACGCCCTCGACATAGCCTGCGGCAACGGAAGGGACATCCTTTTCCAGGCCGAAAAAGGATTCACAGTAGATGCGGTGGATATTTCAACGGTCGCCACTGACCGACTGAAAGCACAAAACCCGGACATCAACGTCATCTGTACGGATCTCGACACCTGGGATAACCCACAAAACCGATATGATCTCATCGCCAATATTCGATTCTTGGACAGACGCCTCTTCCTCTTGATTCAGGACGGTCTCAAACCTAGCGGCGTGTTTATCTTTGAATCCTTTTTGGACGGGGAAAGGGATAATTATTGCCTGAAACAGAATGAGTTGCTTCGGGCTTTCCATTCGTTCAGGATCGTATACTATGAGGAGCAGAGGATAGAGGAACCAGGGAGGTTTAATCAAACTGCACCTCTTGTTGCGATTAAACCAAGTGCCACAACTTCATAAAGGAGGTGGATGATGCCTGCAATAGAAGCCAACGGTATTCAGATTGAATATAACGTGTTCGGTGATCCATCAAAGCCTGCCGTCCTGCTGATTGCGGGTTTGGCGGCACAATTGCCATGCTGGAATGATGAATTCTGTAATGCTCTAGCAAACCGTGGTTTTTACGCAATCAGGTACGACAATAGGGATGTTGGTTTGTCGTCCAGAATCGAGGGGCTGACTGCCGATGAGCTTATGCAAAAGATTGGTGTCCTATTCGCGGGAGAACAAACCTCAGTCCCCTATGGCATTGAGGATATGGCCGCCGATGGAGCGGGTCTTCTTGATGCACTAGATATAAAAAAAGCACATATTGTAGGAACATCGATGGGGGGATATATTGCTCAAACAATCTGCTTAAATCACCCCGATCATGTTTCCAGTCTGACCTCCATCTACAGCCATACTGGAAATCGCTCCGCTTTTATGCCCACACAGGAAGTTATGGAAGTGCTCCTGACTCCATCTCCTGATGATCGTGCAGGGTACGTAGATTACATGACAAGGCTCTTAAGAGTAATTTTCGGCTCAGGTTTGCCCTTCGACGAGGAGTTCCACCGCGAACTGGTCGGCAGCTACTATGATCGGGGCTTTTACCCCGAAGGTGTTATCCGACACTACCTAGCCATAATGACGCAAAAAGATAGAACTGCTGATTTATCGAGAATCACTGTGCCAACGATGGTAGTTCATGGGGACGATGACCCAATGGTACCCTTAGCTGGTGGTGAAGCAACAGCTGCAGCCATTCCCAAAGCTACGCTGAAGGTTTTTAAAGGAATGGGGCACGTGATGCCGAACCTGAATGCGTATTGGGCTGATATTTTGGATGAGTTGGTGGAGCATATGAAGGCTGCTCGTTGAGCCCTACAATTGTGAACTAGTTGTCTTCGCCTGCCCGGTGCGTTAAAAAGCCAGCTGAAGGCTTACAATGCTGCGGACTAGTGAGAGCTTTGGCTCAGCTATTGGTGAAATCCGAGCCGGCCGGTGGGAAAGTCTCACACAGAAAAGAAAAGGGGTTAGCCTTAAAAAGCTAACCCCTTGGTATTTTTGGCTCCTCGGGTAGGACTTGAACCTACAACCTAGTGGTTAACAGCCACCCGCTCTGCCGATTGAGCTACCGAGGATCGGAAAGCCTGCTTAATAGAGGAAGCCGGTCGGCATGTCAAGCCCAAAATTCGGGCTTGACTAAAATGTGGTCCCGGCCGGTTTTTCCTCAGGCATCGCCGGCCTGGACGGTGGCCTTGACCCGCAGGCTGAGCTCGTCGAGTTGGGCCTTGGCGGCGTCCGAGGAGGCGCTGGTGAGCAGGCAGGAGGCCTTCTGGGTTTTAGGGAAAGCGATGACGTCGCGGATGGAGGTCTCACCGCACATGAGCATCACCAGGCGGTCGAAGCCGAAGGCGATGCCGCCGTGGGGCGGGGCGCCGGATTCGAGAGCGTCCAGGAGGAAACCGAACTTCTCCTCGTAGGTCTCGGGCGGCATGCCCAAAGCAGAAAAGACCCTTTTCTGCAAACCGATGTCGTGGATACGGATGCTGCCGCCGCCGATCTCGAAGCCGTTGAGCACGAGGTCGTAAGCCCGCGAGCGGGCGGTGGTGGGGTCGCTGTCGAGGAGCTCGTAATCGGCCTCGAGGGGCGCCGTAAAGGGATGGTGGAGGGCCTCGTAGCGCTTCTCGTCGGCGTTGTACTCGAACATGGGGAAGTGGGTCACCCAGAGGAAGTTGTAGGCGGTCTCGTCAATGAGGCCGAGCTTCTGCCCCAGGTAGTTGCGCAGGTGGCCCAGGGCCTCGTTGGCGATCTTGGGCTGGTCGGCCACGAAGAAGACCAGGTCGCCGGGCTGCATATCGAGCTTTTCGGTCATGGCGGCTTTTTCCTCATCGCTGAAGAACTTGGCGATGGGCGACTGCCAGCCGTCCTCTTTGACCTTAATCCAGGCCAGACCCTTGGCTTTATAGACGGCCACAAAATCGGTCAGGTTGTCGATCTCACCGCGCGAGAAGGTGCTGCAGCCCTTGGCGTTGAGGGCTTTGACGATGCCGCCTTTTTTGACCACGCTGGCGAAGACTTTGAAACCCGAAGTGGCCATCATCTCCGATAGATCCTTGAGCTCCAGCCCGAAGCGGGTATCGGGTTTGTCCAGACCATAGCGGTCCACGGCCTCGGCATAGGTCATGCGGGCAAAGGGGGCCTGGAGGGTCTTCCCCAGAACCTGCTGGAAGGCGTCGGCCACCATCCCCTCGGCCACGCCCATGACATCTTCTTCCCCCACGAAAGACATCTCCATATCGATCTGGGTGAACTCGGGCTGACGATCGGCGCGCAGGTCTTCGTCGCGGAAGCAGCGCACGATCTGGTAGTAGCGGTCGTAGCCGGAGATCATCAAAAGCTGCTTGAAGAGCTGCGGGCTCTGGGGCAGGGCGTAGAACTGTCCAGGATTGACGCGGCTGGGCACCAGGTAGTCGCGCGCCCCTTCGGGGGTGCTGCGGGTCAGGAAGGGGGTTTCGATGTCCAGAAACTCATTGGCGTTGAGGTAGTTGCGCACGGCCATACCGGTCTTGTGACGGGTGATGAGGTTGCGCTGCAGGCGCGGCCGGCGAAGGTCCAGGTGACGTTTCTGGAGACGGATCGATTCTGAAACTTCGATCTGATCTTCTATCAGGAAGACCGGTGTCTGGGCGTCGTTGAGGATGCGCAGTTCGCTCACCAGCACTTCGATCTCCCCGGTGACCAGGTTGGGGTTGATCATGCCGTCGGGACGCGGCGTAACTTTACCGCGCACGGCGAGGACGTACTCGCTCCGGATGGCGTGGGCCTTGGCGTGCACATCGGCGTTCAGTTCGGGGTTGAAGACCACCTGGGTGATGCCCCTGCGATCCCTGAGGTCGATGAAGATAACGCCGCCGTGATCACGCCGACGCTGCACCCAGCCCATTAGGAAGACCTCGCTGCCCACGTCCCGGGCACTCAACTCACAACAATGGTGGCTCCTGCGCATCTCTCCGAGTAAATCAGCCACTGGAATTGCTCCTTTCAAAAATAGCCGCAAACCAGGTGTTTAACGGCAGTGTTCTCTAAATCATAGAAGTAATCTGAAATTGTTCAGTTGTTAATATAAACAATCTGGACCGGTTTCACTTGAGCGCCTGGGTCAGTGTCTCCACCAGATTCTCGAGGGGAACTTCTTTTTGCGCTTTGGTGGCCATGTCGCGCAAAATAGCGGCCCCCTGCTCCAATTCTCTGTCTCCCATGATGAGAACGTGGGCGGCGCCAACGCGGTTGGCGCGCTTCATCTGGGCCTTGAGGCTCTTTTGGCCCATCTCGATGTCGCAGACCACACCGGCCTGGCCAAGGGCCATAAACCAGGGGAAGGCCCTGGCGCGTGCAGCTTCTCCGATGGCGGCGATGAAAAGGGCCGGTGTCGGTGGTTCCACGGGCTGCTGCTGGGCGACGATCTCGGCCAGACGGTCGAAGCCGATGGCGAACCCACTGGCCGGAATCGAAGGCCCGCCCAGGGCTTCCACCAGGCCATCGTAACGCCCGCCGCCAGCCACGGCACTCTGGGCGCCCAGGGCCTCGGTGTGGATCTCGAAGGTGGTACGGGTGTAGTAATCCAGGCCACGCACCAGGCGTTTATCGAGCGCATAGGGTACCTCGAGGTCGCCTAAGCTCTCGGTGACGATGGCGAAGTGGTCCCGACAGGCGTCGCAGAGGTGGTCAATCAGCTCGGGAGCGCCGTCCATGGCCTCCCGGCAGGCGGGCACCTTACAGTCCAGCACGCGCAGGGGGTTCCGCTCTTTGCGGCGCAGGCAGTCCTCGCAGAGTTTATCCGCACGCACATCGATAAATGCCGTCAGGGCCTCACGATAAGATGGCCGGCACTCGGGGCAGCCCAGGGAGTTGATGTGGGCGCTGGTGTCGTTCACCCCCAGGCGCTGGAGGAGTTCGGTCAGCATGGCGATAAGGAGGACATCGGCATAGGCCGAGTCGGTGCCGAATATCTCGGCGTCGATCTGGTAGAACTGACGGTAGCGTCCCTTCTGGGGGCGTTCTCGGCGAAACATGGGGCCCGTCATGTAGAACTTGTGCAGGGGATCGCCGGCATACATCTTGTGCTGGATATAGGCCCGCACGATGCTGGCGGTGGCCTCGGGTCGCAGGGTGAGGAGGGTGTCGCCCTTTTTGCTGGCGGCCTGGCGATCGGCGAAGGTGTACATCTCCTTCTCGACGATGTCGGTGGTCTCGCCGATGCTGCGGGCAAAGAGCTCAGTTTTCTCCATGATGGGGATGCGAATCTCGGCAAACCCATAGGCCTCGAACAGGTCAACGGCGGTTTTCTCGATGTGCTGCCAGAGGGGTACGTCTGTGGGCAGAATGTCGCGGAAGCCTTTAATCAGTTGGATCATCAGATATTTTTTCACCTTTAAAGAAGACCGGCGGCAAAAAAAACCTTCCCAGCAGGAAGGTCGCCGCCATCAGTTATATATAAGCGATTATAGTTATCTATTGTGGCGGCGCCAGTCAACGCTAAATTCGCTGGCCGAGAGCCAACCGGATGGACGTGGGCACCGTATTGACAAGCACCTGCCTTTCGCATAGATTCCCCGGGGCGACAGGCACTTCGAAACTTGTTCCAGTTAGCTGACACCTTCGGTACCATCACCATCGCAGTCGTCGACGCAGCACATCCACTCAGCACTACAATTGGAAACCACCCATTACCTCAACCGGGACGGACCTATGATCATCGGCTTGGATGTAGGTGGTACACATACGGACGTGGTACTTTTAGGCGATAGCGGCGTTCTGCGGGAAGTCAAGGTGCCCACCGATTCCCAGGACCTTTTCCGCACCATTCTGCAAGGGCTGGACGAAATCACCGCGGGCATCGACCCGGCCGACATACGCCGCGCGGTCCTCAGCACCACCCTGACCACCAACACCATCATCCAGAAGCGCACGGCGCCCGTGGGTATGATCGTCTCCTCCGGGCCGGGTATCGATCCGCGCCTGTTTCGCACCAACGACCACTACTATGCGGTGGCGGGCTGCATAGATCACCGTGGACGCGACATCAAACCCATCGACCCCGACGAGGTCCACCAGGTGGCGCAAAAGCTCAAGACCGCCGGCATCCAACAGGTGGGCGTGGTGGGCAAGTTCTCACCCCGCAACCCCGATCACGAGTTGGCCATTGCCGATCTGATCGGAGACGATTTCGACCAGTTGTTCCTGGGGCATCGCATCAGCGGCGACCTGAACTTCCCCCGCCGCATTGCCACCACCTTTCTGAACGCCTCGGTCTATCCCATCCATAGAGAATTTTTCCAGGCCGTGCAAAGATCCCTTCAGCAGAAAGGGCTGGAGGTGCCCATCCGCCTGCTCAAGCCCGACGGCGGCAACATGAGCTTTGAAAGCGCCGTGGACTATCCGGCCCAGACCATCCTATCGGGACCGGCCGCCAGCGTCATGGGGGCCCTGGCCTTCGCCCCCCCGTCGGGCACCACCCTGCTCCTGGATATCGGCGGGACCACCACCGACATGGCCATCCTCATCGACGGGGTGCCCCTGTTGGCCCCCCAGGGGATCCAGATCGGGGAGTATAAAACCCTCATCCGCGCCCTTAAAACCCAATCCATCGGCGTGGGGGGCGATAGCGCCGTCCACATCGATGGGGATGAGCTGCGGGTAGGCCCCGATCGCCTGGGGGCGCCCATGGCCCTGGATGGCCCCGTCCCTACTCCCACCGACGCCATGGTGGTGCTGGGGCTCAGCGACCGCGGCGACAAGCAGAAGGCCACAGCCGGTTTAGAACCCCTGGCACAGACCCTCTCCCTCACGGTAAGTGAAACCGCCGAGAAGATCTTCGACAGCGCCTGCCGCCAGATTCTGGCGGCCGCCGAGGAGATGGTGGCTGGCATTAACCGTAAGCCGGTCTATACCGTCCATGAGCTTTACCAGGGCAGTCGCATCGCCCCCGATCACATCCTCATTTTAGGTGGGCCAGCCCAGCAGTTCGCCCTCCGCCTGGCCACCATGTGCGACCAGAGCGTCGATGTGGTCCCCCGCTGGACGGTGGCCAACGCCATCGGCGCCGCCCTGGCGCGCACCACCTGCGAGGTGGCCCTCTTCGTGGACACCGAGCAGGAGATCGCCATGGCGCCGGGTGAGGATTACGTTGAGAATATCTCCGATGACTTTGAGATGAGCGACGCCGTGGCCACCGCCTTTGACCTGCTGCGTAAAAAGGCAGGCAACATGGGGGCGAATCTCGACAACCTGGAGACCGAAATCATCGAAGAACAACAATTCAACATGGTGCGCGGGTTCCACACCACCGGCAAGAATATGCGCGTACGCGTGCAGGTCAAACCCGGCTTGATCGAGGGGTACGATCCGGTGGCGGAATCTATGACGCGCCAATTATAGCGGTTCAATAGTGCGCGGCTTATTTGTGCGCCGCTCATGGTTGATGAACCCAAAAGCGGAGAAAACGCATGCTGCGTGCCAAACATAAAACCGGGCTGGTCTTCTTCCCCGCCTATGACTGGGCCATCAGCCCCACCCATCCAGAGCGCGAAGAGCGCCTGCTCTATACCCAGGATCAGGTTCTCGAGGAGGGCCTCCTGGACATCGAGGGGATCCGAGAACTCAAGCCCGATCTGGTGGATGTGGCCGATGTGAGCCGGGTGCACTTTTGCGTGCCCGATCCCCGAGCGGTGATGACCGAGTCCCACTTCATCAGCGCCGGTGGGGCCAAGACCATCGCCGATGCCGTTCTCTCAGGACAGGTGGAGCGGGGTTTTGCCCTGGTGCGTCCGCCCGGGCACCACGCCCATCGGGTGGTCCACGGGGCGCGCGGCTTCTGCAACGTCAACATCGAGGCCATCATGGTGGAGTACCTGCGTCGTCGCTACGGCATCCGCCGGGTGGCCATCGTGGACACCGACTGCCACCACGGCGACGGCACCCAGGACATCTACTGGCACGACCCGGACACCCTCTTCATCTCCCTGCACCAAGACGGCCGCACCCTCTACCCCGGCAGCGGCTTCATGAGCGAGCTGGGAGGGCCCACGGCATTTGGCACCACGGTCAACATTCCCCTGCCGCCGGAGACCGGTACGGAGGGCTTCCTCTACACTCTCGACAACGCCGTACTGCCTATCCTGTCGGATTTTCAGCCAGAAATAGTGATCAACTCCGCCGGCCAGGACAACCACTACTCGGACCCCATCACCAACATGAACTTCACCGCCCAGGGCTACGCCGAGTTGACCCACCGACTCAAACCCGACATCGCCGTGCTAGAGGGGGGGTACGCCATTGAGGGTGCCCTACCCTACATCAACGCTGGCATCATCCTGGCCATGGCAGGCCTGGACTATGGCCACCTCACGGAACCCAACTTCGACCCCCAACGGATCCGCCAGAGTGCAGAAGTAACCGATTGGATCACCCAGATCTGCGACCGGGTGACGGAGACCTGGCACAAGCGTGAGGCATACGGCGCCCGGGAGCGCCAGCGCCCGGACTGCGGCAAGCGCCAACGCAGGATCTTCTACGACACCGACGGCATCAGCGAGACACAGTACGAGGAGCTGATCGTCTGCTCCGACTGCCCCGGCGCCCTCTCCATCGATAGCCGCAACGACAGCGGCCGGCACATCCTGGCCATCCACCTGCCCCTTTCTGCCTGTAAGGTCTGTCGCCAGCAGGCCTACGACTGGTATGAGCGCGCCGATGGCAAGCTTTACGATCACGTCTTTCTCCAGGACCGTCCCAAGGATGAATACCTGGTCCAGTCATCGGCATGAACCTGCCAGCTAGCAGCTTCCGGCAGACACGCATCCTGGCCAACCTCCGCCTGCGCGCCAGGGCCATCCGGGCCGCGCGAAACTTTTTCGACGGTCTTGGATTCCTGGAGGTCGAAACCCCCAACCGAATCCCCGCGCCGGCCCCGGAAGCCCACATCGACCCCCAACCAGCAGGGGACGCCTACCTGCACACCTCCCCAGAACTTTGCATGAAGCGCCTCCTGGCCGCAGGGTTTGACCAGATCTATCAACTCTCGCGTTGCCACCGTCAGGGGGAGCGTGGACACCGCCACCTGCCCGAGTTCACCCTATTAGAGTGGTACGTGGCCCAGATGGATTATGTCGCCATGATGGCCCAGACCGAGGCCCTGGTTTGCGCAGTGGCGTCGGCCTGCCGCCCAGATGAG
>JBNKKA010000160.1:0-9846 GCA_050291585.1 Desulfobacteraceae bacterium
GAAGTGGGCTTACGGCCCACCTAACTGCTGTCCGGCATCGTATAAAACTTTATTGACGTCTCCACCGAGGTCGTCTGACCATCCTGGTATTGGAAGTGGGCTTACGGCCCACCTAACTGCTGTCCGGCATCGTATAAAACTTTATTGACGTCTCCACCGAGGTCGTCTGTCCATCCTGGTATTGGAAGTGGGCCGCCACTTGTTTCTCTTCAACCGCCGGATCATAAAGCGCCTTGTAAAGATCCTCGTACTTCTCCATGACGAACTTGCGTCTGATCTTGCCGGTCTTGGTCAGCTCACCATCGTCCATGTCCAGGAGTTTATAGAGAATGGCCAGGCGATGGATTCTGAAGTGGGCCTTTTCCGCATTGGCATTGATCTCGGCCACTTCCCGGCAGACCAGCTCGGCCACCTCGGGCTGGGCGCTGAGGTCCATGAAGGTGGTGAAGCTGATACCCCGGTCCTCGGCCCACTTGCCCACTACGATGGGGTCGATATTGATCAGGGCGGCAACATAGGCCCGCTGGTTTCCGAAGATCACCGCTTCTTTGATATAGGGGCTGAACTTAAGGCGGTTCTCAAGGAACATGGGGCTGAACATATCGCCCTTTTCGTTGTGCATCACGTCCGAGACGCGGTCGATGACGACGAGATGTCCGTTGTCATCAATATAACCGGCGTCACCGCTGTGCAGCCAGCCGTCCTCCAGCAATTCTTCAGTCTTGTCGTCCAGCTTATAGTAGCCGGCGGTCACCGAGGGAGAACGGGAGAGAATTTCGCCCTCCTCCGAGATCTTGCACTCGGTCTCCGGCAGGGGCATCCCCACTGTATCCGAGCGGATGTCGCCGTCGCGGTGCATGTAAGCGATGCCGGTGATCTCGGTCTGCCCGTAGATCTGTTTGAGGTTGACCCCGATCGCCTGGTAGAAAGTAAAAAGCTCGGGTCCCAGGGCGGCGCCACCAGTATAAGCTCGCCGGAGGCGCAACAGGCCGATTTGGTTGATGAGCGGTCGAAAAATCATCTGCCGCCCCAGCCAGGCCTGCAGGGCCAGCAAGGGAGGCATACGCTTACCCGTCATGCTATAGCCGGCTGCGCGCTCCCCTACCTTGATGAAGAAGTTGTAGAGCTTGCGGTTAAGCCAATAACTCTCGTCGATTTTGAGCCAGATCTGGGATCGAATGGTCTCGTAGATGCGCGGGGCGCCGAACATGAAATGGGGCCCGATCTCCTTGAGATCCTCCATGGCGGTCTCCACCGCTTCGGGGAAGTTGATCGAGATCCCCGTGGCCATGGCAACCCCGAAGGAGTTCATCTGTTCGCCGATCCAGGCAAAAGGCAGGAAACTGAGGTATTCGTCGTTGGCCTCGAGGGGATCCACCTTGGTGATCTGCACGCCCATGTTGATGTAGTTGCGGTGGGTCATCATCGACCCCTTGGGTAGGCCGGTGGTCCCCGAGGTCAGGCAGAGGTGGCAGACATCGTCGGGTGTGCCCTGATCCACCAGCGCTTCAAAGCGGGCCTCCGTACCGTCCGCATCCGGCTCACCGAGGCGGTAGAGATCCTCGAGATCCAGGAACCAGTCGTCACTCTGGTAACTGCGCATTCCACGTGGATCCTCGTAGATCACTCGCCGTACGCCGGGGATTCTGTCTCGCACCTCCACCAGCTTGTCCACCTGCTCCTGGTCGTCACAGAACACCACGGAAACTTCCAGGTATTCCAGAATACCAGCAATCTCATCGGGGAGGCTGGTCTGGTAGATGCCGGCCGAGATACCTCCCAGAGACTGGGCACCGATGGCCACGAAGAGCATCTCAGGAATGTTATCCCCAATGAGGGCCAGCTTGTCGCCGGCGGACAGGCCGATCTTGGCCAAACCCAGGGCCGCATCACGCACCTTTTCGTAGTAATCACGCCAGGTATAAGAGCGCCAATAACCGAACTCCTTCTCGCGCAGGGCCACCTTATCGGGGGATTTCAGCATCCGCCAGCGCAGGAGTTGGGGAATGGTGTACTGAGTCAGATGGTCGTGGTTTTCCATGGGGGAGATCACTCTTCACCGATGTATGCTTCGATCACTTTGGGATTCTGGGCCACCTCGTCCGGCGCACCCGAACCGATCACCTCACCGAAATCCAGAACGTAGATCTGGTTTGAAATATCCATAACTACCCCCAGATCATGTTCCACCAACACGACGGTGGTGTCGCGCTCCTTCTGAATATCGAGGACAAAGCGCACCATATCTTCCTTCTCCTCGATGTTCATGCCCGCCATGGGCTCGTCCAGAAGAAGCACCTCGGGCCCCAAGGTCAGGGCGCGGGCCACCTCGACGCGCTTCTGGATGCCATAGGCCAGAGACCCCACCGTCTTTTTGCGGTAGGCCTCCAGCTCCATGAAATCTATGACGTCTTCTACATAGGCGCGATTCTCAGCTTCCACCCGGGAGGTCTTGCCGAAGTAGAAAAGAGCGTGCAGGAAGCTATAGGAAAGGTTTTTGTGGCGTGCCAGCAGCAGATTGTCCAGAACCGTCATACCACTGAACAACTCCAGGTTCTGAAAGGCCCGCGCGATCCCCAGGGTAGACACATTGTGGGGTGAAGCGTGGGTCAGCTTGCGGTCGCCGTAAGTGATCTCACCGCGGGTGGGATGGTAGAAACCAGAGATGCAGTTGAGCAGGCTGGTCTTGCCCGCCCCGTTGGGACCGATGACCGACGTGATCAGCCCCGGCTTGATCTCCATATCAACAGCGGTGAGGGCGTTCAGGCCGCCAAAGGTCAGGGTGACTTCCGAAATCGAGAGGCTCGTCATAAATCCAACGTCTGTATTGATAACTAAAGTCAGTTCGCGGCAACGGTTGGCTCTAATCCTCGTGCAAGGCGCCTTCGCGTGCCATCAGTAGGTGCTTCAAATTGGCCATTAACCCATATAATGAATTTTATTCATTATCTAAAACCACCTATGCAAGACTTTCCAATGGTAGTCAAGGAAATAATAATGAAATTGACCTTCCAGGATGACAAAGCAAGGCTCATTGAATCTTAACCAATTTAATTAATTAATGATTCATTAAATCCAAACCAAAGTATGATAAATCAGTGGGGTAATAGTGGTAAAAAACAACTATTATTCCGATACACTCCCGTGGTTGAAACGTCGGGGTCGCATATTGCCGGCAAAGATCTTAGATCGGCCTGGGAGCGCGAGACAGGATCAAGTCAGAGATGAGGCGAAGACAACAAGCGCAAGGCGCACGCCACAAAAAAGAGCGTCTCATTCTTCGAATGAGAGCAAGTAGGAGCGCAAGTTCACCTTGCGACCCTTAAGACCCAGCTTGCTACGAATGTTATACCTGTGGAAAAGAATGGTGTTCTTGGAGAGGGCCAGCAATTCGGCGATCTCCTTGTTGGTCTGACCCTCCTTTATTAAGCCGGCCACCTTGACCTCCATGGGGGTCAGGTTAAAATAGCGTGAAGAGAGCTTGCCCACAAAGGGGCTAACAATGCTCTCCAAGTTGGCAGCCAGCACTTCGATGAGCATGCGCTGGCTAGTATCCAGGCGGCTACGCCCCAGGCGGGCCAGGTAGGGTCGCACCAACTCCTTGACGTTGGTGAGAACGTTCTCCTGCAGCTCGCTTTTATCCGCTTCACGCTGTTTGAGAAGCACCCTAAGCGCGGTGTTGACCTCTTCCAGACGCCCGGATTGGGCTTTGAGCTCCTTCTCCCGGCGCCGCAGGGCCGTCTCGGCACGCTTACGCTCCTCGATCTCCTGGGATAGGCGCTCGTTGGCCTCCGCCAACTCGGCGGTGCGCTCCTGGACCAGCTCCTCTAAATGATCATGGTAGTTTTTAAGCGCCGTTTCGGCGCGCTTACGGGCGCTGATATCACGCAGGGTGACGATGTTGCCCACCGCCTCTCCGTCGGGGCTGGTGTAAAGGGTCGAGCTGATCTGGACATCCAGCTTGCGACCATCGCGGGTGAGGCGACGGGTCTCGAAGAGCTTGATCTTCTGACCGCGCTTCATGGCCTGGATGGCGAGGCGGGTTTCGGGCCAGCTCTCAGAGGGGACAAAGTCGATCTGGTGCCCGATGAGCTCGTCCCTGGAGAGACCGAAGGTCTGCTCGAAGGCGGGGTTGACGTAAGTAGCCACCCCCTCCATATCATAAACTACGATGGGATCCGGGGAAGCGTCCAGGAAGGTGCGGTAACGCCTCTCGCTCAGCTTGATGCGTGCTTCCGCCCGACGCCGCTCGGTCAGCTCGCGGCGTACATCGGCATAGAGGTTGGCCTTCTCCAAGGCGATGAGGGCCAGAGCGGCGAAGCGCTCCAGATTCTGAACATCGGCCTCCTCGAACTCGCCCTCCGGGTCAACGTGAGCCAGTCCGATGACACCCACCACCCCCTGGTCGGACATGAGGGGCAGCCCCACGATACAGCGCAGACCGTCAAGCACCTTGTCGGTCAAGCGATCGGGCCAGGTGCGGTAATCGGGCACCACCAGGGGGCGTTCCAGCTCCCAGACCTTGCCCCCCATACCTTCTCCACAAACCACCTGGCGCCCCAGCTGGCCGGTGAAAAACCCCATCCCCACGCGCATCTGGAGGCGTTGCCCATCGGGTTCGAGCAGGTAAATGTAACCGTGGCGCGTTTCCGCAAGGGCGGCGGCGTGGCGCAAGATGGCCTGCAGTTGCTCTTTCTGGTCCAGATTCTCAATAAGGCTCAGGGCCGCAGCGTGCAGGGCGGTTAGGTACTCGTTCTGGCGCTGAACCGCCTGCTCCACCCCTCGCAGACGTGCAATTTCGCTCTCCAGAGTGGCAATCCGGGCTGTGGCATCTTCTGCGTTGGGAGGGGTTTGACCTTTCACACGATCACGACCTTTTTGACCGCTTCGACCACCTCGGCGGGATCGTCAAGGATCTGGATGATATCGAGATCCTCTTTTGAAATCAGATTATTGGCCAGCATACGCGCCTTGACCCACTCCAGCAGGCCGCCCCAGAACTCGGTGCCCACCAGCACAATGGGAAACGGCTTGATGCGGTGGGTCTGAATGAGGGTAACCACCTCAAAAAGCTCATCCAGAGTGCCGAAACCACCGGGCATCGCCACGTAAGCGGCGGCAAACTTGACGAACATCAGCTTGCGGATAAAAAAATATCTAAAATCCAGCTGCACGTTAGCAAAACGGTTGGGTTCCTGCTCGAAAGGCAACTTAATGTTGAGCCCCACCGAGGTGCCTTCCGCCTCGGCCGCGCCCTTGTTGCCGGCCTCCATGATCCCACCACCACCGCCGGTGATCACGGCAAACCCCTCTTTGACAAACCGGGTGGCGATCTCCTCCGCCTGCTTGTAGACCAGGTTGTCCGGCTTGGTGCGCGCAGAGCCGAAAATACTCACCGCCGGACCGATATCGTGCAGATTCTCCACCCCATCCACAAATTCGCCCATGATTCTGAACAGCCGCCAGGATTCGCCCAACTGAAGATCATCGATAACAAACTGCCGCTCCATTCGCATCGTCCTTTCCCGCGCCTTAGCCTTTTGTGAACGCCAAGACCGCCTGTCATTGGTAATGCCCCTGAGGGAGGGGTGTTATTTTAACGTCCCCCTTGATTTCAGCTGGCAACGCCTTATGTTGCGTCGGCCAACTATTTTAATTCCCCTTGAAATTATTGTGAATTCTCTATCGGCAATTGCATTTGATGTCAATCTTTTGCATTTGACATCACCCATCACTGCTGATAAAAAATTGATATTCACAAAAAGGGGGATTCCCCCTTTTTATTTTTTTGGGACCAACCAAAAACATGAACACAGAAAGTTCCGGCCCGGGACATAGCCCGAACCCAAGCCTGAGCCGCAGCCTGACCATTATCAACGAACTTGGCTTGCACGCGCGCTCGGCTGCCAAAATCGCCAACCTGGCTCAGAAAGCCGGTAGCGGTGTATGGGTCAGCAACGGCGAAGAGACCGCCGATGCCGCCAGCGTCATCGACCTGTTGACCCTGGCCTGCATCAAGGGCACCGACGTGACGGTACACATCGATTCATCCGCCGACATGGATGTCCTCAATCGCATCGCGGCCCTCGTAGAAAATGGATTTGGAGAGTAGCAGCACCATGTCGCACAGCGAAACCATACTAAAAGGCATTCCAGGCTCCCCCGGGATATGCATCGGAAAAGCGTACCTGGTGGAAAAGGGCGGCGTCGATGTAGTGGAAAAATACTACATCGGCGATAGCGACCTTGAGAAGGAGATCAACCGCTTCAAAGCCGCCGTCAAAAAGGCCATCGACGAGCTGGCCACCATCATTGACGACACCCCGGACGAATTCCGCCAGCACACCCATATCCTCGAGACCCACAAGGTGCTTCTCCAGGATAAAATGCTCTACGACCGCACCATCACCATCATCAAGGATGAGCGCGTCAACGCCGAATGGGCCCTCAAAAAAACCATTTCCATCGTGCGCCCCATGTTCGAGAACATGGAGAACGAGTACCTCAAGGATCGCGCTGAGGACATCATCCACGTCAGCGACAGGATCCTTAACAGCTTAGTGGGTGCCGACCTGGTCGATATCGCAAAAATCGATAAACGGGTCGTCCTGGTGGCCCCCGACCTGTCTCCGGCTGAAACCAGCCAGATCCAGCTGGAGCGCATCATGGGCTTCGTCACCGACCACGGCGGCAAAGCTTCGCATACCTGCATCATCGCGCGCACTCTCGAGATCCCCGCTGTCCTCGGCCTGGAACGCGCCACGCGAACCATCCACAATGATAACATCATCATCGTCGACGGTAGCGCCGGCATCGTGGTAATCAACCCTAGCGAGCACACCCTCATCGACGCCGAGGATCGCAAGGAACGCTACGAAAATTTCAAAGCCGTCATCGCCCGCCAAAGCCACCTGCCCGCCGAAACCACCGACGGCTGCCGGCTGAAGGTGATGGGCAATATCGAGCTGCCCGAAGAGGTTGTCGCCGTGAGGGATCGCGGTGGAGAGGGCATCGGACTCTATCGTACTGAGTTTCAATACCTCAACCGCATGGACTTCCCTGCGGAGGAGGCCCTGTACGAAAATTACAAGGATGTGATCGACGTTGTCCCCAACCAGCCGGTCACCATCCGCACTCTGGACATCAATGGGGACAAAGCCGTGGCCTACATCTCCCCTGAAGATGAAGTCAACCCGGCCCTGGGACTGCGCGCCATCCGCTGGTGCCTTCAGCGCCCCGAGATCTTCAAGACACAGCTGCGCGCCATCCTGCGCGCCGCCGTGCTCGGTAATGTGCGCATTCTCTTTCCCATGATCTCCTCGGTGGAGGAGGTTCGCGAAGCCAAGCGCTTGCTAATGCAGACCGCCGAGTGCCTCGACAAAGAGGGCATTCCTTTCAAAGCCGACATACCCATTGGCGCCATGATCGAAGTCCCCTCGGCGGTGATCACCGCCGACCTCATTGCTAAAGAGGTAGATTTTTTCAGCATCGGCACCAACGACCTGATCCAGTATATCCTGGCCATCGATCGCGGCAACCGCCACGTGGCCCACATGTATCAGGCCCTTCACCCTGCCATTCTGCGGATGCTCAAACGGGTGGCCGACGTCAGTCGCGAGACCGGCGTCAAGGCCTATATGTGTGGCGAAATGGCCGGCGACCCCAGGATGATCCCCATCCTTCTGGGGCTGGGACTGGACGAACTCAGCATGAACCCCCAATCCCTGCCGGCAATCAAACGCATGGTCAGGGCTCTGAGCCTCAGCGACGCCCAGGAGTTCTTCGAAACCGCCCTGAAAATGCCAACCGTGGCGGCCATCGAAAGCCTCCTTGAAGACAGCTACAGCGAAGCACTCGCTGCAGCCCTTTACGCCCCCAACGGCAGGGATTAACCCAGGCTCAGCTTTGGCCGGATCTATATATTTGAAGGAGACAAAACGGGGTGGCAGAAGAACATCACAAAAAATTGATCGCGGCGAACAAGAAAGCCCGCCACGAATACTTCCTCGAGGATGAGATCGAGGCCGGCATGGTTCTAACCGGCACAGAGGTGAAATCCCTGCGCATGGGCAAGGCCAACCTCAAGGACAGCTACGCGCGCATCAAGAACGGTGAAGTCTACGTGTACCAGATACACATCAGCCCCTACCCCTTTGCCTACTACAACAACCACGACCCTTTGCGCGTGCGCAAGCTGCTGCTGCACAAGCACGAGATCCGCAAGCTATACGGGAAAGTCAACGAAAAGGGGCACGCGCTCATCCCCACCCGCCTTTATTTTAAAGGTGGCAAGGTCAAAATCACCATCGCCCTGGCAAAGGGCAAACGCAAACACGACAAGCGCGACAGCATTCGCCAGCGCGACCAGAAACGCGAGTTGGACCGCGAGCGCAAAAATTATAAATAGTGTCCATCAGCCACACGGCGCATTGACAAGCGCAAGTCTGTGCGTTAGATTCACTCATAAAACAGCACCTGCCAAATATGGATAACATGCTGTTGTTCTTTAAAAAATGGGGGCGAAACGGCTTCGACGGGGATAAAGAAGCTCTGATTGCATGCCGAGTTCTCATCGGCTCGTAAAAACGGTGGGAAACTAAAATAATCGCTGACGATTATCAATACGCCGTAGCCGCGTAAGCAGGCTACCGTCCTCCCGGTGCCATCCTGCAGCGCCGGATTGGGCGTCGACTAGCGGGATAGCCGATATGGATTGTTCGTTAACATATTGGTGAAAGCTTTACGGACTAGCTCTACCAGCATCCCGCCTGAAGGAGACTGGCAAGGGCGAAATTCAAAGTTCAGGATAAGCATGTAGAGATCAGTGTGGAATGTTTTCGGACGCGGGTTCGACTCCCGCCGCCTCCACCATTCATATACAATACTTTCAGTTACTTATGTGTGCTGAAGTTGGTCGGTAAATGGTCGGTAATCGACGCGGAAAAGGGTGGCTCTAAAGGGGCTGCCCTTTTGTTGTTTGGGCCGCTCGAAACCGGGGACCAGATCGACCAATGATGCCTAACACACCACACCACAAAGCCGCCTTTGAAGAACGATTCCAGGCCAGTTTGGTCAACAAAGCGCTTAATGGAATCGTACGAATCAGTCCGAAAATCCATCTCGTAAAACTATCTGGCGACTACAGCTACTCTGAAATCACGAAGAAACTAGGCAAGCTGAAACCAGTTTCACAAGACCAGATGAGGCTATTCAGTAAGTTGGATGGTTATGAGAAAATGGCCTATCTAAACCACCATGGCCATAAGCTGACTGTCTACTATGAACCTGAAGATGGATACATGCCCTATTGTTACATAGTTGTTCCACGATCAAACCAGGAGTTTCTTAACTACATTTGCAGTGGATTGCCGAATCTGAAGATTAGTCTGGCAGAGTATGCTATCGACTTTTTCTGCGAATCACCGCAAGCCTGCAGCCGTTTGTTTTGGCTATTTTGCAGATATGCTTGGTTTCCTCAATGCTCAGATATTGAATTCGTTGGGGGAGAATATGATGGATATTACCCTAACCGGAATGAAAATGCTGTTTTCCGAGCACGGTTTAAAACAGCGGGGCTTTTAGTTAGGATCTATGAGCGAGGCGATGATAGCGAGAAACTGAACAAAGTTGGATGGGATTTCAGATCGATCAATCATGTACGCTGGGAGCTGTCAGTTCCTCTTAGGTCGAAGATATTGGAGGGCATTGGTATCAGAACACTGAAGGATTTATGCACTTCGCCGCAATTTTACCCTATCTTCTTTAACAGAAACACACCGAATAAAGACCGGATCCAGTTCAAACACTTTACAAATGCGCTTAAATTGCCATGTGAAAGCCAGGATT
>JBNKKA010000161.1:0-9817 GCA_050291585.1 Desulfobacteraceae bacterium
CTCATTTTCGTACATGGGGACGAAACGGGCACCCAGCCCATAGCTGGCGAAGGCCGCTATCGCCCACTCTGGGCGGTTGTTTGCTATTATGCCGACGGCGTCACCTCTGACAACGCCCAGCTTACTGAGCCCGGCACGCAGGTTGTCCACCCGCCGGCCAACATGGCCGTATGTCACCCAGGAATAGGCGCCATCGGTTTGTTTGGTACCGAACAGATCATTGTCGGCGAAGCTGGCGACCGCATTTTCAAACAGCTCCACCAGGTTGTCCGGCTTCTCGTACCTGAACATCCGCACCTCCTCCTCATCAGAATCGATCATCACAGGGGTTGGATCCGGGGCGTCGGTCACTGACTATCAACCGTATGAAAATTTAATTCTTATCCTGTTCGGCGGGGGTGGGTCAATCGCAATGTTGACACTATCAACAACTTTTTCCACATTCACCAAATCCCAAACCCATATGCCCCGGCGGGGGGGATCATCCTTGGCAGTGACAGGTAAGCGCAATCGTGTTATAGCCCCGTGGCAGCACTTGCGACGGCACCTACCAGATAAAGCCCTAATTTCAGGATCGCCCGATCAAAAAGGACAGGCTTAAGGACCGATCCGAAAGCCCACAGACGATAGACGCCAGAAGAGGAAGTCCACCCCTTGAATAAATTTCCCGTCACTTGCCTGATACTATTCGGTCTGCTGTCTTGCATAGCACTGCTGCCACCCGCAGCCCTAATGGCCGCAGAGACCACTACCGACGATGAAGCGCAGGAAACGGATGTCCTCAATCCAGTCGATCAACGCCTTGAAGCAGAAGACCAGAGCGACGACAACCCCTTCGTCCTCACCGCCCACCGGCCCAATTATCTCCTCAATTACAGCCATAACTTCACGCCCAACAATGAGCCCTTCGAGGAGGAGGGTTCACAGATCGACCACACCGAGATCAAGTTCCAGCTCAGCCTGAAATACAAGGTGATCGAGAATATTTTTCCCGAAAACGGCGATCTCTACTTCGCTTACACCAATCAGAGCTACTGGCAGGCCTTTAACGACGATCTTTCAAGCCCTTTCCGCGAGATCAACCACGAGCCCGAATTCTGGCTGCAGTTCCGCCCCAATCTTCACCTGGGCGACGTCGAATTCAGCGACGTCGCCGTGGGCTTCACCCATGAATCCAACGGCAAAGGCGGCGCCCTCTCGCGCAGTTGGAACCGGATTTATCTCAATTTTATTTTCCAGCGGGACAACCTGGCCATAGGCCTCAAGCCCTGGTATCGCCTCCCCGAGGACGAAAAAACCAATGCCGCCGATCCCCACGGAGATGACAACCCGGACATCGAGAAATACGTGGGCAATGGGGAGTTGACCCTGGCCTACCATACCAACGGTAACACCTTCTCGACCATCTGGCGCAACAACCTGCGACGGCGAAACAAAGGCTCCGTCAAGCTGGGCTGGAGTTTCCCCCTCTTTCGCAGGCTCAAAGGGTATGTGCAGTACTTCAACGGCTACGGGGAGAGCCTCATCGACTACAACGCCTATTCGAACCGCATCGGCGTCGGTTTTCTGCTGACGGACTGGCTGTGAGCCCAGTCAGCCAGTGCGCCGGTAATAGCAAGCTGAATGGCCAACGACCGCAATATGTAAAATATTTGTAGACCGACCTGATTACTTCCCTTCTGAGTTGCCTTTTTCTTCATTTGCGCTATCTTCTTGGTCATAGGCGCACCAAATAAGGTCTCGGGACGGGCTAGGTTCTCGAGACCCAACCACTTCAGGAAAAACCATGCATATCGGCACACCACGGTACACCCTCGGCGAAGAGATCGCGAACAGCGTCACCCACGGCGTCGGGGCCATCATGTCCATCGTGGGCCTGATTCTTCTGAGTGTCATCGCCGGCTTGCACGGCGATGCCTGGCACCAGACCGCGGTGGCCATTTTCGGCAGCACCTTGATCCTGCTCTACACGACCTCAACCCTCTACCACAGCCTACCGGGCCCCAAGGTCAAAGCCGTCCTGCGCATCCTCGACCACGCCGCCATCTACCTCCTCATCGCCGGCACCTACACCCCCTTCACCCTGGTGAGCCTGCGGGGTCCCTGGGGCTGGAGCATATTCGGTGTGGTGTGGGGACTTGCCCTTTTAGGGGTGGTCGTCGAGGCGACGCCTTTACGCACTTACCGCGCGGTGGGCATGACGATCTATTTAGGCATGGGCTGGGTGATTCTGGTGGCTTTCAAGCCGCTATTGGGCGCCCTCGCGCCCGGGGGGATCGCCCTGCTGGTGGCCGGCGGGCTGATGTACACCTCAGGAATCGCCTTCTACGCCTGGCGTGGATTGCGCTATCACCACACCGTCTGGCATCTGTTTGTCCTAACCGGCAGCATCCTGCACTACTTCACCGTTTTTTTCTACGTGCTTCCCCAGAGTTAGCACCGTGCTACCGCGCACCTGAAACAAAAACCGGTGAGATGTAAATTGAAGTTGCCAAAGGAAACATCAACGTCTATACATTTATGGTATCCGATACGCTTCGAACCGATAATTCTGAGCCTTGCATCCAATGCAGCCGCGAAATCTCAAAGCAAGTAAATTTAAGGTAGCCTCGCATGTCAAACGCCATCATTACCGCCACGGGCAGTTATCTGCCGCCCCGGGTGATCCCCAATAGCAGTTTTTTAAAACAACGCTTCTTCGGCCCCGATGGTAAACGTCTGGAGCGCCCCAATCCCGCCATCGTGGCGAAATTGGAAGAGATCACGGGTATCCAGGAGCGCCGTTATGCCACAAAAGAGATGACCACCAGCGACCTGGCCCTGGCGGCCGCCGAACGCGCCCTGGATGGAATGGATCGAGAGACCCTCGACTATCTCATCGTGGCCCATAACTTCGGGGATGTCACCAGCACCACCCAGCGCACCGACCAGGTGCCCAACATTGCCTCACGGGTCAAGCAGCGCCTCAAGATCGAGAACCCCTACACCGTCGCATACGACCTGCCCTTCGGGTGCCCGGGCTGGCTCCTGGCCCTGATCCAGGCCAACTACTTCATCGCCTCGGGTGATGCCCGCCGGGCCCTGGTAATCGGGGTCGAGCTGATCTCCCGTGTGGTGGATCCCCACGACATGGACTGCATGATCTTCGCCGACGGCGCCGGCGCCGCCGTCCTGGAGTCCAGCGGCGGTCGGAAAGCCATCGGCATCCTGGCCCATGCCACCCGCTCGGACACCCTGGCCCACGGCCAGCTGCTCAAGATGGGGCCATCCTACAATCCGGAGCGCGGGGAGGAGGAGCTCTGGGTCAAGATGGACGGCCACAAAATCTATAAGTACGCCGTGCGCACCGTCCCCCAGGTGGCCAAGGAGGTTCTCGACAAGGCCGGCGTCACCCTTTCCGACGTCGACAAGGTCCTCGTACACCAGGCCAACGAGAAGATGGACCAGGCCATCATCAAGCGCCTGGGATCCCTCTACGGGGTGAATGACCTTCCCGCCAACATCATGCCCATGACCATCAACTGGGCGGGCAACAGCTCGGTGGCCACCTTGCCCACCATGCTGGATCTCATCCGGCGAGGGGATCTGCCCCCCCACAAAATCGACAGCGGCGACCTGCTCCTTTTCGCCTCTGTGGGTGCCGGCATGCACATCTCTTGCGTGCTCTACCGGGTGCCCTGAAAGATACTGCGCAGTTGAAAATCCCTTGTCACTCCGGGTCGCCCTGCTTAAAATAGTGCTTTCAAACATTTGTGCCCCGGTGAGGCCTGACGATCGACGCCGAGGCTCCTCACCCCCAGCGGAGGTGCCATGCAGAAGGCAAAGGCTTTTTTCGATACCCTCAACACGGACTACCTCGCCGTTCACCAGGCCAAGGAAAAATTGTTCTGGTCCACCTACATGGGCACCAGTGACGACCACGCCGGATTTGCGGCCGCAGAAAAAGCGTATAAACAATTCGTCGCCGACGGGGCACGTCTCAGGGCAGTGCGCAAGCATTTGACCGTGGCCCAGGCCGCTCCGGCATCCTCCGAAAAAGATAGTCTGATCCACGGTCTCAATGGCTGGCGACAATTTTTCGAATGCAACATCATCGAAAATCCCGAGGCCCAGACCCTGGCCGAGGACCTCATAAAGGCGGAGAGCGAGCTCTTCGCCCGCCGCAAAACCCTGGCTTTGACCCACATCGACGAGAGCGGTCAACGGGTACCCGCCTCCTTGAGCACCGCCTCGGCCAACCTTCTGGCCAACCCCGACGCGGAAGCCCGCCGCAGCTCCCACCAAGCCCTCTTGGAAGTTGAGCAATGGGCGCTGGCCAATGGCTTTCTCGACCTGGTCAGACTGCGCAACCGCTTCGCCCGCGCCATGGGGGCCGACAACTTCTTCGACTACAAGGTGGTCAAGGAGGAGGGGCTCACAAGCGAGGCCCTCTTCGCCATCTTGGACGACTTCGAGGCGCGCACACAGGATGCCCAGGCGCGCGGGTACGCCCTCCTCAAGAAGCGCTGGGGTGACGATGCCCTGGCGCCCCACAACCTGCGCTACGCCATCGGCGGAGATGTTTCCCGCCAGTTCGATCCCTACCTGCCCTTTGCCCAGAGTCTGCGGCGCTGGGTGCTCTCCTTCCGTCGCCTGGGAATCGACTTTCGTGGGGCCACCCTGACCCTCGACCTCCTCGACCGTCAGGGCAAGTTTGAAAATGGGTTCATGCACGGCCCTCGGCCCTGTTACTACGAGGGCAGCACCTGGCACCCGGCGGTGATCAACTTCACCTCCCTGGCCCGTCCCGACCAGGTGGGCAGCGGTTCCATGGGCCTAGGCACCCTCTTCCACGAGGGGGGTCACGCGGCGCATTTCGCCAACATCACCCAAAACGCGCCCTGCTTCTCCCAGGAGTACCCACCCACCTCCATGGCCTATGCCGAAACCCAATCCATGTTCTGCGACAGCCTCATCAGCGACGCCGACTGGCTGAAGACCTATGCTTGCAACCACGCAGGCGAGGCGGTGCCGGATACGTTGATCCGTATCAAGATAGAGGCCACTCAGCCTTTCCGGGCCTACGGGGAACGCAGCATCCTGGCGGTGCCCTACTTCGAGCGCGCCCTCTACCGCCTACCGGAGGAGGCCCTCAGCGCCGAGGCGGTGCTTGACCTGGCGCGCCGGACAGAAAACCGGATCCTCGGCCTGAGCTGCAGCCCCAGGCCCCTTCTGGCCATTCCCCACCTCCTTAACCAGGAGTCGGCCTGCGCCTACCACGGCTATCTCCTGGCTCAGATGGCCGTCTACCAGACCCGGGCCCATTTTGATCGGAAACTGGGCTACCTCAGCGACAACCCCGCTGTGGGCCCCCTCATCAGCCGCCACTACTGGCAGCCGGGCAACAGCATTGGCCACCATGACACCATCCGCTCCCTCACCGGTGAGGCCTTTTCGGCCGAACCCCTGGCAACGGTCTGCAATCGGAGTGTGGCGGCGGCCTGGAAGGAAGCGCGCGCCAAAATAGAAGCGCACCGCCAGCGCGACGCAAGCGTGGCCGATCCGCCCCCGCTGAATGCCAAGATCCGAGTTGTCCACGGCAATGAGACCATCGCCGACAACCAGATCTCGGATGAAAGCATGTTCGCGGACTTCGAGGCCTGGATCACGACCCATTATGCCCCTGGGCCTGCACCAAAAGACTGATACTGCTTGGGATTTGATTTATTGGGACAAAAACTGACGCGGCCACCCAAAGCTGAAACGGCTGCCTTGATCCGCCCCCTCACTCTCAGCCGTGATCCAGCCAGCATGGGCTTCCATCAGTTGACGGGAGAGTGAAAGCCCCAGGCCAGTACCCTGGAACTTTCGGCTGGCGCTGTTTTCCACTTGCTCAAAAGGCTGAAAAATCCGATCTATGTCGGCCTGCGCAAGGCCGATGCCGGTATCCGTCACCGAGATCCAAACCTCCGCGGAATCCTCCCGACCGCCCTGCTTGAGCCCCGCCCGAATCTTGATCTGACCACCATCCGGTGTGAATTTAGCGGCATTGGAGAGGAGGTTGTAGAGCACTTGCTTGATTTTACGCTCGTCCCCGGGATAGCGTTCCGGAAGCGTATCCACGTCAACATCCACATGGATACCGTGCCCCAGGGTTCGTTCCTGGATCATGGTGACGCTACTGGAAATCAGCCCCTTGAGATCGAGCTGTTTGATTCTCAGCTCTAAGTGCCCCGCCTCCACCTTGCTCAGGTCAAGGATGTCATTGACCAGCTGCAGCAGGTGATGACTGCTGTCGAGGACGTCGTTGAGATATTCCCTCTGTTGCGGCTGCAGATCCCCCGCGTGACCGTCCACCACCAACTCGGTAAAACCGAGGATGTGGTTCAATGGCGTCCTGAGTTCATGGCTCATGTTGGAGAGGAACTCGCTCTTGGCTTGATTGGCCTCCTCGGCCTGGCGACGGGCGGCCACCAGCTTACGCTCGGCACTGCGTCGCTCCGCCACTTCGGCCTCGAGCCCCTGGTTAGCCCGCACCAGCGCGTCGGAGCGGCCTTGGAGAATACCGAAGGTTTTTCCCCTCAAGTGTTCAAAGAAAAAGGCAAACACGATGACCACGAAAAAGGCGGGAATAAAGCGGAGGGTAAAGGACCAGGGATAGATGCGGTGGGCGGGTGGCAGCCAGGGGTGACCTAACCCGAAAAGCACCAATATCGCAAAGACTGTCCCCGCATACCAGAGCCCCATGCGGGCTCCCAGAAGAAAAGAGGCAAATAGCGGAAAGGTGAAGACCCACACATGCCCGCTGAGGTCATTGCCCCCGGTGATGAACAGAAAGGTAAAGAAGCAACCCATGACAGCGACGCCGAAACGCGCGCACAGGTCATACGCGTCCCGCCAATGTAGAAACATCAGGAGCCCGGAGAGCATCACCGCCAAACAGTGATCGAGGTATCCCCGCAGCGCGTTGCCCTGCCAGTGTGCCACGGCGCCCATGGGGATCAAAATCACGATGGCCGTCAGGGTGATCATATTGATCATGACGGTTTTGCGGCGCAGGTCTGGATCGCGGCGTGCTGCGGGGCCGCCGGAGAAAAAGGCCAACAAGGGCTGGATAACTGCTTTCATGCGGTGCGTCCTCATTGGATGCGTGACGAACGCCCCCCTATCGATTCCGGTATGGTTTAAACGAAGATGTCGGCTCCCGTTATTATCGGCCGGCAGAGCGCCCGGCATTAACCACAACCAGGGAGTTCAATACGGTGTAAAACAATTGTAAATAGGGACATTTCACGTATCTTTGAATGAGGGAAGCGGTCTATAGCAACGACAGCAGTGAACGCCCCAAGGATACGGATACGCATGGCTCTCTTCGAAACACCCGTTGTCCGTCCCCTGATGCGCTGGTTGGCCCAGGCCTATTGTTGGCTGGGTGGCTGGAACATTCGGGGCGAGGCGCCTGAGGCCCGCAAACGCCCCAAGAAGATGCAGTCCTGGTCGACGACGGATCAACCATCGGTCCTGCCCCGAACCTCTCAATCCCAGCGATAGGCCGCCATGGAGAGGGACTCGCTGAGGAAGGAACGGTGCAGGAGCCTGCCGGACGCCCCCTCAGCGGCGCCCACGGCTACCAGCAGGGGCAGGAAATGCTCCGCCGGATAGGGATGACTGCGTTCGGCCGAGGGCGCCGTATGCCGAAAGTCCATCAAGGCGCTTATGTCGCCGCCGGCGACGGCCATCTCCAGCCAGGCATCAAAGGCCAGCACAAAAGGCCTGGGAACCGCCTCTGCGCCCCCCGGCCCCATCTCGTCCAGGTTGTGTACCGCCCCCCCGCTGCCCACAACCATCAGCCCCTGGTGACGCAGCGGCGCCAAGGCCGCCCCTACTGCGATATGGTGGGCAAAGGGTGCCTCTGTCTGGAGGGACAATTGCAATACCGGCAGATCTGCTTGGGGATAAATGAGGCTGAGGGGGATCCAGACGCCGTGGTCCAAGCCGCGCTCGGGGGTGAGACTTACGGGCAGACGCTGTTGGTGGAGGGCATCCGTCACCCGCTCTAGCCATACATCGGCGCGCGGCGGCGAGTAGGTGCGGGCAAATAGCTGGGGCGGGCCGGGAATATCATAGATCAGGCCGCCTTGCCCCCCCGTGGTGAGTTGAGGAGCCACCGTCTCCCAATGGGCCGATACGCATACCAGCGCCTTGGGCCTCGGTAGCCGCGGGCCTAAGCCCCGCAGAAAATGGGCCGCCGGCCAGTCACTCAGGGCAATGGCCGGCGGACCGTGGGAAATAAAAAGAATCGGTAGCTTGTCCATGTTAGACGTGATGCTGCCCCAGGTGTAGGGTTCGACCAGACCCGCGATGGACCGCGCCAAGCGGGTTCAGGACGCGCGCCGGACGCCGGACGAACAATAAGTAACCCGAGGGTCTAGGTTGTTAGAAAATCGCCTGGATGCTGATGATCAGGCCCACGGGATGGATATCTGTGGTTGCGTCGGGATCACCGCCGACCCTCTCTCTCTCCTCACCATCTTCCATCTCCACCACCGAGGAATCGTAGCCGATCTCGAAGCCGATCCCCACCCGTTTGTGGCGTAAAAGTTCGACCCCAACGGCCCCCACGAAACCCACCGAGCTGCCCTCGATGTAATCCCCGCTTGCGAAGACGTAGGACAAACCGGTGCGCAGATAGGGCGTCAGCTTGGCCCGGGGTAGAAAGGCGTAGCGCAGGCTGGCGTTCATCGGCAGAAGGGTGGCGTCGGCATCTCCTGCCAACATCACCAGCGGCCCCACCCCAAAACCGACACCCAGGCCAAAGTCGAACTCATAGTAAGGCTGCACCGTCAACCCCACCGGCCAGATAAAGGTGTCTGTGGTGTAACCTTCCGCTTCCAGGTTGTCCTCGATCTGGTCGAGAAACTGCGAGGCGCCCCCCACATAGCTGAGGCCGACGGGGATGCGCCACTCGCTGGCGGCGGTCGATTGAATCAGGAGGAACCCCATGGCCAGGGTCAGGGACAGGGACAGGATGTGCTTTTTCATCGGTGCCTCTCTTTAACTTGCGGAGCGGTTTAGGTCGCGTCGGCCAGGCCCCCTTCCAAGGTCACCCAATGGATTGGAAAAACGGGGCCGGTTCGATTCAGGGGTAAGGTGCAGCGAAGTAATGGCTACAAAAGCGCAAAATCATCTCAGGGTCAAGAGTTGTTTGTCCCTGTGGGACGCCGGAAAGCCTGCCGCGACCCCTTCTCCGCCTCAAGTTTCAGCCATTGGCGTCGAAACTAGGGTGGCCGGACGGTCCCTCCCCCGAAATCCAAAACCAGGGGCCTTCGATATCCGGCGAAATGTTCTATGCTGAAAAAATTCGCACTAACGGGCATCTGTGTCCTGATCCTCCTCACCATCCTCATGTGGGGGATGCACTACGGTTATAAGCGTGGCTATGCCGACGGCAGCCAGTTCACCAACGCCTGGTGGATAGACAAAAAAGGCCAACAATTCGAGACCTCGGAAGTGATCAAAAAGCGGTTGCGCGGGAATCATCAGGCCATCTAACCCGTCCATCCGACAAAAGCATAGTCGATCTTGCCCTTGACCTAACCCGGCGTCCACGTTAGAGTAAGGCCGTTGTTCGCACCCTCCATGGAACCCTCAGCTTAATGGCCGTCGCCGCTATCTCCGCCGCTCACACGCATCTGCATTGATTTGAACTGAATCACCTCCGGATTCATTACTACAACCCATCCGTAGCATGCATCTTGCGGATGTCATCATTTGATGACCCGTCATCTTTTGATGACCCGTCATCTTTTGATGACCCGTCATCTTTGATGATGCGTCA
>JBNKKA010000162.1:0-9746 GCA_050291585.1 Desulfobacteraceae bacterium
CGATCACCCAATTCCATGGCTTGAAGCCACAAACATATGACTCCTTGGCCGCCAGCCGCCCCGGATCGTCCTTCCATTGCCAGACATATTCCACGAAGCCCTTTTCCTGCCGACGGACGATCTGGGCGAATTGGACAAAGATCCGGTCCCCCCGCGGATCGGTGAAGCCGGACACATCCTTGCCGTTCAAATCCGACCGGTACGGATGCATGAGCATACGCGGGTGCATATCCTGGATCCAGAAGTAGTCCTTGCCTTCCTTGCCGTAGCGCAGGGCGCCGATGTACGCCTTGGCCTTCTGCTGGGCCTCGCGGCGACTGAGCAAGCCGGCCCGCTCCTCCCGCTCGGCCGCGGCGAGGAGGCTCAAGGCCGTATGGGTCAGCTCCCGAATCATCTCCCGCTTGCGATCCACCAGGATATTCTCCATGGTGGGCAGAATCATCCCCCAGATCGCCACGACGAACAATACGATGGCCAAAAGGGAGGGCAAAACGATCCGCGGGCGGAAGGAGGACCAGCGCCGTAGCACCGCCGGCTGGTCGACATCCGTTTCCGAAACCTTGTTTGTCTCGCGGGCGGACGCCGCTGGATCGGCGGCGGAACCCATGGAGCGCACGAACCGCTTCCAGTTTTCAACGGGCATGTCGACGCCGAGGGTGGATATGTCCACTCCGCCGATGGTGTGCAGATCGGTTCCTGCGCTGATGAGAAGTCCTTGGCCGTGGGCCAGTTCCCGCAGCGCTTCCCATTCCGGCCCACCGCCGTGATCGCCGGTCACCTCGAGCCCATCGAGCCCCAGGGTCTTAAGATCCGCGACAAAGGCGGCCAACCTTTCGGGTTCCGACTCATATTTCAGGGGATGGGCCAGAAAGGCCCGGCCGCCGGCGCGGTGCGCCAGAGCGATGGCCTCCTCTATAGCGATCTTGCCCGTTGCCGCCACGCCGGGTGCCGGATCCCCCTCTAGTTCCGGCACGTGGAGTTGGGACGGCATGCGCCGCAAGGGGCCCTGGACCCGCGAGAGCCGGTCATAGCGCAGCAACTGGAGCGTGGCTGTGAGCTCCTTGTGGTGCGTATCGAAGCCATAGGCCAGCAAATGGATCTCCCGGCCCCGGCACTGCGTGGAAATCTCCACCCCCGACAGGAAACCGATGTTGTGCCGCTTTAATGCCGTGTGAAAACGGGCCAATCCTTCGATGGTGTCGTGATCGGTCAGGGCGGCGAAGACCACGCCCGCCGCCGCCAGCCTCTCGGCCAGGGCCTCCGGAGTCAGTTCACCGTCGCTGAATACTGAGTGGCAATGCAGGTTGACGCGCGTGTTGGCTATCATTTTTCAGTCGCACCATCCGACACTAAAAACGCCGACCCGGCAAAGAAGGGTCGGCGTTTTACTTACCCCTTAGGGTTCAATATCATTCCGTATCCGGCCTGTGGGCCAAGGCCATGAATTCCGCGGGGTTCTTCCCGGTATCGGAAGTCATCATGGTCACCAGGATTAATATCAGGGATGAGGCCACCACCCCGAAGAGGCCGGGGCCGCCGGCCACAGGCAGTCCCAAAAGGCTATATTTGGCCCCTTTCACAAACAGCAGCACGATAAAGAGCACCGAAACCCCCAGGCCGGTGAGGATACTGGCAATGACGGCCTGACGTGTGGTGCGCTTCCACCACAGGGTGGAGAGCATGGCCGGGAAGATGGCGCTGGCGGCAATGCCGAAGGCCAGCATAACCAACCAGGCGATGTTCTCTTTCTTGAGCAATACCGCCAGGGAAACCGCGATGGCCGACATGAGCAGGGTGGTGATCTTGGCGATGCCCAGCTCCTGCTTTTCCGTGGCGTTGGGGTTGATATAGACTTTATACAGATCGTGGCTGACCGACGACGCCACGGTGATCATCAGACCCGCCGAGGTCGAGAGAATGGCCGCCACGGCGCCGGATGCGCCGATGGCCATCAACCAGGTGCCGCCCACCATATGGCTCATCTCCAGCACGGCCATGTTCTTGGCCAAGCCCACGCCCACCGGTCCCTGAGAGATCCACGCCACCAGCTTCGGATAGATGCCGGGAAACAGGAGAAAACCCAGAACAATGGCGCAGAGATAGAAGATGCCCAGGCCCACGATGCACAAGGCCACGCTCTTCTTGGCCGCCCGGGCGCTGGGAACGGTAAAGAACATGATCAGGATGTGGGGCAGACCGGCCGTGCCGAACACCAGGGCGATGACCGTGCTGACCATGGCCAGGGTACTGCTGGTCTTGACGCCGATGGTCATGGTCGAGGGGGCATCGGGCAGCATCTGCCGGGCGGTGGCGATGGCCTGATCGGCCGGCAGCCCTTTGATGGCCGCCACCACACCCGGGTCTTTGGCGGCGATCATCGGCGGTACAGTCTGATTTGCCGCGTCGAGGATGCCATAGAAGGAGCCGTGGCCCACCGTAAAGTAGGCCAGGGCCACCAGGACGACCATGGTGCCCCAGAGAAAGGTGGCCTGAATAACCTGGTTGTAAAGCGTGGCCTTCATGCCGCCGAAGATGATGTAGATACTCATCAGGATGCCCAGTCCCACGGTCACCCACACAAAATTCCAGTGCAGCAGCATCTCAAACAGCAGGCCGGCGCCGAGCATCTGGGGCACCAGGTAGAAGGTGGATATTACCACGGTGCAGAGCATCACCGCCAGCTTGATGCGATCGTCCGGATAGCGGCTGTGCAGGGCGCCGGCCACGGTATAGGAGCCGATGTTGCGCAACGGACCGGCGATGAGCAGCAGCACCGCCATGTAGCCGCCGAAAAAGCCGATGGAGAGCCAGATGGAGTCGATGCCGAAAACACCGATATCTCCGGCGCAGCCCAGAAAACTGGCTGCGGACAGGTAACTGCCGGTCATGGCGATGCCGACCTGGGCCCAGGGAACCCCCTTGCCGGCGACATAAAAGTCGCTGGCCGATTTGGTCGATCGGCTGGTCCACCAGGTGATAAAGATACTGATGATGACGAAAAAGAGGATAAAGCCGATAACAATGGGAATATTCAATTCAGAAGTTTGTTCCCCATCGGCTGCGAATGCGACGGCAGGAGCAAGCAGGGACAGCAGCAGAGAGATAAGGATCTTTAAGCTCATTTGGACCTCCAGAACCAGACACCCATAATCAACCAGGACACGGGGAAGATCAACAGGGACAACAACATGCCCAGGGGCATGCCCAAGGCAGGTATTTCGGCGATCGCTTTAAACGATGGGGTTTGAATCACCGCGGCGACCAGATACATAAGAAAAAACAGAAAAAACAATCCGAAATTTAACAACACCTTATGGCGCATGGTGGCCAAGGACAGGGAGCTAACAGACATACACATCCTCCTTCTTCAATGTTCACGCGGGTTAAATAAGACCGTCTGATATCAAAGGGGTTTGCCGATCTGATCAAAGGCCAAACGCGGGCCATCCATTTGAACTTGCAAAGGAGCTCCGCGGCACACTTCCCAAATCTCGGTTGTCGTTTATTGGGGTCATGTGGGGCATATTGCACCCTGGAAGAACCATCCCGCATTCGCAAAATCGCAATGATCTTACGGTGAAACGGCAGGAGCCTGTACGCCCTTTGCTTATTGGCTTCATCACAGGAGCAAATATGAGGCCATATATATGCAACACAGGGACGAGGCTGTGATGAAGCATGTATTAGGTCGTGTCTGTCCAGAAATGGTGGCTCTCGCCTGAGTCCAAGGCGGGCGATGGATTCATACCGGAGGAATAGGGATATTGGCATATTTCATATGCTCGAGGATTTGAATTCATTGCCCAACGCCGAAATCGGGAGAGAAGCGCCGTTAATGGACAGGAACTAGGTAGTTATAGTCCACATCCTTACCCACAGCGCCGGGGCCTAGCGTGAATGCACCGCTGCCCGTGGAGCAACCGTCGGTGGCGATGATGTGCGGGTGGGGATTGAATTGCTGAAAATCACCGCAATCCAGGTAGCGATAGGATACATCGGTCAACTAGGCTCGCCAGAAGCCATTGCGGGATGCCTGGCGCCCCTGCCAACGGATTCCCAATGGTTCAAGGTGGTCTTGTTCGCCGGGGAAATAGTCAGATCTTTGGGGATCTCTCTGCTGGTCGATGCCAACATGGAATTGTTGGGGTGTTTCCTTGAACAAGGTTTTCAAACAAGCGCTAAGCGCCGTGGCAACGGCCGGGATCAGGTCAGCGGGTCGTTATGGCACTTCAGGCAACCGGTGAATTGAGGATGCGATGTGGGCGGCCCCTCGGGATCACGGTCCGGGTGGTGACAGCCCAGGCAGTCGGCGTCTTCCGTCACCCCCTCATGAACCTCGGGCGTCATGCGCACCGACGGTCCGTGCAGGCCCATGTAGTATCGGTAGGCGCATCCGCCCAGAAGTGCCATGGCGATGCCGACGAAGATGATGCGTTTCATTGTCTTCATGCGTCCTCCCTGATAACCGATCCGTCCTTACCTTTAGGGTACCCATGCTGGAAATGGCGCCGTTCATGGGATCGATTCCCCCAAGCGTGGATCGACCCCGATCCGTTTTTCGAGGAATCCAATGGCCGGCCCAACCAGCAGCCGATGATCCGGGGCGAAAAGCGAGCCCAGCCCAAGGGTCAGCAGCCGGTGGGCGGTCTCCCGGGCCTGCCGCAGGGCGGATGGATAGCGCCGAATGGATGGGGTCCCGGCGGCGGCGCGGCCGTCGGGAGAGATCGCCTCGGCCAATCGGGCTTTCTCCGTTGCCTCGGCGCCATGATGGATCAGGGAGACCAGGTAGTTGTGCCGTTTGTCACGGATATCCGCTTCCAGGTCCACCATGTCGTCCATGATCTGGCAGCCGATGCCGATGCGATAGAGCCCCTCCAGCAAGGGGGCCAGATCGGCTGGCACCACCGTTTCGATGGCCCGCGGGATGTCCCAGGCACATTGGAACAGCAGGCCTGTTTTGTAGTGGTGGATCGACCGCAGGATCGCCTCCGGCTCCAGGATCGCATCGATGCCCGCCTCCTCGGCGGCCTCCTGGGCGCCGCTGCGTGTCATGGTCTGCATGGAGGCGGTGGCTGCGGCCAGCACCCGATCGTCGGTGATCTCCCCGCGCCGGGCGGCGTCTGTGAGAAGATGGAAGAGCACGCGGTCGGAGACCATGATATCCATCACCGAGCGGAAACGATGGCCAGTGTCGGGAAGATCGGTTTCCAGGGTCGGCTTGTATTCGTCATCCAACAGGTTGTCGCAGCCGGTGACCATGCCGCGCAGGCACTGCAGCGTAGCCGCGTAGAGAATGCGGCGCTGGGGAGGAATTTCCGCCCGCCAGTATGAGTAGAGGAAGAGCAGGGAGAAGAAGTTTTTGGGTAGCGAGAAGGCGGTTTCGTCGGGCGGCTGGAGGCGAACGCCGCAGGGTTGCAGGATCTGTTCGGCGACATCCCAGTAACGGCAAAGACCGGATCTGAGCTCCTTCAGCAGACAGATGAGCGCCGGCACCTGGAGCATCCGGTCGATGGGACCACCACCGCGGTCATCCTCACCCATGATCGGCGTCCGGTTTGCGGGTGTTGAACAGGGCAATATAACCGAGATAGGTCGCCACGATGGCCGGCGGTGCAAAACCGGCCGCTTCGATGAGCCCGGGCAGCACCCCGCGGATGTTCTCCCCGATCTGGGGCTGCATGAAAAACCAGCGCGAGATATGGGAGACCAGCGCCCCCATCCAGGTGGTGGGCACGTGCATGTCGGCGATGACCAGGCGCCCCCCCGGTTTCAGCACCCGGAACGCCTCGGCCAGTGCGTCTTGCTTGAGGTCCAGGGGCACGTGGTGAAAAAAGAGGCTCGACACCACGGCATCGAAGCCGGCATCGGCGAAGGCAAGATCCTCCGCCGCCATCACTTCGAAGCGGCAGGTCTGCGAAGCCCGCTTTTTCCGGGCCACGGCTATCATGCGCGCCGCCGCATCGATTCCCACACTCTCCCCCCCGGCGGTCGCATCCAGCCGGTCGCCGATCATGCGGGTCAAAACACCGGTGCCGCAACCCAGGTCGAGGACCCGGTCCGAGGCGGATAGACTCAACAAGGTAAGCAGATGCCGATCATACTCGGCCTGTTTGCCCAGCAGCAGGATCGGTTCGAGCGCATCATAGACCAAGGCCGCATAATCCAGCGTTCGACCTCGGGTGGGGACGGATGGCTGTTTCACAATCACTCCTCCTCCTAACGCTAAAAACATCTTAAGGGGTGCCGGTCCGGGTTGTCAATCCGGCAACCCATCCAGCAGAAAAGACCCGCATGGATGGATAGTAACACCGCCACGCATGCGGGTCACGTTTTGACATGACGCTTACGCAGGCCGAGATTATGAAATTATAATAATCCCATAATCTATCCATAAGGTTCATCTGTCTACTATGGCTCTCCATAATGCCCTGAATGCGTTTCAAGTAGAAGGTGGCCGCTATGAAGCAAAAACAATTCTATTCCTGCGTCGACATTCTTCCTGTCCTCACTAAAGGTCTCCGCTGCCATAGCCTCAAGCTCGAGGAGGCTTGCCGATGACGGCCCCAATCTCCTGTGTTGAGGCCCTAACGGTGGTGGTGCCCATCTATAATGAGGCGCCCTGCATCCTCCAACTTGTGGAACGGCTTGACCTTTTCCTGGAGGCCGCCCCCTGTGACACCCAGGTGCTTTTCGTGGATGACGGGTCCACGGATCAGGGCCTGTCCCTCGTCCAAGCCGCGTGCCGGCAGAGGCCACGCTATGCCTACCTCAGGCTTGCCGAAAACATGGGCCTCAGCACGGCCTTAAAGGCCGGCATCGACCATTGCTCCACCCCGTGGGTCGCTTATATGGATGCCGATCTGCAGACCTCCCCCATGGATTTCCTGGAACTGCTCCCCCATTGTGGAACCTACGATCTGGTCACCGGCGTGCGCGCAAACCGCAAAGACACCCTCGTCAAACGCATCTCCTCTGTGGTGGCCAATACCATCCGGCAGCGGCTCCTCGGAGACGGGATGACGGACACCTGCTGCCCACTGAAGATCGGCCGCACCGAGATGCTTCAATCGCTCCCTTTCTTCAAGGGCACCCATCGCTTTTTACCCGCCCTGGTGCAGATGAAGGGCGGGCGCGTCCATCAGACACCCGTGACCCACTATCCGCGTTTTGCCGGCGAAGCCAAGTACCACCTGGGCAACCGCCTGATCGGCCCCTTTATGGGCCTCTTGGTGGTGGCCTGGCTGCAACGCCAGACCACCCATTACCAGGCGGAAGGACCCCTACATGGATAACGCCCTAACTTATATTATCGGCTTTGGCGCCCAGCTGTTGTTCTCTTGCCGGATCATTGTGCAGTGGGTCTCCTCAGAAAAGGCGGGTCAGGTGAAGACCCCCTTGGCCTTCTGGTTTTTAAGCCTGGGCGGGGCCAGCCTGATGGTGGTCTACGGGGTGCTGAGGCACGATATTGTCATCACGGCCGGCCAGACGGTGCTGTTCTGCATCTATTGCCGCAATGTCACCCTCTCGGGCTACTGGACGAAAACCCCCTTTCTGATGCAGATCCTATTGTCTCTTCCCCTGGTTTTCCTCCTATGGCCGCCGGTGGTCTCCAGTCTGGTGAAAACGACCTTTTCTCCCAGCGGGGGGATCACCGGTTGGTTGTTGTGGCTCGGGGGCTGCGGCCAGTTGGCCATGTTCACCCGCTTTCTCCTCCAATGGCAGCATTCGGAACGCTTGCACCAATCGATCCTGCCGCGCGTGTTCTGGTGGACGAGCCTCACAGGGGCCCTCCTGCTCCTGTCTTACGCCATCTTCAGGCAGGACAACGTGCTGATCACCGGGCAACTCTTCGGCATCGCCGTCTACCTGCGCAACCTGATCATGATGGGTCGCCGGCGGAGCATGGCGGTAGCGGATGCTTCACCATGAAAACGCAGCTCAGCCATTTCGATGTGGGGGCGCCCCAAGCGGGTGCGGCAAATCAGTCTGCTAGGGATGCGCATGACCGCCTGAGACACCTTCTCCTCTCGCTCTCCCCCAGGGCTCAGGTGGGCATCCTGCTCATCCTCTGCTTTTTGGCGTTCTTCACCCATCTGCCCGCCTTCGAGGTGGACTTGATGGAAGCGCGCAACTTCGTTGCGGCGCGCGAGATGGTGCAGAACGGCTCCTGGCTGGTTCCCACCATGAATAGGGAGCTGCGTATCGCCAAGCCGCCCTTGCCCACCTGGATCACCGCTGGACTGCTCGCTCTTGGCCACAATGCGCAGAACGAGGGCGTCTTGAGGATCCCGGCCGCCCTCATGGCCACCCTGATGGTGCTGTCCACCTGGGGACTTGTGCGCAGTTTATCACGGGATTCTTTACTGCCATTTGTATGTGCAGCCGTGCTGGCCACCAGCTTGATTCTGCTAGACCAAGGCCGACGCAACACCTGGGATATTTACAGCCACGGTTTCATGGTTGCGGCCCTGTGGTCATTTGTCAGCGGTCAGAGGTCTAAGAGTAAAGGCTGGCTGAAGTTCCTGGCTTGGGGGGTGCTCATGGCCGCCGCCTTCATGAGTAAGGGGCCAGTATCCTTTTACGCCCTTTTGCTTCCTTTCACCGTGGCGCACGCATTCTCATATGGTTTTGGGGATCTAAAACAAAAATGGCCGCCCTTAGCGCTGGGCCTGTTCGTGTTTGTGCTGCTGAGCGCTGCATGGCCGCTCTATCTATTTGCCTACCACCCGGAACTCATCCAACAAGTCCTATCGCAAGAAACCGCCGCTTGGGGCGCCAAGCATGTGCGCCCCTTTTTCTTTTATCTGCATTTTCCCTTGTATGCCGGCATCTGGGTGCTGGCCGTGGTCGCGGGATTATGGCCGCGCTTTGCTAGGATCCGCATCAGAGAATACGGTCACTACCGGTTTATACTCTTCTGGCTGTTGGGTTCGATTTTGTTGCTCTCCATCATTCCGGAAAAAAAGGAGCGCTATCTACTCCCGGCGGGCATCCCCATGGCCATTTTGGCCGGGTGCCTATGGCGGTCGCTGTTGGACGGCGTGAACTCACAGCTTGAGCAACCGGCAGGGACACGGTTTTTAAAGGCCCATGCCATCTTGCTGTTCCTGGTGTCCGCGGCCGGTTTCCTTCTGCTCCTACGCATGGAAATGATTACCGCTAGCCCTCAGCTAGTGACACTCCTCATGGGTATGGGCGTCTTCATCGCTATCCTCATCCCCTGCTACCGATTGGTGCGGCGCCCAAAGGCAGCGCCGCTCTTTGCGGTTACCCTGTTGCTCAGCTGTGCGTTCACCCTAATACTCATTCCCGCCATTGCGACATCGCCCCTTTACATCACCAACCATCGTTATCAGCCCCTCGATGAGGCTAGAGAACTGGTGCCTCTCCAGACCTACCCCATCTACCAGGCGGGGCGGGTCAATATGAAGGATGTCTGGAAAGTGGGCAAACCCATTCAGCCCTGGTCAGAGATCCGCGGCCACCTTGCCAGCGCCCACTTACCGGTGGTGCTGATGAGTGAAGGCAACCCTGAAAAACACCTGTCGAAAAAGGATGGGGCTCGGTTTCGGATTGAAAGCCTGGGGTGTTTTCGCTCCGACTACCACCACGCCGACAAAACCAAATGCTTCACCTTGATCCGCCCGAAAACCCCGTAGTCGTATACGCTACTCTGGTTTCCAATTGTTCTGAAGACTATTCGAATAGGAGTCAGGGGTCACGATAGGGGGCCGCCGCCCTCTCCA
>JBNKKA010000163.1:0-9746 GCA_050291585.1 Desulfobacteraceae bacterium
GCCGCGGGCCGGCAAAGCTGCTGCGGTTGCCGCCTAGCGTCTCATATGAAAGGCCATTATGGTTAGGACATTGCCGCTCGGACTGGATGAGGCCCTCAAGATGACCCTCACACGGGTTGAATCGCTGGCCACCCAGCAGGTTGAGCTGCTTGACGGCTTAGACCATGCCCTTGGTGAAGATATTTTTTCCAAAGTGGATTCCCCCTCCATCGATGCCTCGATGAAAGACGGCTATGCCGTGATCTCTACAGAAGTGCAGACGGCCAGCCGTGAGCATCCCGTTCGGCTTAAGCTTGTGGACACTCTGGCCGCCGGCGACAGCCGATCCCTGCGTGTACAGCCGCAAACCGCTGTGCGTGTGCTGACCGGAGCCAAGATTCCATCGGGGGCCACTGCCGTTTTGGCTGAGGAGTATGCCGAAACGGAAAATGACAGCATAATCGCATACAGAGACGCCGAACCGGGGCGCAATATTCTTCCCAGGAGCAGCGATGTGGCCGTCGGCCACCTGGTGGCTGCCAAAGGGACGCTTGTGACACCTGGACTGGCGGGGATGCTGGCCGCCGCAGGGCACAGTCAGATTCCCGTTGTGCGGAGACCCTCGGTGGCCATCATCGCCACCGGTGATGAGGTGGTGGCACCGGGACGGCCCCTGCCTGAAGGCAAGCTCTACGCGAGCAATATGACCACCCTCGGGGGCTGGTGCCGCAGATATGGCATGCGCACTCACCTGGACGTGGTCAAAGATGATTTCGATGCGATCCTCAGCATGTTGGCCGAGCAGGTGGAATCCGCCGATGCCATCGTGACCAGCGGTGGCGCATGGACGGGTGACCGCGATCTGGTGGCCCAGGTGCTTGATCGGCTGGGATGGCAACAGGTATTTCACCGGATTCGCATCGGGCCGGGCAAAGCGGTGGGATTCGGCGTGCTGAGGAACAAGCCGGTCTTCATCCTCCCCGGGGGCCCCCCATCCAATCTGATGGGTTTTCTCCAGATTGCCTTGCCGGGACTATTGAAGCTGGCCGGGCATCGATCCACGGGACTACCTATCGCCCATGTCCGCCTGGCTTCCGAGCTTACCGGTCGTTATGCCGACTGGACTCAGTTCATCTACGGCGCCCTTGAAGCGGATAACGACGCACCGCTCTTTCGCTCTCTAAAGGACAAAAGCCGCCTGCGCTCCATGGCAGAAGCACAGGCCGTGGTGGCCATTCCAGAAGGAGAAACGGTCCTGCCGGCCGGTTCGGTCGTGGTTGCGCAGCTACTGGACTGAAGGACCTACCAGTGAGGAAAGCGTGACGCCCATTGAATGTCGGTAAGACCTATCCATAAAAATCTCAACCGGTCCCCCATGCTGCGGACCAAGCTAGTGAGTATTGGAGGATGATGCCCTTGGCGCTGAACCCGCCTCAAGAAACCGATTGTTGTGCCGTCATCCTGAGCGGAGGGCTGAACAGCCGTATGGCCGGACGCAACAAAGCCTTTCTCGAGGTGGGCGGCCAGCCGATCCTGAAGCGCCTGCTGAGCAGCCTACAGCCCTTTTTCAAAGAGATGCTATTGGTCACCCGCCAACCCGATTTTTATACCGACTTTCCCGTAAAAGTTGTCCTCGATCTCTATGATGATCGATCATCGCTGACCGGGATACACGCCGCCCTGGTAAACGCTCAGGCCGATTTTGGATTCGTTGTTCCCTGTGACACACCGTTCTTGAAACCGGCCGTCGTCCGGATGCTGCTCGATGCTCTCGAGCCCGAGTTAGACGTGGTGGTGCCGCTTATGGAAGACCACTACGAACCACTCTGCGCCATCTATTCCAAACGCTGCTTACCCAAGATCGAAGCCATGCTCGATTGCGGCGACTACAAAATCATCCACCTCTTCGATGAGGTACACGTGAAAACCCTGTCCACGGATCGGATCAAGACCGTCGATCCGGATCTGATCTCCTTTCTCAACGTCAATACCCCGGCGGCGCATCGTACCTGCGAGGCGTTGATTCGAGAACAATCCGACCCATAGATTGCCGTACCGGATGCCTTGGCGCTTATTAATGGTAAAGGCAGGGAATAAGGTGGCAGGAGGGGCTCAGCCGTCGTGGGCAGAGAGAAAGCGCTCGACGATCAGGTCGCTCAATGCGTCGATGGCGTTGATGTCGAAATTGGGTACACCCAGATCCACAGGCGTGTCCGACATGACGGCGATCAGGGTGTTTGCGGCGCCCTTGACGTGGAGCGGGTGCGTGTGGGCAGCGCTGCGCACCACCTCCACCTGCGGCTTGCCGGCACGCAGATACCCTTCCGTCAGCACCAGGTCTAGATCGGCGAAATAGGTCTCCACGATATGGTCCAAGCTGATTTCCTGCGCCACATCTTTGATGAACGATAGCTTCCATGGCGATGAGATAACCACCGTGGAAGCACCGCACTGCTTGTGACGCCAGGTATCCTTGCCCTCATGGTCGATATCAAAGCCATGGGTATCGTGCTTGACGGTACCCACCCGGTATCCCCTTTCGATCAGCTCCGGAATCAGCTTCTCCAGCAGAGTCGTTTTTCCACATCTCTTTTTGCTTATGATGGAAATAACCGGGGGCGTCATCACATCGTCCTGTTAAGCGGCACTCTTTTCATTAATCGGCGGCACAACCAAAACCGGGATATTCGCTTTGCGCATTACCCCTTTAATGGTGGCACCGATTGAATTGTGGGACAGGAATCCCTCCTTGGTTCCCATGACGATGAGATCGCATTGATAGTCCCGGGCACTTTGAATGATATCGGTAATTACTTCACCGTCGGTGACAACGATCTCGCGGGAGTGGTAGCCGCAGGAGTTGTCGTCAATGCCGGCCTCGTTGCAAAAGTGAGCCAGGGCGGATTTGATCATCGAACTGGAAGATTTTTTACCGATCAGCTGCTTGCGGGCGTCGGACACCTGAGAATCGATGTTCTTTTTCCAACTCTCCTCTCCGAGTAGCCCTTTGAGCCGGCTTTCAACATAGTCTGGCACCTTCTCGACCACATGCAGCAACACCATGGTGGCCTGGAACCGGGTGGCGATGGCCGCTGCGTAGTCGAATGCCGCAATGCACTCTTGAGATAGATTGGTGGCGAATAGGATGTTTTTAACGGGTTTAATCAAAATGGTTCCCTCCTAAGGAAATATTAATTACATGCAATCTATCACCTATATCTAGCAGAGTCAACGCCAAAGGGGTAGGGGATTGCATGCGCTTCTCTATTTCTCAAATCTCCCCCATGGCTTTGAATATCCCCTTGAAAAATGATATTTTAAGCTGCAATCGCCAGGTTTGGTTGTTATCGGCAGCGGGCTGGGGGAGGCAGTTGCCTTGAATAAAGGCACTTGATATCGCCTTTAATTGCATGTAATGTGGGGATCGGTTAGGTTGCCCACCCCCATGTCTCTAACGAAAGTAACCAAAGATGCCAAGCAGTCAAGTCATACAGGTGCCAGCCTGCCCCCATGGCTGGGGTAAGCGGCGCAAAGCGCCAGTGAGGGAAAGCTTCGTTGGTTGAACGACTCCCCGAGGAGATGGTTATCCAGACCCACCACCTCCGCCTCGGTGCAAAAAGGTGGCGTGCGGATGGCGGCCTTCATGTCCTTGGGTTGCACGGTTGGCTGGACAACGCCAATACTTTTGACCGGCTGGCGCCTCTGTTGCCCCAGTTGGACCTGGTCAGCCTCGATCTGCCTGGTCATGGAAAGTCCGATCATCGCCCTGCCGGCATACGCTACCACTACACAGACTACGTCGACGATGTCATGGCGGCAGCCGACACGCTCGGATGGGAGCGGTTCATTGTGCTAGGTCACTCAATGGGGGCCGGCATCGGCTGCCTCGCCGCCAGCGCCTATCCGGATCGTGTTCAGCGGCTGATCCTCATCGAGAGCCTCGGCCCGATCACGGAGGGGACGGAGGCGGTGCCCGGTCGGCTGCGGCGGTCCATCGAGGCCATGAAACCCCAGCCATCGAAAAAGACCGCGACCTACCATGACCTGACGGTGCTGATCCGCGCACGGGCCGCTGCGGGCCACCTGAGGCGGGATTCCGCTGAAATTCTGGTCCGCCGTTCCGTCCAGAGCAATGGCGCTGAATTTAACTGGCGAAGTGATCCGCGCCTCAAGTCCCCCTTTCCCCAATACTTTTCCAATGAGGTTGTGGTGGCTTTTTTGGAAGGCATCTCCTCACCGGTAATGCTGATTACGGCCGAAGACGGAATGTTGCGTAAACGCGCCTATTTTCAGTCCCGTTGCAGGGCAATCAAATATCTTCACCCCGTCACCCTGGCGGGGCACCATCACCTGCACATGGACGACCCGCTACCCGTCGCCAAAGCTATCCAAACCTACTTGTCAGAAAGCCAAACAGACTTATGAAGCGTAATTGGAACGAACTGAATCAACACGTTGTCGATCTTATCCAAGCGGGCCGTTTCGAGGACGCGCTTCCTCCGGCTCGTCAAGCGGTGGAGATGGCCAAACAGGAAAAGGGCGACAATCACCCGGATCTGGCGCTTTCCCTGAACAATTTAGGCGAGCTTTGCCAAAGCCTGGGCGATTTTACAGCGGCTGAGGCGGCCCTGCGGCAATCGCTGGAGATATACACGACCGCCTTTGGAGAAGACCATGATGTGGCCGATGCCCTCATCAACCTGGCCGAGATGTTCATGGCACAAGCGCGCTATGCAGATGCCGAACCGCTGATGCAAAAGGCCCTGGCCATCCAGGAAAAGCGGCTTTCCCTGGACGACCCGGAGTTGACATCGGCCCTGAACGCCTTGGCCATGGTCTACCAGGCGAGCGGCAAACATGCTGCTGCCAAACCACTCCTGGAAAGGGCCCTGAGCATCCTGGAAGGGTCCCTGGCCGACAACCACCCCGACCTGGGGCCGGTATTGGCGAGTCTGGCCACCGTCTCACAAGCCACCGGAGCGCTTGAAGACGCTGAAACTTTGCTACGGCGGGTTCTCTCGATCTATGAAAAAAGCATCGGCGCCATGCACCCCGCCTTTGCAAAAACCCTCTGCCAACTGGCGGAGATTTATCTGGCCATGGGCATCTATCCCGCCGCTGAGCCCTTGCTCAAGCAGTCCCTCGATATTCGCAAAGCCACCCTACCGGAAAACCACCCGGAGATCGCCGAGTCACTGGACCGCCTGGCTTTGCTATACCAGTCCAAGGGGGAGTTCGCCCAGGCCGAACCCCTGATGAAAGAGTCGATAGAGGTTTACGGCCACACCTTCGGCCAAAACCACCCTGCAGTGGCCCAGGCACAGAACAACCTGGCAGAGCTTTTCCTCAACCAGGGCCGCCATGACGATGCCCTTCCTCTCCTGGAAGCGTCGCTGGCAGCCCGGGAAGCACTTCTGGATGCCCACCACCCGGCCGTGGCCCAGTCCCTCAACAACCTGGCCCTGGTTTACGACCAGAGAGGGGCTCCTGCCGATGCTGAACCCCTGCACCGGCGAGCCCTCGAGATTCGGCGTCAGGCCTTCGGGCCGGAACATCCTGCGGTGACCCAGTCCCTGGAAAATCTGGCCGCCCTCTATCGGAGGCAGAATCGGATTGAGGCGGCCGAAGCCCTGCTCAAGGAGTCCATTGAGATCTGGGAGCGATCGATGGGGAGGGATAACCCGGCCACCGCCCAGGCTTACAACAACTTGGGGACTTTGTACGCCGGCGCCGGCAGGTACGACGAGGCGGAGGCGGCCTTAAAAGTGGCCAGGCGCATCATCGAAAAGTCTTTGGGCACTCAAGACATGCATCTGGCCATCATCTTCGACACCCTCTCCATGGTTTATGAAAAATTGGGGAAATCCGCCGAAAGTAAAGAGTTCGCTGCCCGGGCGCACAAGATTCGCAAGCCCGAACAAATGCGTAAGCCGCAACACAATTAACCCCCAACATTGGGGGCTAATTCAGCCTCAGTTGCCGAGGCCCGTCTTCAGGGGGGCGCGGCCTTCAGCAGCCTGCCTGGTCGTCGTATTGTCCCAGCTTGAGAAAGATGATTAAAACAGGGCCCAGGGCCATGAAGCAGCCGAAGGCCACGATACCCGTGGAAAAGGTGTAGACCTCCCCCATGTAGCCGATGACGGCGGGCAGCACCCCGCCGCCCATGAGGAAAGCCAGTGGGGGGCCCAGGGCATTGACCACGCTGCGCATGGCGGGCGGTGCGATGCGCGACAGGGCGCCAAACGCCGCTGGAAAAAAAGAGGAGAGCACGGCCGGCTGGAGAAAGAGCACGACGACGAGGCCGCTGCCTTGAACCAGACCCAGCAGAACCGTCAGGATCGCCGTGGCCAGCAAGGTCATGGCCATGGCGGGTTTCTGGCCGATTTTATCCGTGATCCATCCGGCCACGAACACCATGATGACGCCCGACACCTGGGACAGGCCGATCAGGGTGTTGGCCTGGCCCAGATCAAGACCACGCTCGCTGACGAGGAAGAGCGGCAGCATAGAATAGATACCGGCATTGCCCCCCATGGCCATGGCAAAGAGGAAAACCATGATCCAGAAAGAGGGTGTGGAGATAATGGTTTTCACATTTTCCCGACCGGGAAGCTGCCCGGGGAAATCCCCCCCCTTGCCGCGCTGGCCGTACACAAGGGCCGAGACCATGGCGAGCAGCGCCCAGAGGACAAGGACGTAGCGCCAGGTGAACCAGTTGAGCAGGATGGCGGCCAGAATGGGGGCCGAAACGAAACTCAGGGGGGGGGCGCATTGGTGGACGCTCAGGGCCTTTCCCCAATCACTCTTCTGCACCTCGGCCGTAATGGTGGCGATGGCCGACGGCAAATGGATACCGGCTGCCAGGCCGATCACCATCAGTAAGATGCGGATCAACCAGAGGGCGTTCACAGAGGCAATGGGTAAAAGGGCAACGCCGATGGCCCAGGCCGACACCTTGAGAGTGCCCCGGTGGTTGATCTTGGAAGAGATCAGGCCGGAACCGATCGGTGCAAGTAAATAGCCGACGGACATCCATAAAAACAGGGACCCGGCCTGGCCGTGGCTGATCCCCAGATCCTTCTCAATGGCCGGCATGAGAGGGGCAAACATCGTCCGGGCGACAAACCCCAGATAGAAAAGCCAGGCGAGAAAAGCCGTAATCCCGACTTTTTCACGAAACGGTTCGGGCATGGGACAATCGTCTACGCCAACATTCTGCATGCTCAGCCTCTATGATGGGGTATGGTGTAGAAAAAATTGTGGGAGCGGTGTCAAACCGCTCCCACACGTGTGTTAAAGGATTCCCATACGCCTGCAGAGGAGCCTTGCCCAGAGAAGGATAGTGTTAGCCCTGTCAGCAATACAATCAATAACTAATGAGCGAGGGCAACCACAAGGTGATTTGGGGAACAAACAGCAAGAGCAGAACGGAAATCACATCGGCCATCAGAAATGGGATGACGCCTCTGAAAATGGTTGACAGGGGCACGTCTCGGGCAACCCCCTTAATGACATATACATTCATGCCCACCGGCGGCGTGATCACTCCGATCTCGGTGACGCGCGTAATGATGATTCCGAACCAAATGGGATTAAATCCCAACTCGATGGCGACGGGGAAGAAGATGGGCACTGTCAGCAGGATCAACCCCAAGGCATCCATGAAACAGCCGCCGATGAGATAGACAAAGATGATCAGTCCCATCACGGCCATGGGCGGCATGTCCAGCCCCACAACCCACTCGGCCAGGGCAAACGGAAGCCGAGTCACGGCGATGAATTTGTTGAAGATCACCGCGCCGAGAACGATGATCAGAATCATCGCCGCGGTTCGGGTGGTCGAAGAGACAGAATCGATAAACCCCTCCCAGTTCAGGCGCCGCAGGGCGACACTGAGTCCCAGAACGAGAGCCGCGCCGACACCGCCGGCTTCGGTGGGCGTAAACCAACCGCCGAAGAGGCCGCCCAAAACCAGGATAAAGATGGCCATGGTTTCGGCGGTTCCGCCCCACAGACCGGCCACCTTGGTCTTCAAGGGCAATTTTGGCCCGCGGGGCCCCAGCTTGGGATTGATTTTACAGATGATGGAGATCGTTATGATGTAGAACACGGCTTCCATGATGCCGGGAATGAAACCGGCGGCAAATAACTTGCCGATGGATTGTTCGGTCATGATACCGTAGACGATCAGGATCACACTGGGAGGGATGAGAATCCCCATGCTACCGCCCGCCGCAATACTGCCAGTGGCCAGTGCCGGATCGTAGTTGTAGCGTTTCATCTCAGGCAGAGCGACCATTCCCATGGTGGCTGCCGTGGCCGTGCTGGAACCGCACACCGCGGCAAACCCGGCACAGGCGCCCACGGTTGCAATGGCCAGTCCACCGCGCATGTGGCCCAGCCATTTGTGGGCGGAGTCGTACAGCCGCTGGCTGATGCCTGCTGAAAAGGCAAACTGCCCCATCAGGATAAACAGCGGGATCACGCTGAAATGGTAGGAGGCGAACTGATCCCAGCACGCTCTGGCCGCCATGGTGAGCCCGCCTTTGGGTGAGATCAAGAACATGAAGCCGAAGAGCCCCACAAAGGCCATGGAATAGCCGACCGGTAGACGCATCGCTAGGAGTAGAAGCAGGACCAGCAATCCAATAATACCGATTAAGGCCGCACTCATCTATTTTATTATCCTTAGCAGTGAATTTAAAAAGCCCACCAGCGAAACCATGGCCAACATCAGCAGGCCAAAGGCGACGCCGTAGATAAAGGGGTAAAAAGGGATCTCCATGGTCAGCGACACTTCGCCGGTGCCCTTCATATGGAAAGCGTACTTGGCGACTTCCCAGGCCAACAACAGGTAGAGCAGCAACCCTAAGAGGGATACGATGGTATCGAAAAACGCCCGCAGTCGAGGGGCCAGACGATCTACAAACAGGGTCAGGGCGATGTGGCCCTTGTTGACGGCACAATTGGCCAGGGCAAAGGAGATGGTCATGGCGGCCAGGAATGCCGTAACCTCATAGGTGCCCATAATGGGTTGCCACACGGCTCGGCAGACGACATTGCCAAACACCAGCGTCATCATAGCCACCAGGGCGACACCGGCAACGATATCCAGTTTTTGGCTGGCCCATGCCACCGCCTTATCGATACCTTCGATCACCTGCATCGCTTTCGCTGCCTTTTTTTCGTAAACGGGAGAAGGAGCTTTGCTTATGGCGAACCCCAGCCCTCCCTCTCCCCCAGCAAAGGGGAGAGGGGTGGCTGGATTTCAGTAAGTTTCCGGTTGTCGCTTACCCTAATCTTGGTTGGTGCCCATTTCTGGACGGACACTAGTCAAGCTGCATCAGGATAGGCTTGATTAGAATTTAGTAGGCGGACTTATACTGCTTTGAATACTCTCCGGCTTTCATCTTGACGAACTTCAGCACCGCTTCGCCGGGTAGCCCTTTCTTGTTCATACGGGCCACATAGTCGTCTAATATGGGCTGCATGAGGGCCATCGCTTTTTCGTTTTCCGCGTCGTCCCAGCGGTTCATCTTCATACCCTTTTCCAAGCCGTAGTCGATGCCGTTGGCTTTCATCTCACCGTCCCAGATCTGACCGGCGGTGAGTATGAATTTTTCATTCACAGCGTCGATGGCCTTGCGGGCATCCTCTGACAGGGCGTTCCACTTGTCCAGGTTCATGACAACGAAAAATCCGGCCGTATAGCCGACGCTGTAGCATAGTGTGGTGGATTTGACCACTTCCGCCTGCTTCCATCCCTT
>JBNKKA010000164.1:0-9728 GCA_050291585.1 Desulfobacteraceae bacterium
GGAGAATCCGGTGATAATCGTCGACCTGGACGCGGTTCTTGTCGAGAAGCTCAAATGAAATTCGATTATCTCAATTTGCCCGCGCTGCCCAAGGAGGAGCGCGCCAAGCTCAAATCCCGCCAGGGGGTTCCCTTCGTGACCACCCAATATATGGATGTGGTCGACCCCGCCAGCATGCAGCCGGTCCCCAGGGACGGACAGACCATCGGTGAGATCGTCATGCGGGGCAACAATGTCATGCTGGGATACTACAAGGACGCGGAGGCTACGCAGACTGCCTTTGCCGGCGGCTGGTTCCATAGCGGCGACCTGGCGGTGATACACCCGGACGGCTATACCCAGATCATGGACCGTAAAAAGGATATCATCATCAGCGGTGGGGAAAATATCTCCACGGTGGAGATCGAAAATGTGATCTTCCGTCACCCCGATGTGCTCGAAGTGGCCGTGATCCCCATACCGGACGAAAAGTGGGGCGAGGTCCCCAAGGCCTTCGTGGTTCCCAAGAATGGGGCCCAGCCGTCGGCCCAGAACATCATCGATTTCTGCAAAGCGAATCTGGCCCGCTTCAAGGCACCCAAAGTCGTGGAATTCTCGGATCTGCCCAAAACCGCCACCGGCAAAATCCAGAAATTCAAGCTCAGAGACAAGGAGTGGCAGGGCCGCGCCCGCCTGGTGAACTAAGACCCTGTTTCGGCATACACAACCGCCGTTTATTCCATAAAAAACGCCGTCTCAACCTGAAAAGGAGAGGTCATGTCATTATCGATTTACGAACGCGCAGAGGGACAAGAGCAGCCCTATTGGCCGGCCGGCCCGTTCAAGATTCGCCTGCCCTTTATTCACTACCGCTGGGAGATGGTGGAGTTCATCCAGGCCCTGATTTTATTTGTAGTCACCCTGGCCATGATCCCCCTGCTGGAGAAGTATTTGGGACTGCCCTACGAGATCGCGCTGGCCTTTGTGTTCGTCTGCGGCGTCGGCTTCATGCTGCCCGCTTTGCTTGGCCTGCCCCTGGTGCCGGGCTGGATCACGCCAGCCATACCGGTCGTGCTTTTATACCTGGGCCAGTTCGAGCCCGGCCCCAAGGCCATCCAAGCCCTGGTGGCCCTGCAATTGATCGTGGCGGCCATCTTCCTGCTCCTCGGCCTGACCAGGCTGAGCAGCAAAATCGTTAAAAACGTACCGGCCTCCTTAAAAGCGGGAATTCTACTGGGGGCGGGCGTGGCCGCGTTTATGGGCGAGCTCAAGGTCGGCGGACGAATCCCCAAGACCCCCATCGCCATCGGCATGGGTTCCCTGATCTGCTTCTATATGCTCTTCTCGGCCTCTTTCCTCAAGCTTCGCGAACGCAACGGCTTCGCCAAAATGCTTGGCAAATACGGCATGGTGCCCGCCATGGTACTCGCCATCGTCATCGGCATGCTCGTCAAAGAGTACCCCCTGCCCGACATCCAGTGGGGCATTACCATCCCGGCTTTCGGCGAGATGTGGAACTACCTGCCCTTCAGGGTCGGATTCCCGAGCATCGATATCTTCGTCAAAGCAATTCCCACGGCCATCATCGCCTATATCATCGCCTTTGGAGACGTCATCGTGGGCGAAACCCTGGTGCGCGCGGCCGCTGACGAAGCGCGACCGGATGAGAAAGTGGAGATCGACGCAGACCGCATCCATGTCGTCACCGGCCTACGCAATCTGCTGCACGCCTTTTTGGCCCCCTACCCGGGTCTGGCTGGCCCCATCTGGACCGCGGTCACGGCCACGGTGGCCGATCGCTATCGCCAGGGACGCACGGCCATGGACTCCATCTACAGCGGCTGCGGCACCTTCTGGGTAGCGGGGTTCATCGCCCTTTGTATTCTGCCCCTGGTGAGCTTTTTCAAGCCCTTCCTGGCCATTGGTCTGTCGCTTACCCTGGTGGTGACCGGCTACCTGTGCATCATTACGGCCTTCAAGCAGGTACGGGAGCCGACGGCCCTGGGGGTCGCCGGCACCATGGCCATCGTCCTGGCCATGCACGGCGCCGCCTGGGGCCTCGGCGTGGGTATTGTGCTGCACATTTTTCTGGAGCGTCAACTGAGCCTTACAAAACCCGTGACGGAAACCAACTAGGAGATCTCAAAATGGAATTTACTCTGAGCAAAGAACAGCGCCAGATCCAAAAAGCGGTCAGGGAGTTCGTCAAGGGTCAGTTTGACAAAAACGAGATCGCCGAGATGGAGGAGGGCCACGTATATCCCGAAAAGCTGTGGAAGCGCGCGGCGGAGCTGGGGTTCATCGGGATCCATTTTCCAGTGGATTACGAAGGCCAGGGGTTCGGAGTTTTTGAGAATATGCTGGTGGCGGAAGAGCTCTGTCGTGGCGATTCGTCGGTGGGCGCCTGCCTGATTCTGGCGGATTTTGCCTCGGAGATTGTCCTGCACTTCGGCAGCGAAGCGCAGAAATCCGCGTGGCTGCCCAAAGTGGCCCTGGGAGAAGTGCTTTCCTGCGGCGCCTTTACCGAACCGGACCACGGTTCCGACATCACCGCCCTGGACACTATCGCCGTCAAGGAGGGCGACGAGTGGGTCATCAATGGCAGCAAAATCTTCATCACCAACGGTGGGCCCCGGGCCGGGTTCTATTGCGTCTTGTGCCAGACCGATCCCGAGGCCGATCCTAGCTACCGCGGCATCAGCCTCATCCTGGTGGAAGCCGACCGTCAAGGGCTGAGCACCTCGGATGTGGGCTTGAAGATGGGCATCCGCATGATGGACACCGCCGAAGTCACCTTTAAAAATGTGCGCGTGCCTCTGGACAATCTGATTGGAACGGAGGATAAAGGCTTCTACCAGGTGCTCCACTTTTTCGACGAGAGCCGCATTCTCATTGCCGCCCAGGCACTGGGCACGGCCCAAGGCGCTTTCGACCGGGCCCTGGCCTATGTCAAGTCACGCAAGCAATTCGGCAAGAGCATCGCCCAGTTTCAGGTGACCCAGCACAAGCTGGCCGATATGGCCACCAAAATCGAGATGGCCCGGCTGATGGTCTACAAGGCAGCCTGGAACTTCGACCATCAGAAAAAGATCGACCCCAAACTCACCTCCATGGCCAAAATGGCGGCGGCCCGCACGGCGGTCGAGGTATGCGACGAGGCGATCCAACTGCTGGGGGGATACGGCTATATGCAAGAGTACGAGGTCGAGCGTTTCGCCCGGGATGCCAAGATCACCGAACTATACGAAGGCACCCGTGAAATCCAGAAGAACACCATCGCCAGCTATCTGATCGGTAAGAACCGCTAGAGGAGGAGAATGTCAACCGCATTTCAAGACTATTACCCCGATACCTTCGCCCACTGCTACGGCTGTGGAAAATTGAATCCAGACGGCTACCAGATCAAGAGCTATTGGGATGGGGATGAGAGCGTCTGCAGCTTCGAACCGCGCCCCTATCATACCGGTGGGTTCCCGGAGTTTGTATACGGCGGCTTGATCGCTTCCTTGGTGGATTGCCACAGTGCGGCAACGGCGGCGGCGGCCAAATCTCTGGCAGACGGCCATGAATTGGGCCGCCAGCCCCTCGACCGCTATGTCACCGCTTCAATAAAAGTCGATTTCATCAAGCCAACACCCCTCAGGACGATCCAGCTCAGGAGCAAGGTTGTGGAGATCAAGGGAAGAAAAGTCATCGTCAGAACCGAGGTGTCGGTAGATGATGTCATTCGCGCCAAAGGTGAGGCCGTCATGGTTCAGCTCCCTTTGCCAGCGTGAGGTGTCGATCTCGGTGAAGGCGACTAAATTCGCTGCCCCCCATCCACCTCGAGCACCCGCCCGTTGAAGAAATCGCATTCGATGATGAACTGCACCGCCCTGGAGATCTCCTGCATCTCGCCGAGCCTGCCGACGGGGATCTGGGCGGTGATGTTGTCTAAAATCTGGCTGCTTATTTTGGCCACCATTTCGGTGGCAATATACCCTGGGGCGATGGCCGCGCTGCGAATACCATAAGGGGCCAGCTCTTTGGCCCAACTGACCGTCATGGCGGCCACTCCGGCCTTGGTGGCCGAATAGTTGGTCTGACCAAAGTTGCCGGCGCGACTGATGGACGAGATATTGATGATCACCCCGGGATTGCCGTGTTTGATCATCTGGGCCGCGGCTTCTCTAGCGCAGAGGAACACCCCGGTGAGATTGACATCGACGACCCGCTGCCAGTTGGTCAGGGAGAACTTGCGCAGCGTCTCCCCGGTTTTTTTGAGAAAGAGCCCATCGGCGGTGATGCCGGCATTGTTGATGAGAACCTCAGGCACGCCTTCCTCGGCCACATAGCTTTCAAAGAAGGCCTCGACCGCCTTCTCATGGGTGACATCCACCACTCTTCCCCGGATGCCGGTCTCGGCCTTCAAGCGATCCAGATTCTCCTGTACCACGTCGATGACATAGGGCCTGGCGTCCGATTTCAACAGGTCCACGGCAAATTGTCTGCCCATCCCCCTGGCGCCGCCGGTGATGATCACATTTCTCCCGGGAATCTCCATCGGTCTCTCCTCATTAAATTTTCTAATTGAAGTTCATCCAGAATTGAATAGGAATTCTCTGATGCTGCGGGTCGAGATTACTTCTCAAACACATAGGTCCCCGGTGCTGCCGCCAGGATTGGATATTTGGAAGATCCCAATTCAGGTGGGGGGCCGGTCAGGGGAGCTCGTTGGGCCAGCCAGGCGGTCCAGTCCGGCCACCAAGAGCCACGGTTCTCCCTTTGGGCCTCGGCCCAGGCCTGCGGCGCTTGGGCTGCCACCGGTCGGCCGCCCCACCACTTTTTCTTGGATCGCGGCGATGGGGGGTTGACGATGCCGGTGATATGCCCCTCATCGGTCAACACATAACGCGTCTCGGTGTTCAAGGGCCGCAGGGATGTGTAGGTGCTCTGCCAGGGGCAGATGTGATCTTTCTGGCCGCCCACGGCGTATAGGGGCTGGCGGATGGCGCCGAGATCGATGGGCCGGCCACCCAACACCAGGTTGTCTTTTTCTATTAAACGGTTGTTCAGATAGAAGGCTTCGAGATAAAAGCTGCACATCGCCTCTGACAACCGCGTACCGTCGCTGTTCCAGAAGAGCATGTCCGACCTGGGGGGATCCTGTCCGCAAAGGTAATTATTGATGTGAAAGCGCCAGATCAACCCTTCGGAGTTGAGCATTCTGAAGACCAGGTCGAGGTAACGCTTGTCCAGATAGCCGTCGGTTTTCATGAGATTCTGCGCCGCCTCGATGGACGCCGCATCGATGAAGACGCCGAGTTCACCCGGCTCGGAGAAATCGAGCAGGGTGGAAAACAGGGTCCAGTCCACCACGGGGTTCTTTTCCTCACGGTTGAGCCACGCCATCAATGCGGCGAGCACGGTCCCACCGATGCAATACCCGCTCGCGTGCACCTGTTCCGTTTGACATATCTCTCCAGCCACCTGAATCGCTTTCAGGGCACCTTGCAGCATATAATCCTCGAAGCGGGTATGCCGCATGTCGCCCCTCGGATTTTTCCAGCTGGTGATAAATACGGTGAACCCCTGGGCGACTAAATGGCGCACAAAGCTGTTGGCGGGCCGCAGGTCGAAGATATAGTATTTGTTGATCCAGGGCTGGATCATCACGATGGGGGTCTGATACACCGCTTCGGTGGTGGGTGCATACTGGATCAACTCCATCAGTTCATTGCGATAGACCACGGCGCCCGTGGTGGTGGCGATATTCTCACCGAGGGTGAAATAATCCTCATCGACCAATCGGGCCGTCCATTGGCTGGCTTCCACATCCCGGCGCCAATGATCGATGCCGCCCCTCAGGCTGCCCCCCTTGCTGCTGAGGAAGCGCTGCACCGCACCGGGATTGAGGTGAAAACAATTGGAGGGTGCCAGAGTTTGCATCATCTGTGCGATCCAGAAGGCTGAGCGCTGTTTTTCTTTCTCGCCCACACCGGGTGCCTGGTCGACAACGTCATTGAGCCAGCGGCTTAAGACCGAATGATAGCGCCGCATGGACGCGGCGTATTGTTTAACCACAGCGAGCAATACATCCTCATCGTCCCTGTCCCCATCGGCGACCATCTCCGCCAGACCAAAGAAGCTCTTGGCCGCCTCCGCCCCCACGTCGCCAACCTCGGCGTTGAGCTGGGCCAGCTTGTCCGTATATTGTGGCAAGGCGTCCATCCAGGCCGCGTTGACGCTCCCCATGGAAGCGGCGATGTTGAATGGATCCAGACTCTGTTCAAAAAGCTTCTCCATGTGGTCACACCGCCATATCGATTTTCTCCGGGGTTTGGATCATCTCGACCAATTCCGCGATGGTGGTTTCCTCACTCAACAGATCCGGCGGCACGGAAATCGTGAACTGCTGCTCCAAAAAGGCCTGCAGATTGATGGCGGCCATGGAATCCCAATCGGGTATCTCCCCGAGGGTCATCTCCGCGTGGATGGTCGTGTCGCCGGCTTCCGGAAAAACGTCTTGGATGCCGGCTTGAATCTGGCTGATGATCGTTTCCATCTTCTTCTCCTTACTATTGACGATTTTGGTTAATGACAATTACACTCGGATCAAATTGGCGCCCCAGGACAAACCGCCCCCGAAGGCCGCGGTCACGGCCAGGTCCCCCTCCCTGACGATCCCGTGGGTGATGACTTCGTCCAGGGCGATGGGCACCGAAGCGCTGGCCATGTTGCCGTAGCGGTAGAGATTGAGGTAGAAAAAATCTTGCGACACCTTGAGTCGTTCGGCAATACCGGTGATGATATTGACATTGGCCTGGTGGCAGATAAAACACTTCACCGCACCCATCAAAACCCCGGCTTCCGCGATGAGCTCTCCGATGATCTCTGTCCCCTTGTTGACGGCGAATTCAAAGACCTCCTTGCCCTTCATCTTGAAATAGATGTCACCCGGGTTTTTGATCTGATCGTAGGGCAGCATGGTGCCGCCGCAGGGTACGCGGATGGTGTCGCATTTGCTGCCGTCGGTCTTGAGAATGGAGTGCAGGACGCCGTCGTTGGCGTCGTCGGCGGCGAATAAAATGGCGCCGGCGCCGTCTCCGAAATAGGGATAGGTGCTGAAATCCTTTTTGTTCAGAATCCGTGAATACACTTCGGCGGCCACAAAGAGGACATGGCGGCATTGGCCAGATTTGATCAGGGCATCGGCGACGGTGATCCCATAGGTGCTCCCCGAACACACCGAATTGATATCGAAGGCAAAGGCGTTCCTCGCCCCGATGAGATGCTGGACGCGGGTGGCCGTGGCGGGTTGCATCCTGTCTGGCGATGAGGTCGAGACGATGACGGCATCCAATGCTTCGGGTTCAACCTTTTTTCTGGAAAGGCAGCGGATGGCGGCTTTGGCCGCCAGGTCCGAGGTGCACTCATCATCCGACGCCCTGCGGCGCGAAAACACCCCGGTCTTTTGGCTGATCAAATAGGTGGCTGAGTGTGGAAATTGGTTCAGGTCCTCGTTGTGAACAAAATTCTCCGGCAGATAGCTGCCCGTGGAGTAAATGGCACTATTCATTGGCCCACCTCCCCGACGCCCTGGCGTTGCCGGGTATGTCGGACAAAAAAATTATCCATGGCCCGAAACCGGGTTTTGCAAAGCAGTGAGAGCATGGAATCAAATAACATTCCCGATAATGAACCTTTCAATGCTCCGCTTCAGTAATCCATTAGGGATCTTCATAAAATGATCGTAACAATTCGGACACAAGTCGGCCGATCCCTTAGTATGCATGATTTTACCGCTTTCCGTAGGCTTTCCGCACAGATCACAATTGCTTTTCATCGGGCAGTCATTGCCTTCAATCAAATCATGGCTCATGGATAGAATCTGAACCCCGGCACGAAAAGGGAAGTCACTCTGATCCTCATTTTCACGGCACCATTGGATGCGTGCCAAATAGCGCTTGAAAGCTTCGGGGCCATTGGTGCCCGGGGAGTAATTGCTGGTGAGGATGTAGATCTGTCGGCCCGGGTCTGTTCTTTCCCTTGGCTCTATGCCAAAGCCGTCCTTGCTATAGTTATATATTCTTGCATCTTCATATCCATTGGAGATGTCCGATGAGTATTTGATAGGCGCAAGATAATCGTTTCTCGGATGGGTTCTTTGTATATAGGTGTCCACTCTGTCATCCTCCTTTCCAATCTATTCATTAAAAAAAGGCAACTCCCTCATCACCTAAGCAGATGAACCCTCCACGCAGGTGAAAACTTCAACCTCATCTGTTGGTTTCGAAAACGGTATCTGGCGGCATTGGGACGGGATAGAGGCCTTATTGAACAAACCTGGCCCACACCACAGCCCTGCCTCACCGGAGAGCCATCGTCTGAAGCCAATCAGACCCAGTCGCCGCTAAATGGAAACAAGATCCCCAGGGTATCGTCCACGTCCATCACAAACGCGTGACGAACCTGCACGCCTTCGGAATCCGTATCCGATCGCTATATTTTAATAAAATGCCTACAAGAATCCACTTGCACAGAAGAAACCAATACAACGGGGAGCTTCACCAGGAGCTGGGATGGGTTCAAATTTAATTGTAGGGACGGGATTTTCCTGACGAAATCTGGAGTGAGTTGAAACCACTGAAATTTTTCGTCGTTCAATTGATGCAAGTATAAAAATGCCTAATCCATTCGTCAAGAGAAAAGCTGAGGCATAACCATAATTTGATGCTCCCGTAATAAATCAGGACAAAATTTAAACAGGATTTAAAGATATATCTCATATATTTAAATGCTCTGGTCTCCAACCGAAAAATACGCGAACAATTCTCGTAAATAGCTCCTTGAAAAGCCCAGAATCGCCACGAATTCCTCTTGATGGGCCTGTATCTGGGCCTTGGGCCCTTCTTCTGGCCCTCAGGGCTGCCACTGCACGGACGATATGTATGGCCGCCACCTTAATGATCGCAGCAAAGCGCACGGCTTTGAACCCACGGACCCTCAGCCGGTCAACCGATTATACTGGCTCATGGTGGCCTCAACCCCTGCTCTCCATCGACAGCGCTCTTTGAACTGAGCCGTGTTCTCATGCTGCCTACGTCTGGCCAAACGCATCGCTTTTTTCTCCTAACGCAGATAGAAGTAGCGTTTGCCCTGTTTCGTTGGACACCCATTTCGAGGTGGGCATTTGCAGCAGATATCCTTTTCAAAGCCCTGGCTGTAGCGGTTTTTATTCTTCCTACGTACAAGAAGTTCGTGATCAGCAGGGCAGAGATCAAACAGCTCAATATCGATGCCCAGTGTAGTGGCATAAAAACGCATGTTCCATAGCGTTTTCTCACAGATGTATTTGATCTGATCGCTCTCTTTGTAAAGATCAAGAGCGTAGTGCCATTGGATGTAATAGGCCAGTTGCCGGACCACCTGCGCGTCAGTCAGATTATGAAATTGTTGCAAGGTTAAAGCGCCAAGAACCGTATACAGATCTTTGGTAGGGGTCCCGGTCACTTGGAAAGGCAAGTGCGAGTGTGTCAACCGGCAGAAGATCGAGAATATGCTCCCGAAAAAAACCTGGCCATTGAGTGTCGAGCATCTTTCGCCGTTTGGGGCTCAAGAAGTGCCATGGGTCGAATAAATGTTGCTGTTTCCGGTCTCTGATTCTCAGCATACTTCCTTCGCAGCAACCAATTGATATTACATCCTATATAGTTACCAACGGAAGTATTTGTCAAGATGCACATAAAAGTATTTTTCTATATTTTCAG
>JBNKKA010000165.1:0-9579 GCA_050291585.1 Desulfobacteraceae bacterium
CACCGCCCGGGCGGCGGCCAAGGCCTATGGCCTGCCCCTTTATCGCTATCTGGGCGGTGTCAACGCCCGCATCCTGCCGGTGCCTATGATGAACGTCGTCAATGGCGGCGCCCATGCGGCCAACAGTCTGGACATCCAGGAGTTCATGATTGTGCCCTTCGGCGCCAAATCGGCCGCGGAAGCGGTGCGCATGGGGGCCGAGATCTTCCATGTGCTCAAGAAGAACCTCAAGGCCAAAAAGCTCAACACTGCCGTGGGCGATGAGGGGGGGTTCGCCCCGGACCTGGCATCCAACGAAGAGGCCCTGGCCCTCATCATGGACGCTATCGAAGGCGCCGGCTATAAACCGGGCAAACAGGTGGGGCTGGCCCTGGATGCCGCCGCCAGTGAATTCTACAGCAAGGGAAAATACCACCTGGCAGGCGAGGGGCGCAGCCTGACGGCGGTGGAGATGATCGACTATTACGAGGATCTGGTGGAGAAATACCCCATCGTCTCCATCGAAGATGGCCTGGCCGAGGAAGACTGGAAGAACTGGGAAACGCTCACCGAGCGGCTGGGGGATGCCATCCAACTGGTGGGTGACGACATCTTCGTGACCAACCCAAAGATTTTCGCCAAGGGGATCGAAGAGGGGATCGGCAACTCGATCCTCATCAAACTCAACCAGATCGGTACCCTCACCGAAACCCTCGACACCATCTATATGGCCAAGGAGGCCGGCTACACCACTGTGATCTCCCACCGCTCCGGTGAAACCGAAGACGCTTTTATCGCCGATCTGGCGGTGGCCATCAACGGTGGTCAAATCAAGACGGGTTCCCTCTCCCGTTCGGACCGCATCGCCAAGTACAATCAACTGATTCGCATCGAAGAGGAACTCGGTGGAGGCGCACGCTTTGCGGATGATGTTTTTATCGCTGAGGATGAGTAAACCCATCCACATGCTTACCTGCCTGGCCGCCTGTCTCCTGTTGATAGGCGGCCTGTCAGAGGCCCGGGCCGCCCTCTCTGGCCCCCAGGTGCTGGAGGCCATGCTCAAACAGATGGGTCCGGCCAAGACCATCCTCGTGCGCCAGCGGGTGGAAAACATCGTCCCGGTACCCGAGCCTGAGGCCGGACCTGGGGCGCTAGTGCCTTCGGCAGAGGGGACGGCCGAGGCCCTGTCGGACCAACCGACGGAGCCCCCGCCGGTTCTGACGGAAGCGCTCACCTATCAGTTGCCCGGGGGCTTCCGGGCCGAGGTCCGCTCCGAGGCGATTCAGCGCCTTTATCTGGAAGTGGACGGAGATGCGCTCCTTACCGTAGACGGTCACCTTGTGCCCATGGGGGGTGGGTGGTTCGAGACATTCAAGGACCTTTTTCTCTATACACGTCGTCTGGACCTGCATCGCCAATTGGCACTGAAGGGCGTGGATGTTGCCATCGCGAGCCTCGGTCTGTGGAACGAGCGCCCCGTGCATGTGCTGGGGGCGTATTTTCCCGATGCGGCGCCGGCCCAGATTTGGGTGGACAAGGAGACCCTCCTGCCGGTACGGTGGCTCTGGGAAACGGCCATTGGCGGCCCGGAGGAGGTGCCGATTGGGCAAGCGCCAATTGACGGTGCGCCTCAAGGAGCGGGCCAAATTTACGAGATCCGCTATGACCGCTGGCAGCTCTTTGGCAAACGCCGCTATCCTCTACGGGTGCAGTTCTTCGAGAACCATGAGCTGGTGCGCACCCTGGTGGCCGAGGCCGTTGTCGTCAACGCCGAAGTTGAGGCCGGCTCGATGGATCTTACGGCGGTTCGGCGACTGGCCTTGCCGCCTCTGGGAGATCCGCCCCTGACGGGTGAGGGGAGCGACCCGGCGGTGGACCCTGCGGTGGATGAGATTCACGAGGCCATCGATATTTTTAAAAAGCGATTCGAATAAAACGCACTGAAACAGTAACGCAGTTAGACAATACCAAAGCCGTACGACCGTACCAAGCAGTACGATCGTACCGCCAATCCCCAGAGGTGCAGCTCTTATGGCATATGAGACCAAATTTATCTTCGTCACCGGCGGCGTTCTCTCCTCTCTCGGCAAAGGGCTGGCTTCGGCCTCCATGGGCGCCCTTTTGGAAAGCCGTGGCCTGACCGTTACCATCCAGAAGCTCGATCCTTACATCAACGTGGATCCGGGCACCATGAACCCCTTCCAGCACGGGGAAGTCTTCGTCACCGACGACGGGGCCGAGACCGACCTGGACCTGGGGCACTACGAGCGTTTCACCCACGCCAAACTCGGCCACGACAACAATTTCACCACCGGCAAGATCTACCACTCGGTGATCACCAAAGAGCGCCGCGGCGAGTACCTGGGCGGCACCGTCCAGGTAATTCCCCACATCACCGACGAGATCAAAAACGCCATCCGTCAGGCCGCCGACGGCGTGGACGTGGTCATCGTGGAGATCGGCGGGACCATCGGCGACATCGAGAGCCTGCCCTTCCTGGAGGCGATCCGTCAGTTCCGCGCCGACGCCGGCAAGGAGAACGTCATCTACGTTCACCTCACCTTGGTGCCTTACATCGCCACTGCCGGTGAGGTTAAAACCAAACCCACCCAGCACAGCGTTAAAGAGCTGCGCAGCATCGGCATCCAGCCCGATATCATTCTCTGCCGCACCGATCGATTCCTCAGCAAGGAGATAAAAGCCAAGATCTCCCTCTTCTGTAACGTCAGCGAAGATGCGGTCATCACCTCCAAGGATGTGGACTGCATCTACGAGGTGCCCCTGGTCTACAACCAGGAGGGGTTGGACAACAAGATCGTCGAGTTGCTCAATATCTGGACCCGCAGCCCGCGTTTGGACGAGTGGCGCACCCTGTGTGAGAAAATGACCGCTCCGGCCGAGGCGGTCACCATCGCCATCGTGGGCAAGTACGTTGACCTGACCGAATCCTACAAAAGCCTCAACGAGGCCCTGACCCATGGAGGGATCCCCAACGACTGCCGTGTGGAGCTCATCTACATCGATTCCGAGACCATCACCGCCGAGAACTGCGCCCGTTTCCTGGAAAAGGCCGACGGGATTCTCGTCCCCGGAGGCTTCGGTTCACGGGGCATCGAAGGCAAGATTCTGGCGGCGCGTTACGCCCGTGAAAAGAAGGTGCCTTACTTCGGCATCTGTTTGGGGATGCACATCGCCGTCATCGAATTCGCCCGCCACATGGCCGATTTGGATGGTGCCCACGGCACCGAGTTCGACATCACCACCCCCCATCCGGTGATTTACCTCATGGCCGAGTGGTTCGACGAGCGCAGCGGCAAGAGTGAAAAGCGCGACGTTAACTCTGATAAGGGCGGCACCATGCGCCTGGGGGCCTATCCCTGCAAGCTGATGCCCGACACCCTGGCCCACAAGGCCTACGGTAGCGAGACCATCAGCGAACGCCACCGCCACCGCTACGAATTCAACAACGACTACCGCCAGACCCTTGAACAGGCCGGGCTTATCGTCAGCGGCACCTCCCCCACCGGAGATCTGGTGGAGATAGTGGAATTGCCCGAGCATCCTTGGTATTTGGGATGCCAGTTCCATCCCGAGTTCAAATCGCGGCCCATGGACCCCCACCCACTGTTCAGAGAGTTCATCCGGGCGTCCAAAGCCAACCGGGAGAAACGCTGATTCCCGTTTCCCTGCCTTCTATAGGTGAGAAACAATGCCAAACCGGCCGCGGCGTTTACTGCCGTCGCCGGTTTGTTTTTTGAGAGGAGAAGAAAATGCGCACAGACCTGTGGGAGGACTATCTGGATGGCAATGACGGACGCTTTGTGGAAGAGCTGATAGATTTCCTGCGCATCGAGAGCATCTCCAGTTTGCCGGCCAACCGCGCGGCCGTGGCCGAGGCGGCCCAGTGGGTGGCGGCGCGCCTCACGCGAGCGGGGATCGAGGGCGTCACCCTCCTGCCCACCGGCGGCCATCCCGTGGTCTACGGCGAGTGGCTGCATGCCCCGGGTAAACCCACTGTGCTCATCTACGGCCACTTCGACACCCAGCCCGTGGATCCCCTCGCCTTGTGGACCCAGCCCCCTTTCGAGCCTCAGATCCGTGACGAGCGCATCTATGCTCGGGGCGCATCGGACGACAAGGGCAACCTCCTCATCCCCATCCTGGCCGTGGAGGCCCTGTTGAACACACGCCAGAGTCTGCCCCTCAACCTTAAGTTTCTCTTCGAGGGCCAAGAAGAGATCGGCAGCCCCCAGTTGCCCGCCTGTATCAAAGCGCAGCGCGAGCGCCTGGCCTGCGATCTGGTGGTCAGCGCCGACGGCGGCCAGTGGGCCGAAGGCCAGCCCGCTTTGCACACGAGCCTGCGGGGGATATGCGCCCTTGAGGTGACCGTCACCGGCGCCCGCCAGGATCTCCATTCGGGCAGTTTCGGCGGAGCCATCCTCAACCCCATCCAGGCCCTCTGCGATCTGCTCTCCGGACTCCACGACGCTCGGGGACAGGTCACCGTGGACGGATTCTACGACGCGGTCAAACCCCTGGATACGGCCGCCACCGAGCGCTTGCGCAGCATCCCCTTCGACGCCGAGGCCTTCAAGAACAGCATAGGTGTGGCGGACCTTTTCGGCGAGGCGGGTTTTACCACCTATGAACGCCTGTGGACGCGGCCCACCCTCGAGATCAACGGTATCTGGGGCGGCTTCCAGGGAGAGGGCACCAAGACCGTGCTCCCCAGCCAGGCCCACGCTAAAATTACCTGTCGCTTGGTGGCCGACCAGGATCCTGGGGAGATCTGTCGGCGGGTGGAGGCCCACCTCAAAGCCCACCTTTCGCCTGCCGTGAAACTGACGGTAACGCCCGAAGAGAGTCACGCCTGGCCCTACCAGATCGCCTCCGACCACCCCGGCAACCAGGCCGCCGCCGCCGTGCTTCGCAAGATCTTCGGCCGCGAACCCTACATCGTCGGCATGGGGGGCAGTATTCCGGTGTGCGGGATCTTTCTGCGGGAGCTTTCGGCCTACACGGTGAACTTCGCCTTCGGCCTCAAGGACGAAAACGTCCACGCCCCGGACGAGTTCTTCCGATTGTCGAGCTTTCGTTTGGGGCAGCGGGCCTACGTGCATCTGCTCGATGAATTGAGCCATCGGGATTTCAACTGAGATCGCAGACCGACCTGTTCTAAGTTCGCGGGGGGATGCATTCGTGCATCTTCTCGACGAGTTAAGCCGCCGGGATCTAAGGACGGTGTCCTAAGCCCGGAGGTCTGTTCTCTAACGTGGTGATGCATTCGTGCATCTTCTCGACGAGTTGAGCCGTCGGGATGTAACATCGGTGTCTTAGGATATAGCACTCGTTTTATGAGAGCGGATGCATGCGTGCAATTGTTCGCTCAACTTACCTCCATAAGTGTGGTACTATTAAAAAGTGAAAACCGTAAGCGGCACCAATGCCAAACCATCCCGGCCATTTGTGGTGATTTGAAAGGAGCTAACCCCGATGGAAAAGATTCTGTTGGTTGACGATGAAGTGGAGTTTCTGGAAATCATGGCCGAACGCATGCGTGCCCGTGATATGGAGGTAACCACCTCAACTTCTGCAACCGAGGCATTCGCGTTGATTGCAGCGGAATCCTTCGATGCGGTGGTCATGGATTTCATGATGCCTGAGATGGATGGCATCCAAGCCCTCAAGGTCATCAAGGAGAAAAATCCAGAGATGCAGATCATCTTGCTGACCGGACATGCTACGGTTGAGAAAGGTGTGCAGGCAATGCAGGAAGGCGCCCTGGATTTTGCGGAAAAGCCCGTCGACCTGGATGTCTTGAAAGAAAAAATCAAACGGGCGCGTCATAAAAAAGCGGTCATTGTGGAAAAACAAAATCAAGACAAGATCATGGACGTGTTGAAGCGCTTTGGCGTGTAATAAGCGTTGGTCGGGCCGAATTCAACTGGTCCCTGGTTGGACGGAATACGGCCTGGCGACGCTCGAGCAAGCGGCATCCGACGTTTGATGCTGCCGAGGCGGTTTCGCGCTGCCTGGAAAAAGCGAGAAAGAAGAGAAACGTCCCCCATCGAGCCGCCTGTCAAGGTCGGGCTCGGTCGTCGCCTGCCTTTCAATCGAGGTGCCGTAACCTACTTCTCGCCATCATCCATTTTGGCCAAGGCTTTAAGAATCCCCAAAGGAGACTGGTGTAAGGACAGGTGTTGGATGGCCGCCATCCTTTTTTCGTTGTGTTCAAACTTTTTATGCATTCTTTCTTGATAGGCTTCTTTGAGCGCTTCCACAAGTTTGTCAAAATCGTAGGGTTTCTCCAGAAATTTGAATGCGCCAAGCTTGGTGCATTCAATGGCCGATGCAACCGTTGCATGCCCTGTCAACATAATGATTTCTATGAATTTATGGTTTTTTTTGAGTATTTCTAAAACCTGGGCGCCATCGGTCCCGGGCATTTGGAGGTCTAACACGGCCACATCAAAGCCACCACCATTGGCCGCTTCTATGGCTTCATCGCCGTTGACCGCTGTGGTGACATCGAAGCCTTTGATCTTCAGCCGGTCGGCGATGGCCTTGAGGAACTTGACCTCATCATCGGCCAATAGAATTTTAATCGCATTTTCTCTTTCCATGGGGTCCTCCACCTGCTTGTATTAGATAACAGTCCTTTTCTCTCGTTCATACCCTGCTACCTATTATTTATCATCCCCCAGCTCAATTGGCGAGATCTATTGGGTCGCCTCGTTTTTAATGGCCACAGGGATATCGATTTCAAGTCGATCAGCGGCGCGATCCCAATTTAATCGTACGCCGATGGACGCGGCCATACGCTTGATACGATCATCGGGAAACACCGCTAGCGCTTTGATGCTGAAGGTGTAAAAAACGATCCGCCAGGCAGACGCGTCAATGCGCTGAACGGCGATTTCCATTTCGGCCGCTGGGCCGGCATTTTGAAACGCCTGCAGCATTGCTTGATAAAGGATGGCCTGTAATATGAAGGGGCAGGTCAGAACAATGGGCGCATCCGCTTCGTTGTTAGATACCCGCGTCTTCCCGGTGTAGGACAGATAGTTAGACAGATTACCCACCAGATCCAGAAGCTCCATCAGGTTGACCGAGAGAACCGGGGTATCGACGCAGTGAGCAAAACGGTTCATCTGCCGAATGGTCGTAAACCCTCGCTGGATCTCCTCGATGATGCTCTCGGCGGTGCTTGTGAGCATTTCTGGCTCGACGGGACTTCCCTCCTTGGACATCTCCGCCAAGTCGCTAAGCAACCCGGCTGTTTCAGAAATGATGGCCAGGATGTTCTTCAACTCGTGGGAGATGGAGGCATTTACTTTTCCGAAAAAAGCCAACTCGTCGTAGGTAAAAAGATGGTTCCAGTTTTCCATTTACAACTCCCACTGTTTCAGCATCGGCCTCTATAGGGTTGGGGCCAGCGGGGCTTTTCGATCTTGGATCAGCTGAGTCGGCATCTCAATTCGCTTCCGCAAGTCGGTTTAGCGTTTCAAGCAGGTCGTCGATTTTCAGCGGCTTTGGCAGATACGCGTCGGCTTCACTCGCCCCCACCTGATAATCGGCGTTCGATCCATGTCCGGTTAGAAAGACAAACTTCATCTGTGTATCCAGGACCGATAAGCGACGTCGCAGCTCAATGCCACTGATCCCCGGCATCTTAACATCCAGGACGGCCACCGCATAGCGGCTCCCCGCTTCGACATCCTTCAGCGCCTTATCCCCGGAAAAGAAGACCTCCGTGGTAAAACCTCTTAATTCCAGACGTTTCGCCAACATCCGGGCGAATTTCTGTTCATCATCGACCAATAGCACCTTCATGACTGGTTTTCCTTCTCGAGATGGACGGGCAGGGTTACCACAAAAGTGGTCCCTTCACCCGCCTTGCTCTGCACACTGATCTTTCCGTGGAGTTTTTGAACCAAACCATAGGTGATGGACAAGCCAAGCCCGGTGCCCTTGCCTTCCGCCTTGGTTGTCACAAAAGGTTCAAATAAATGGGGTTGAAGCTCTTCGGGAATACCGCATCCATTGTCCTTGATCAACAGACGGACCTGTTCGGGCCCATCCATCTTCGCCCGAATTTCCAAGCGGCATTCGTTGCTAACAGCCTGAAAGGCATTGTTGACTAGATTAAGGACGATCTGCTGCAATTTTCCGCGGTCGGTTGTTATTGGAGGAATGCTATCGGGAATATCCACATGGATGGCAATATTACGATATTCTGCCTCTTTCTTATGAAAGTTGAGCACATCGGATATCAATTCTTTTAAGCTGAGCGGCTGAATCTTAACATCGAAACGCCTGGCAAAGCCCAGCAACTGACCCGTTATGGTCCCGCAGCGGTCAACAGCCTCGATAATCGAATCGATGAGTTCGAGCAATTCGGGATCCTTGTCATAGCGTTTTTCTATCTGGAACAGATCGCGCACATAGCCGGCGGTTTCATTGATCAAGGCCAGCGGATTGTTGATCTCATGGGCCACGCCGGCGGCCAGTTGGCCGATGGAGGCCAACTGACAATTCTGTTCCGCCATGACCATGGTTCTGGCCTTCTCACAATCGGCGTGAAAAATTTTTTTGATCAGCATCGTCGATGTGAGGGTGATCACCAAGAGGATTACGGCACTACTGAATATAAAGAACAAGTTGATGCGCGAACGCAGGTCAAGCCACACTTTCATCAACCCTTTTTTTTGCTTCACCACCATGAGGATGAAGGGTGTCGATGCATTTTGAGTGTTGATAAATGCGTAGCCAACGACAATGGGCTGACCGTTTTCACCGATGGACAATTCCGCCTGGGTTCGATCGGAATAACTGGGGATGGGAATATTGATTCGGTTGGGCGCTCCTTCGTATAATTGTGTGGGCGTCTGCAACTGGCCATTGCGGTTGATCAGGAAAATATCGGCATGTTCCCCGGTTTTGAACGCGGAGAGCGTTTGGATCAGGCGCTCCGTCTCCAAAGTCGCCCGCAAAATAAAGGATCTGCCGTCGGGTCGTACGAATCTAATGGCCACCACCATATGGGGAGCGTCGCGATAGCCTGAAAAAATATCACTGACACAAGCTTTTTGGTCCTGACACTCAATATACCAAGGTTGCTTGCTATAATCTTTGCCCTCCAGATTGAAAGGGCCGGCATAGGCCACCTGAGTGCCTGTATCCGCAATCACGCTCAGATCGGTCAGACCCCCAAAACCCAGTTTCAGGTTCCGTAACACGGCAGACAGGTTGTCGGGATTGGCGAGCTGATCGTAACCCAACTCATTGCCGGTGAAGGTCAAGGCGTCCAGGCGTTCCTCCAGGAAAAAGGTCACTGCACGGCGGGCATTCGAAGCCAGACGATCTGTGCGCAGGAGGGCTTCGGCATCGATGGATGTCTCGATGAGTTGGTAGTAGATGACGGTCAAAACCGCCAAGGGCAAGAGGGCGGTGGTCATGAGGATGAAAATGGTCAGGCCCCAGGCGTGGCGATAGTTCTGAAAGGTAAAGTAGGCTCTCAGGTGCTCATCGCCAGCCCGTTGAAACTGGGGCCATATGGCGTCTATAAACCTGTCTGATAATGTCGTCATACAGATGACT
>JBNKKA010000166.1:0-9423 GCA_050291585.1 Desulfobacteraceae bacterium
AGCTTCGCGGGCGGCACCAACTGCGTTGGCGTTAGCGCGAAAATTGCCATTGTTTGCACCGTCGACGATCCGGGAGAGCAGGAGAAAACAGGCCCCCTCGCCGATGGCGGGCAGGCTGGCCGCAGCGGGGTTTTTAGCCACACGCTGTTGCCAGGTGTAGGCCTGGGCCTTGCTGAACTCGTCCACTGCGCCCACCAGAACGGAATCTACGCGATCCTCGGCCAGCCATTGGCCGGCCACTGTCAGGGCCATGGGCACTGAGAGATCATAGTGGCTGACCGTGTGATTGGGCCCGTTCTCTTCCAAGGCGATGGAGAGGTAGGCCGCCGCCGCGTTGTGGACCGAATTGGAGAACTGGGTGGGCGACCCGCTGAAATCTTCCGAGGCGGTGGCCAGGTGCTGAAAGTCGAAGCTATTGCAGGTGGCCCCATAGCCGGTGGCCATGACGATCCCCAGGCGGCCACGATCACCAACCCCACGCCGCTCGGCATCTCCCAGGGCATCAAAAGCCGCCAGGAGGGCAATGCGGATATGGTGTTCCATGCGGCGCATGACGCGCACGGGGACGAAGTCGCGCAAGGGGCTGGGGTCGGCCCGCAAGCCCTGGACCCTCTGCGCCCCATGAATGGTCGCAAGGTCAATGGAATCGGGTGCCGGCGGCCGCCCCTTGAGGGCGGAGGTCAGGGCGTCAACCCCATAGCCAAACCCGCCCACAGCGCCGATGGCCCGGATCGCCATCTTTATCTTCGTCGTCATGATCCGCCCTCCCCGCGCCCCAATATCAGCACCGAATTACTGCCCCCGAAGGCCAGGGTCTGGGAGAGAGCCGTGTCGCCACTGATGGCGGTGTTGGTTGCAGTGGGAATGGCGGGTAGCTCGGGATCGGGGACCTCGAAGCCGGCCGTGGCGGGCAGGATCTGCCGCTCCAGGCAGGCCAGCGTGAAGACCGCTTCCACCGGCCCGGCGGCCCCCAGGGTGTGGCCCGTATACCCTTTGGTGGATACGAATGGCAGTCCGTTGAAGTCCTCGGCGAATACCTTGCTTTCCGCCATATCGTTTCCCTGGGTACCGGTGCCGTGGGCGTTGATAAAGGTGATCGCTTCTGCCGTTAGCCCGCTTTGATGCAAAGCCGCCGCCTGGGCCCGGCGCAACCCCAATCCGTCGGGGCGCGGGTGGGTGAAATGGTGGGCGTCGGCGGCCGTGCCGTAGCCCAGCACATAGCCGCGCGGTGTGAGATGTTTTTTTTCGCAAAGCCTATCGGAGGCCAGCACCAGGATGGCGGCCCCCTCCCCCAGGTTGAGGCCCTTACGGCGCAGATCAAAGGGCCGGCAGGGAGCGTCGGCGTTGATGAAGAGGGCTCGGAAGCCACGGTAGGTCACCTGGTAGAGCTCGTCGGCACCTCCAGCCAGAACCAAATCGCAGAGGCCACCGGCGATCCAGCCCGCGGCGATGCCGATGGCGTCGTTGCCCGCCGAACAAGCATTGACCACCGTCTGGAAAGGCCCCGCGCACCCGAAGGCTTCCATGAGGGCCACGGTGGGGTTGCTGGCGATAAAGCGTTCCATGGGGCTGGGGTGGGCCGCCATGGGACCTTCACCGCGGCAGAGCAGTTCGTTGCCCACGGAGCCCCCCACGTTGGTGCCCAGACATACACCCATTCGACTGGGATCCAAAGACGATGTCTGGATACCCGCATCCCGTATCGCTTCACGGGTGGCAGTGAGAGCCAGGGCAGCGGTGCGTGGGATGACGCGCCCATCGCCGCCTGGGTTCAGATGGTCATCGTCGACCTCGAAGACGGGGTAGTCCAGGGGACAGCTAGTGTCAAAGCGCGACGGCGTCACGGGTTTGCGCTCACCCGCATAGAGGGACGCCATGCAGGTCTCGAGATCGCCACCGGGTGAGGCGATGCACCCCATGCCGGCCACCGCCACGGGCTGCATATGCCTCATGGGGCCTGCCGCGCTTTGATGAAGGCTGCCAGGGTGCGAACGGAGGTGAGGGCCGGACGGGCCTCGCTCATATCCTTCATGGCCACGCCGAACTGCTTCTCCACCAGGTAGACTACCTCCACGGCGTCGATAGAGTCGAGGCCGAACTTCTCCCCGAAGAGGATGTCGTCCGAATCCATGTCCGCCGGGGAGAAATCCTCCATATTGAGTTCCGCGATGATCAGCTCCTTGAGCTGGGCCTCGATGTCCTGTGTATCTGTGTCCATGCTCACTGTTTGACGGTCTCCAAGAGGGTCTTGTATATCTGCTTCTCCCTGACGCCGATCTCCCGCAGGGTCTCCGCCATGGTGGCGTAGGTATGCTCCGCCCGGGCGCGGCCCTTGCAGATGCGCGCACCGATGACGGCCGCCTTGCGCCACAGGTCGCCGACTGCCGTCATCTCGTTAGAGAGGTTCTGCAGGGCGCTGATCTGGAGCAGCTCGGCGACTTCCTGCAGAAAGGCCGCGTACATGAAGCGGAATCCACCCCCGCCGGTGCCAATCTCCTCCTGCATGCGGATCAGCTGACCCACATAGAGGACGGCCTTCTCTTCGCCGAGCTTGTGGGGCCAACGCTCGATCTGCTTGGCCAGGTAGCCGATACCGCTGACGCCGATCATGGGACCGGGGGTGTAGAGCATGCGGCGGCAGACGTCGCGGATGCCCTTGATCGCGGCTTCCTTAAGATCGGGTGTTTCCGGTACCGCTTCCAGGTAGTACATGGTGCCCTTGGGCGCCAGGGCCCCTTCGGAAAAGCGGGCCTTGACCAGATCGGCTTCCGGGCAGCGTTCGATACCCGGAAAGACCGGATCACTGATGAGGTAGTCGCCGTTCTCCTTGCCCACCACCACCAGGTTGTGCATGTTGAAGTGGAAGCGAAAGGCCGGCGGGAAATAAGGCAGCCAATAACCGCCGGTGCGGCAGGCCACCGGGATGCCGGCCACCATCTTGGCGTCCAGGGCCGCCATGGCCTTGTGGGGGTCACGGAACTTCTCCCAGTAGACCTTACAGCCCAATCGTTTGGTGGTGCGCTTGAAGATTCCGCCCACCTCGCAGCGATAGGTGGTCAGGGGCATGCCATTGATACGCATGAAGGGCAGATAACCGAAGTAAAGCCCTGCCCCGATACCGAAGACCAGGGCCTCGCTCACCGTGACCCCCTTGTGGGAGAGGAGGTTGGCGCACACCCCGCTTTCGCAGTGGGCCGACTGGCGATGGGGAAAGTCGATCTGGATCATAGATTCTCTTTTCGGGTGTCCGTTTCGCTGGTGGCGCTAGTCCGGGCGTCCGTGGTACGGGCGTCAACGGGTTCATCCGGCACCCGGTCCAGTTCGGCCGCCTCGATGGCGAAGATCTCGGCGTAGCGTCGGCGCAGCTCCGGGGTGAGGCCCGCATAGCCCCGCGGCCGCAGATGCAGCCACACCCGCAGGCGGCCGAGACGCGCATAACGCGCCAGGAGACCCAGGGACATCTGGTGGTGGGCCATGTGGTAGGCCAGGGGACTGCGCTTGCCCGCCCGAATCTGATCGAGAACCCGCCTGACGTGAGCGTGGATCTGGCCCCAGGCCTGATCGTTGGCCACATTCTTGGGATCCCAGCCGGCGCTGGCCACAAGATTGTAACGCCCCTCGTCATCCACGGCGTAGCAGACCTCGTGGCGGCCGTCGTTCATCATGCCCTGATCCTGGGGGACCTCTTTGATCTTCATGGCTTAGGCACACACCGTCAACTGCATGAAGCAATGGGAGAAGCGCCCGCTCTCGGGGATGAAGCAGAGCAGTTTCTGGCCCGCTTGGAGCTTTCCCGATTTGAGCAGTTCGGCCAGGATGATGTAGATGGCGGCGCTCCCCGTGTTGCCGGTCTCGGTCAGGTTGGTGAACCAGCGCTCGTAGGGGATATCGAAGCCCATTTTCTCCATGGCCTCGAAGAATTTGGGGCGGAAGTAGGCCGAGGAGTAGTGGGGGATGAACCAGTCGATCTTGTCAGCCACCAGCTTGTGCTTGGCGATACTGGCTTTAAGGGCACGCTCCATGGTGGCGACGATGGTGCCGTCCAGGAGGCGGATATCCTGGTGCACGGCCATGAGCTCCCTGGGATTGGCCGCCTCCAGGTCTTCCACCTGACGCCAACCCACAACCTTGCCCGCCTCGTTCTTGAACCCGCCGCCGTACATGCAGGTGCCCAGTTCGCCGGCGTAGGAGAGGTAATCGATCCAGTCCACCCGCAGCGAGGGGCTCGTTTCGTTGGGGTGGTTGGAAAGAAAGGCCGCCCCGGCCCCATCCGAAAGCATCCAGCGCAAAAAATCGGTATCGAAACCCACGATGGGCCGCTTGCCGATGGTCTCGTCACGCTGCGCCTTGGCGTTGAAGAAGCGCGAACGCATGAAAGATGAGGAGAGCTCGGACCCGGTGGCGACGGCGTTGGCACTCATACCCGTGGCCACATTCATATAGGCGTACTTAAAGGCCGTCATCCCCGAGATGCAGATGCCGGCGGTGCTCACGGCCTCCACCGGCGGCAGCCCCAATTCCCCCAGCACCATGAGGGCGTGGCCGGGGAAGAGCAGGTCCGGACTGGTGGTCCCACAGCAGAGGCATTCGATCTCCTCGGGTCTAAAACCGCCGTAAGGCTTGAGATCTCGCACCGCTTCGGCCACCAGCTGGGCGTTGGAATGGGTCAAGGCACCGCTCTCACGGTCGACGGCGTAGTAGCGCGTTTTTATCCCGTTGTTCTTCAGGACGATGCGCTTGGCCCGCGAAGGGATGTTGTCGATCTTGCCCAGGACGGCCTCGATCTCCTCGTTGGAGATCCCCTCGTTGGGCAGATAGATGCCGATGTCGTTGATGTACACGCTCATGAATAGGTCCTTCTCCTATGCGAGTCTAATCCGTTCAACAGGCTTCCAACTCAACTAAACTATCGCCGCGACGCGTCAGTTGTCGGGCGTCAGTGCAAATTGGCCAAAAATCCTTTAAGCATCTCCGCGTAAGTGCGGTAAAAGGTCTCCTCGGACAACCGTGTGGGCACCACGGCATTGGTAAAGGTGTAATAATCCAGATCGGTGATGGTGATCGTGTCCGCCAGCTTGTGATGCAGGGGGGTCCCCGGCAGGGGGGTCAGCACCGAGGGGATGGGTAGATCGATGTCGCTGGCTGCCACAAAGGCCTGCAAGCGGTTAAAATCTTCCAGGTCATAATCCGGAGAGACGATGAAGTCTCCCACGATTCGAATTCCCAGATCCTTGAGGATGCGGGTGGCTTCCAGGTGAATGCTGTGACGGCTGCGCTTGTTCATGGCCGTCAGGCGGGCGTCGTCGATCTCTTCGAAGCCGATCACCGCCACCGCCAGCCCCACCGACTGCCACAGGGCGAAGAGCTCGGGGTGGCGCACCACCGTGTCGGCGCGCACATCGGCCACAATTTTCTTCTGCCAGCCCGTCCCACGCAGACGCTGGCCCAGTTCCATGGCGGCTTCAACCCGGCCGAAGGTGTTGGCGTCCACCAACCGAATCAGGGGGATCTCATCCAGGAGGGCCATATCACGCATCACCGCTTCGGTGCCGTGGACCAGGTAGCGCCCCCCCGTCATGTTGGGGATACAGCAGAAATCGCAGTTGTGGGTGCAGCCGAAGGCCGAGGCCACGAAACCCACCTTGCCGCCCACACCGCTCATCACGTAGAGATCACGATGCTGGGCCACCAGGTCATAGCGCGGCGGTCGATCCTCCACCAGGTCGGCGGTGGAATAACGCCGTGGCTTGTAGGCCCCCATACCGCCAGCGGTGGAGACGATGCCCGGAATCTCGGGTGTCTGGCCCGATTCAAGGGCGTCGACCAGTTCCCGCAGGCTGAGCTTGCCCAGCCCCACCACCACGTAATCTACATTCGGGCCAAGGAAGAAAGCGGGGTCGGAGCTGGCGTGCTGCCCGCCCACCACCGTTATGGCCCCGTACCTCTCCTTGAAACGGCCGGCCAGAGAGAGGACGGTGTTGGCCTCGCAGGTGACGCCGGTGAAACCCACCAGGTCGGGTGTGAAGGGGATACGGTTTTCTACAAGCGCTGGCTCTTCCAGAGCTTGGGGGTCCGCCTTGAGGTCGAGGATGGCCACCGCGTGCCCATCCAGGTTGCCCGCCAGCACCTCCAATGAGAGGGGTTCACCGCGGAAGATCATCTTGATGGCGTCGATACCATAGCGCTCTTCGGGAATGCTGCGGCCGCAGTTGGGAGGGTTGACCAGTAGGATGTTCATGAATAGTTCTTGTTCGTTGGTTACGCCACACCGGCAGGGTTTGAAAACTGTATATTCACCGCGCAGGAGAGGCAGACAAAGTTCAAAAGTTTAGATTATTATCCGGAAAACAGCTCCAAATCAATTTAAAATTGAGGGAATCAGCGCCCCTCTTCGAGCTTGCGCAGGAGCACACTCCTGCCCGCCTGTTCCAGATCGGCCAGGGCGTACTCCAAGACCAGCTCGAGCAGGGCGGATTTATTCTCCACGGGCACCCCATCGATCTTGAGTTGGTGGAACTGGCGGTCAAAGCGCGTCAGCAATTCCGCAGGCAAGTAAAAACCGGCTTTCTTTTTGGGTACCGCCGTATGGGCCCCTTTTGCGGGGGTCCGCGCTGCGGTGGTCACCGGGTCGAGGGTATGCTCTTCAAAAAAATCGGGGGGTGTCTTCGTCTCGGATGCCGTCATCGATCAACCTCCTGGCGAGTTTGAAGTAGTCTTTGGCGCCAGCTGCGCGACCATCATACTCAAAAATGGTCTTGCCGCTGCCCGGTGCCTCCGAGAGGCGTACATTGTTACGCACAGGTTCACAGATCTGCCGCGTGAACAAGCGTTTGAGCTGTTTGTAGATCTCGAAGCTCTGCCGTGTGCGGCGGTCGAACATGGTGGGCAGCACATATTTCAAATTGAGATCGCGGTTCTCTTTCTGGGCGGAGACCAAGTAGCCGAAAAATGTTTTCAGCCCCTCCAGGGCCGGCCCCTGAAGGGCCACCGGGCAGAGGACCTCCTTGACCGCCATGAGGATATTGACGCTGAGGACATCCCAGCCCGGCGAACAGTCGAAGATCACATAATCGAGGTTGTTGCCCTTGGGCACCAGGGTCTTGCCCAGACACTTGTGACGGGTGTCACGGGGTTGCTCCCCCAGCCAGTGTTTGAGCTCCACAAGCGCGATGCCACCATCTAATATCCACAGGTTGGGTCGCGCAGCGTGGATGGCCTCCCGTTTGGCCACGGCCTCGCCCTTGTCGTTCTTGCCCGTTACGAACTCGTAGAGACCGTAGCGGGGTTTGACGCCCAAAAACTTGGACACCTGGGCCTGGGTGTCGCAGTCCACCAGCAGCACCCGCTGGCCCTGGAGGGTGAGGGCGTAGGCCAGGTTGACGGCCGTGGTAGTCTTGCCCACCCCACCCTTTGCCATGGCGATGGCGATCTTCCGCATATATACGGAACTCCTTGTTTATTTAATATAAAAATATATTTTTAACTGGAATACATGCAAATGAGGAATAATTCTACTGTTCGGCTTTTATTCTATTCTATTGTTCTTCGCAAGAGAATTTGTCGGCTGACGAGCCGGTGATCGTTCCAAACCGTTAGAATTCGCTATTCTCCGTGCGACTGATAATCTCCGCCTGATGATCGGCGTCCAGATCCACGAAGTAGTCGCTGTAGCCGGCCACGCGCACGAGAAGATCGCGATAATCGTCGGGGTGAGCCTGGGCCAGTTTGAGGGTCTCGGTGTCCACCACGTTGAACTGGATGTGGTGGCCGCCCAAACGGAAATAGGTGCGGATCAGGCCAACCAGTTTATCCAGATCGTTCTCGCCGGCCAGCACACTGGGCAGAAAACGCATGTTGAGAAGCGTGCCGCCACTCTTGAGCTGGTCCATCTTGCTGAGGGATTTGACCACCGCCGTGGGGCCGTTTCGATCTGCCCCGTGGGAGGGTGAGGTGCCGTCGGATTCTGGCAGGCCCGCCAGGCGGCCGTTGGGCGTAGCCCCCAGCATCTTGCCGAAGTAGACGTGGCAGGTGGTGGAGAGCATGTTGAGGTGGTATTGGCCGCCCTTGGTGTTGGGGCGCCCGTCGATGGCCGCAAATAGGGAGGCGTAGACCCGCTGCATGAGGGCGTCGGCGGCATCGTCGTCGTTGCCGAAAAAAGGGGTGTGGTTCCAGAGACGCAGGCGCAGGGCCTCATCACCGGCGAAGTTCTTCGTCAGGGCGCCGAGGAGACGGTCCATGGTGAGGTTGTTGGAATCAAAGACATGGGTCTTGATGGCCGAGAGGCTGTCGGTGATGGTGCCGATGCCGCAACACTGGATGTAGGTGGTGTTGTAACGCGGGCCGCCGTCGTAGTAGTCGCGGCCCTTCTTGATGCAGTCCCGGATCACGGCGGAGAGGAAGGGGGCCGGGGCGTGGGCGGCGTACATGCGCTCGATATAGTTGTTGACCTTCACCTTGAGGTCGACGATGGCGGTCAACTGGCGTTCGAAAGCCCCATACAAGGCATCGAAGTCCGCGAAAGCGCGCGCGCTGCCCGTCTGTGGGCCGATCTGCCGGCCACTCAGGGGATCCACGCCATTGTTGAGGGCCAATTCAAGGATTTTTGGCACGTTGAGATAGCCGGTGAGCAGATAGGCCTCCTTGCCGAAGGCGCCGGTCTCGATGCAGCCGCTGCAGCCCCCCTCCCGGGCGTCCTCCACCGTCTTGCCGGCGCGCACCTGCTCCATCACCACGGCGTCGGCGTTGAACACCGAGGGGTAGCCGTAGCCCTTGCGGATGACACGGGCGCTGGCTTTCAGAAAGCGTTGCGGCGTCCGGTCGCTGACCTGGATATTGCACTGGGGCTGGAGCAGTTTGAGGGCGTCGACCACCTCCAGAATAAGATAGGAGACGGGGTTGCTAGCCTCGCCGCCATCGGCCCGCAGGCCTCCCAGGTTGATGTTGGTGAAGTCGTTGTAGGTGCCGCTCTCCTTGGCGGTGACCCCCACCTTGGGCGGTGCCGGCTGGTTGTTGAACTTGATCCAGAAGCAGCCCAGGAGTTCTTTGGCAGTGTCGCGATCCAGGCTGCCCTCGCGCAGGCCCCGCTCGAAAAAGGGCAGCAGGTGCTGGTCCAGGTGGCCGGGGCTCATGGCGTCCCAGCCGTTGAGCTCGGTGATGGTACCCAGGTGGACGAACCAGTACATCTGCAGGGCTTCCCAGAAGTCCCGCGGCCTGTGGGCGGGCACCCGCCTACAGACGGCGGCGATGCGTCGGAGCTCGCCCCTGCGGATCTCGTCACTACAGGTCGCGGCCCTCTCTTCGGCCAGGTCGGCGTGACGTTGGGCGAAGATGATGGACGCCTGGCAGGCGATGGCCATCGCCTCTAAGGCTTGTGCTTTGGCTGTGGCCTCGGGGTCCTTGAGATAGTCGAGGGTGTCCAGGGCG
>JBNKKA010000167.1:0-9421 GCA_050291585.1 Desulfobacteraceae bacterium
GTGGGCGAGTCCATTTATGTTCAGCGGCGCCGGGGCGTGCCGCCCCTGCGCGCGGCCGTGGACGGCTGCATCGAGGTGGGCATGCCGGTGGTGGCCGCGGTGGTGACCACCATAGTGGCCTTCATTCCCCTGGCCTACGTGGGCGGCATCATGGGCAAGTTCATCGCCATCCTGCCGGTGGTGGTGATTGCCTGTCTGCTGGTCTCCCTGATCGAGTGCCTGATACTGTTGCCGGCCCACTTGAGCCATCTCCCCGACCTCAACCAGGACATCAGTGACCGCAACCTCTTCGTGCGCATCTTTGAGACCATCCACCGCTCCACCAGCCGGGGAATGGAGTGGTTTGTGGAACACATCTACACCCCCTTTCTCAGCCAAGCCCTCTACTGGCGCTATATCAGCTTCTGCACCGCCATCGCCGTGCTGCTCCTCACCCTGGGGCTGGTGCGTGGCGGCATCCTCAAATTTGAAGTCTTCCCCGAGATTGACGGCTTCGTCATGACGAGTACGGTGACCTTTCCCGACGGCACGCCCCCGACAGTCACGGCCGACGCCATCGCCCAGATGGATGCCGCCCTCCTGCGCCTAGACGAGAAAACCGAGACCCTCACCGGCGAAGCCATGCTGGTGGACCGCCTCAGCCTGGTGGGTCAGACCCTCGAGGATATCCCCCAGCGGGGGCCTTACGTGGGATCAGTGCAGGCCATCCTGCTGCCCTCCGAGCGTCGCGGCGTTCACAGCAAGGACCTCATGGTGCAGTGGGAGGAGGAGATCGGCAGCATACCGGGGGTGAAATCCCTCACCTTTGCCGGCCTCTCCCACGGGCCGCCGGGCGCGCCCATCGAGATCTGGCTGCAGGGCCAACAGATGGATACCATTCTGGCGGCAGCCGACGACCTGAAGGAGCGGCTGCGGCGCTTTGAGGGAGTCTATCAGATCCGCTCCGACTTCTCGCCCGGCAAGAACGAGATGCGCTTGACCCTCAAGCCCGAGGCGAGCAGTTTGGGGCCCACCGTGAATGACCTAGCCCGCCAGGTCTACGGTGGCTTTTACGGCCAGGAGGCCGTGCGCCTGCAGCGGGGCCGCGACGACGTGCGCGTCAAGGTGCGTTATACGGCCGAGGAGCGCCGCCGCATCAGCGACCTGGAGCAGATGCGCATCCGCACCCCCACCGGTCGTGAGGTACCCCTTATGTCGGTGACCCAGATCGACTATGCGCCCGGTTACGCTACCATCACCCGCACCAATGGTCTGCGGCGCGTGGCGGTCAGCGCCGATGTGGACAGCCACAAGGCAAACACCAATGAAATTCTGGCTGAACTGGCGAGCGGCTATTTCCCTGAGCTCAAACATCGCTACCCCGGCCTCATGGTGGCCGTCCAGGGTGAGCAGAAGAAGATGCGAGAGAGCTTCGGTACACTCAAGGTGGGTTTTCCTCTGGCCATTGTCGGCATCTTCATCATCATCGCCACTATGTTCCGCAGCTATGCCCAGCCTTTCGTGATCATGTTCACAGTGCCCTTCGGCATCATCGGCGCCATCCTGGGCCACCTGATCCTGGGCTTTAATCTCTCCATATTGAGCATTTTCGGCATGGTGGCCCTCACCGGGGTGGTGGTCAACGACGCCATCATCCTCATCGAACGGATCAACAGCAACCTCGCCGCAGGGATGCCCTTCTTCGAGGCCATCATCCAGGGCGGGGCGCGCCGCTTCCGGGCCATCGTGCTGACCACCCTGAGTACGGTTGGCGGACTGATCCCCATGATCATGGAGACCGACCTGCAGGCCCGCGGTCTTATCCCCATGGCCATCAGCTTGGCCGCCGGGGTGGCCTTCGCCACCCTTCTGACCCTGATTCTGGTTCCCAGCCTGCTGGCCATCCTCAGCGATTTCCGCCTCCTCTACCACCGCCTGCGCCACGGCCACTGGGTACGCCGAGTGACGGTGGAACCGGCCCGCGACCGTCACACCGACCTGTTGAATACGGCGCCGGCGAATGCGTCACCAGCCAGTGCCCCCGAACCCGCTAAAGAGTGAAGCCAATGTATAAGAACGCCTTGAATTTAGGAATTCTCCTTCTCATCGTCGCGGCCCTCAGCTTACCAGGGATAGTCGACGCAGCCGATAATGAAGCGGTCACCGAACTGGCAGACTTGCAAGCGCTGACCCTGCCGGTCGCCGCCCGATTGGCCGTGGCCGGCAACCCCTCCCTGGCGGCGGCCGCCGAGCGGGTGCGTCAGGCCAAAGCGCGCCTGGACCAGGCCCGTTCCGTCTGGTTCCCCCGCCTGGATGCCGGCGCCGGGGCAACGCGCGTCGATCTGGCAGAGAACGACTATCAGAGCGCCCTGGCCCAGGCGCGTTTCTTCAACCCCGCAGCCACAGTGGACGATCCCCAGGACAATTATACGGCCGGCCTCACCGCCACCTGGGTGCTCTTCAACGGTTTCGAACGCGAGTTCAACCAGGCCGCCGCGCGCTATGGCTTAGAAGAGAGTGCGGCCTCCCGGGCCGACGTCCGCCGTTTGCTCCTCAGCGGCGTGGTGGGCGCCTATTATAATGGACAACTGGCCGCCCAGAACCTGGCCATCGCCCAGGCAGACAAAGCGTTTTTCGAACGTCAGCTCAAGGAGGCTGACGCGCGCTACCGTGCCGGCACCGGAGCCCTCAGCGACATTCTCAACTTCAAGATCCGCGTTAACGCCGCCCAGGCCGACCTGATCACCGCCCGGCGTGCCCAGGCGGTATCCCGACATGCTTTGGCAGTCCTGTTGGGCCTGGCCGAAGCAGCGCTGCCCGCCAGCCTCCCCCTGGCGGCCATGTCACCGGAGCGTGAGGGCGAGATGGCGCCCCTGGATGTGAATCAACTACTCACCCAGGCGGTCGAGAGACGCCCCGACCTGAGCCAGGCGCGCCTCGGGTTGCAGCGCCTGGAAGCCTCTGTGGGTGCCGCCCGGGCCGGATATTGGCCCACCCTTTCGGCAAATGGGGCAGTGGAGGGGGACCGATCGGCGGATGCGGGCTTTGAAAGCGACGATTTCGGCAGCCGCGTCGGCCTCAACCTGACGATCAACCTCTTCGCCGGGGGCCTCACCTGCGCGAAGGTGAGCGAGGCTCAGGCCGCTGTAGAGGAGGGCCGCCGTCAGCAGGCCGACCTGGAGATTAAGGTCCGCCAGGCCGTGCGCGACGCCGCCACTGCCCTGAACAGTGCCCGGGAGCAGCTCAGCCTCCAGCGCGCCAACGCCGACCTGGTTCGCGAGAACCGCGACCTGGTTGAGAAAGAGTACCTGGCCGGCCAGGGCTCCCTGGTGCGTCTCAACGAGGCCCAACGGGACCTCAGCACCGCCCAGAGCCGTCTGGCTCTGGCCTTGGTGTCGCTGCGCCAGGCCTGGTACGGCCTGCAGTCTGAAACCGGGTCGCTGGCCGCGGCCCTGGGGGTGACCGATGACCCTCGTTAAAAAGTGATCGTTTGAATCCTATGCAGCGCAATTTATAGAAACCTAGCGCACATGGTGATTGATTTTTGCGACCTAACCTGAGAGAAATGGGGACTTACCGTGTCTTTCGCAACATCCACCACCAATTCGATCCCCTACGCTAGATCCTGTAACCCGTGTACCATCGGAGGTATCTTCCTATGTCAACCTTGATCCGCAGCAAACACCGCACCCTGCGGACCCTGGCCGGCGCATTAGCCGGCCTGGCGCTCATGCTGGCTTCGCCCGCAGCGGCCGAAAGCGTCCCTAAATTCGGTCTCAACGACCTCTACCAGCGGGCTGTGGACGGCGCCGAGCAGATCCAGCAGGCCCGCGAGGCGGTCTTCATCACCCGCCAGACCAAGACCAAGGCCATCAGCGTGCTGCAGCCCAGCGTGACCGCCTTTGGCGACGCCACCCGCTACGCCCAAAAAGAGACCTACATGGGCAACCGCATCACCCCAGAGTCCCAGGTCAACTGGGGGGTGCGCATGGATCAGTCCTTTACCCTCAACGGCAAGGAGTTCACTGCCCTCAAGATCGCCAAGACCGACATCCAGCGCAGTGAATACGACCTGGACGCCACCACAGAGGCCTATCTCTTCCAAATCGCCAGTGCCTTCTATGACGTCCTCAAGGCCGATGAGGCCGTGGCCATCTCCGAGGCCAATGTCCGTCGTTTGAAGACCCAGGTGGATTCGGTCACCTCCCGCCTCAAGCTGGAGGAGGTGGCCAAGACCGAGCTGTTCCGTACCAACGCTGAGTTGTCCGGGGCGCGCAAGGATGTGATCGTGGCTCAGAACCTGCTTCACCTGGCCCGGGCCGTGCTCGCTCGCCTGGTGGATCTACCGCAGGCCTATGACCTGATCCCTCCGTCGCCCATGGCGGGTGATGCCGAGGCGCCCGACCTCGAAGCGCTCAAGCTCAAGGCCCTGGACCACCGGGCCGAGATGAAGGCCCTCAACCTGACAGTGAATTTGGCCGCCGACGAGGTTAAATTTACCCGCGGCGACTACTGGCCCAGCGTGGGCCTCACCGGCATGTACGCCAACAGCGACGCGACGCCATCGGAACCCTATGAACCCGTGGACAGCCTTTCGGTGGGCGTCAACCTGACCTTCAGGCTCTGGGACGGCGGGCTGCGCCGGGCCAACCTGGAACAGGCCCTCGCCCGCCAGCGCCAGGCCGAGCAACAACAGCGCGACACGGCCAGGGCCATCATCGTTGAGGTGGAACGCGCCTTCCTCAACCTCTCCACCCGCCAAAGCACTTTAGCGGCACTCAAGGATCAACTTCGATTTGCGAAGGAGAACTTCACCGCCGTGGAACGCCAGTTCAAATACGGCCTGGCCAACAGCGTTGACGTAGTGGACGCCAACACCCTGTTGACCACTGCCGAACGCCAGCTGGCCGACGCCCGTTTGAGCCTGGAGTTGAGCCGCCTCGAACTGGAACGCGCCACGGGCACCTTTCTGGTGGCCCACGGGCCGAAAAGCAAAAACCCGTGAGGTCATCTTCCCCTGTTGATGATTAACGCGTAAGCCCAACCATCGAAGGAACCGTTAAAAAGAGGTTAGCCCCATGCAAAACGAACAATTGACACCGCCGAACACAGATAATCAACCCTCACCGCCACCACCCCAAAAACGCAGTTGGTTGTGGCGTCTGATTCCCTTGGGTTTTCTCCTGCTCCTGGCCCTGGTCATCGTCCTCCTGGCCGGGCGGATCAAATCCGAAGCCGAGGCCCTCCAGGAAGAGAAAGCGGCCGCCTTGAAGCTGAAGCAGCCGGACATCAACGTGGTCTCCCTGGCCCTGACCCCCAGCACCATTCGGGACCGCATCAGCCTGCCCGCTTCGGTGATGCCCTGGGTCAACCTGACCGTCTCGGCCGAGGTGCGCGGCAAGGTGACTACCCTCTCGGTCCGCGAGGGCCAACGTGTCTCCAAGGGCGACGTCATCGCCCACTTGGACACGCGCGACTATGAGAACAGTTTGCGATCCACCAAGGCTTCCCTGGCCGCCGCCAAGGCCAGCCTCAAACGGCTCACCGAGCTGCAACGCGAGCGCCTCTCCACCCGCAGCCAACTCGACGATGCCGTGGCCCAGGTGGAAAACTACCAAGCGGCCATGGACACGGCGGCCCTCAACCTGGAACGCTGCGCCATCACGGCCCCCATGGACGGCATCATCAACCAGCGCCACATCGAAAGCGGCCAATACCTCAACGTGGCCGACCCGGTGGTGGAGATCCTCCAGATCGACCGGGTCAAGATCATCGTGGGCATCCCCGAATCCGATGTGGAGGCCGTGCGCCGCCTGGACAGTTTCGAGGTAACCATCGACGCCTTGGACGGGCGTAAATTCACCGCCAAGAAATACTTTCTGTCAAAGACCGCCGACAGCCAGGCGCGCGTCTACCCTCTGGAACTGGCCCTGGACAACCGCAAGCACGAGATCCTGCCCGATATGTTCGCCCGGGTGGAGGTCGTCAAAGAGGAGGTGGTCGACAGCCTGTCAATACCCCTCTACGCCATCATATCACGCAACGACCAGCATCTGGTCTATGTGGTGGAGGACAATGTGGCCAAGGCGCGCGAGGTTGATCTGGGAATCCAGCAGGGTTGGCGCATCCAGGCCAAATCGGGCCTCAACTCCGGCGACAATGTGATCGTGGTGGGCCAGCGCAGCGTTAACGATGGTACCGCCGTCAAGGTGGTGCGCACCATCAGTGACATTAAGGAGCTGAATCAGTAATGCTTTTATCCGATACCGCCATTAAAAACCGCATCAGCGTGGTGGTGCTGACCATCATCATTCTTCTGGCCGGGGTTTACTGTTACCTATCTCTGCCGCGCGAAAGCGATCCGGACATCACCATCCCCAATGTTTTCGTCTCCACCACCTACAAAGGGGTGGCTTCGGAAGATATCGAAACCTCCATCACCATCCCCATCGAAAAGAAGCTCAAGGGGATCGACGGGGTCAAAAAGCTAAAGTCCGTCAGCTCGGAAGGCCGCAGCCAAATCAACATCGAGTTCGTCACCGACGCCAATATCGACGAGGCCCTGCGCAAGGTCAAGGACAAGGTGGACGAGGCCAAGGGCGATCTGCCCCACGACCTGGAGAACGACCCGGTGGTCTTCGAGGTCAACTTCAGCGAGATGCCCATCATGGTCTTCTCCCTGGCGGGCACCTGCGGGAATCCGTGTTTAAAGGAGCTGGCCGACGACCTGGCCGACGACCTCGAAACCATCACCGGCGTGCTGGAGGTGGAGGTCACCGGCGGGCTGGAGCGCGAAATTCAGGTGGAGGTTCAGCCCGACAAGCTGGCCTACTACAATATCCCCATCACCAGCCTGCAGCGGGCGGTCTCCAGCGAAAACCAGAACACTTCAGGTGGTACCATCACCCTCGGTGACGGCCGCTACCAACTGCGCGTCCCCGGCGAATTTGAGACCCCCGACGAGATCTTCAACCTGGTGGTGAGCACCCACCAGGGCCGACCCGTCTACCTCAAGGACGTGGCTAACGTGAAGGACACTTTCAAGGAGGAGACCAGCCGTTCGCGCCTCAACGGGGTGTCGGCGGTGAACATCTCCGTCAAAAAGCGCACCGGGGAGAACATCCTGGCCATCAGCGACCAAGTGGATGAGATCGTCGCTCGCCACCAGGAGACCTGGCCGCCGGACACCGAAATCACCAAACTGATGAACAAGGCCAAGGATGTGCGCCTCTTGGTGGCCGATCTGGAGAACAACATCCTCACCGGCCTGGTGCTGGTGGTGGTGGTCCTACTCTTCGCCCTTGGTGTTCGCAACGCCATCCTGGTGGGGGTGGCGATCCCCTTCTCCATGCTGCTGAGCTTCATCGTGCTCTATGCCCTGGATATCACCCTCAACATGGTGGTGCTCTTCTCCCTCACCCTGGCCCTAGGCATGCTGGTGGATAACGCCATCGTCATCGTGGAGAACATCTACCGCTACATGGAGCAGGGCGTGCCGCGCATCCAGGCGGCCATGAAAGCCACCGGCGAGGTGGCCTGGCCGGTGATCGGATCGACTTTCACCACACTGGCGGCCTTTTTTCCCATGATCTTCTGGTCGGGCATCATGGGCGAATTCATGAAATGGCTGCCCATTACCCTCATCGTCACCCTCACCTCGAGCCTCTTCGTGGCCCTGATCATCAATCCGGCCCTCACCAGCATCTTCATGAAGGTCAAGGGTAACGGCAACAACAATGACCAGAGCGACGTGGAGATGGAGATCGGTGGCGAGGCACCCGTGGCCATCGAAGGTCCCATCCTCAAAACCTATGCGCGCCTCTTGCGCATGGCCTTGGGCCATCGCATGACGATTCTGCTTTCCGGATTCGGCCTGCTGATCCTGCTCTACCAGCTCTGGTTTCTCACGGTAGGGCTCAAGACCCCGGTGGAGTTCTTCCCCAGCATCGACCCCAACAGCGCCTACGTGAACGTGGAACTGCCCGAGGGGGCCGACCTCCAATACATCGATCGCCTTCTCAAGAAGATCGAAGCGGTCATCACCGGTACACGCCCACCCGAGCAGGGTGGCGCCCCCCTGGACGAAGCCACCTACGCCAGTGCCTATGCGCCCAGGGAGCATAAAAAAGCCGACGGCAGCACCTACCCGGGTCCCGGTGATATCGACAACATGGAGTACGTCTATGCCAAGGCCGTCTTGAACGCCAGCTCTCTGAACTTCGGTCCCAATGCCCCCAACCACATCGGGGTGCAGTTCATCGATTTCGACGACCGCACCTCCCCTACGGCTCAAGACCTGGAGGAGATCCGCCGGCGCCTCAAACATATCCCCGGGGCCCAGATAACGGTGGCCGAAGCGGAAGAGGGGCCGCCCACCGGCGCCCCCATCAACATCGAGATCTCGGGCGATGACTTCACCACCCTCGGCAAGCTGGCCGCCCAGGTGAAGGCCTTTGTGGAGCAGGTGCCCTTTGTGGAGGACGTGCAGGACGACTATGTGGAAGGCTTGCCTTCGATTCAGGTGGATATCGATCGTCAGAAGGCCGCCCTCTTCGGCCTGAGCACCAACGACATCGGCTCCGCCCTCAAAACAGCCTACAACGGCCTGGACGTCTCCACCTATCACGAAGGGGACGAGGATTACGACATCACCATCATCCTGCCCCCCGATGAACGCGCCGTCACGGACGTGCTCCACCGCTTGATGATCCCATCTCCCTCGGGCCAGCTGGTACCCCTCACCACCCTGGGGCGCATCGTCTACACCGGCACCATCGGCGACATCGTGCGGATCAACAATGACCGCGTGGTCACGGTCAAGGCCAATGTGGATGAGACCAAGGTGCCTGGTCCAGTGGCCCGCCAGCAGGCCGAGGACCTGCTCAAGGAGTTTGTCCTGCCCCCGGGCTACCGCATCAAATTCACCGGCGAGTTCGAGTTCCAGAAGGAGTCGGAGGAGTTTCTCACCAAGGCCTTCATGATCGCCATCTTCCTGATCTTCCTGATCCTGGTGTCGCTCTTCAACTCCGTGGCCCAGCCGCTCATCATCCTCACCTCGGTGGTTCTCAGTCTGGGGGGCGTCTTTCTGGGGCTGGCCCTCATGCACATGCCCTTCGGCATCATCATGTCGGGTGTGGGGGTGATCTCCCTGGCGGGGGTGGTGGTCAACAACGCCATCGTCCTCATCGACTACACCAACAAGCTCCTGGCCCGCGGCATGGAACTCACCGAAGCCGTGGTGGCGGCCGGTGCCACCCGTTTGCGCCCGGTGCTGCTCACCGCCGTGACCACCGTCCTGGGCCTGTTGCCCATGGTCACCGGCATCAGCTTCGACTTTCACATCATGCAGATATCATGGGTATCGGACACATCCCAATGGTGGCGCAGCATGGCCGTGGTGGTGATCTTCGGACTGATCCTGGCCACCCTTTTGACCCTGATT
>JBNKKA010000168.1:0-9404 GCA_050291585.1 Desulfobacteraceae bacterium
CACAAACTCCTGCTGGTCGTGGTCACAGGTCACCCAGATGCGGGTGGCGATCCCCTCGAAGTTCGTCTTTTTAACCCGCCCGCAGATGGGCGTGGAATGGCCTTGGCCATTGCCATTATGGGCGATGTGGATATCCTCGGGGCGGATGGTGGCCGTGACCTGCACGATCTCCTGCCCGGTGCCGGCATCGCTTACGCCATAAGGCGATACGAAGCGCCCCCCGCTGATTTGACCTTCAAAGAAGTTGGCCCCGCCGAAAAAGCGGGCAACTTCGGGGTCCGCCGGACGGTGGAACAATTGATGGGGACGTCCCACCTGACGCAAGTGGCCATCCAGGAGCAGACACACCCGGTGGGAGAGCATGAGGGCTTCGGACTGGTCGTGGGTCACGAAGAGGGTGGTGACGCCGGTCTCCGTTTGGAGGGTCTGGATCAGGTCGCGCATTTGTTGGCGCAGGTTGGCGTCCAAGTTGCTGAGGGGCTCGTCCAATAAAAGGATGGCGGGTTTGAGGACCAGGGCGCGCGCCAGGCTGACGCGCTGTTGCTGGCCGCCTGAGAGTTCATGCACCTTGCGGTGCCCCATGTCTCCTAACTCGGTGAGGGTCAGTATCTCATCGATGCGCCGGCGCTGCTCCCGGGTGGTGAGGCGGCCGTGCATCTTGAGGCCGAAGGCAATGTTGTGTTCCACATCCATGAAGGGGAAAAGCAGGGGTTTCTGGAAAACCATGACGGCATCGCGTTTTTCTGCCGGCAGGTTCAGGACCGAGGTGCCATCGATGCGGATGTCGCCGGATGTGGGGTGCAGTAAGCCTGCGATGGCCTTGAGAATGGTCGTTTTGCCTGCGCCGCTGGGGCCCAAGAGGCTGACCATTTCCCCTTCGGCCACGCAGAGGTGAAAATCTTTGACAATTACCTGCCCATCGTAGGCGATGGTCAATTTTTCGAGCTGCAGTTCCCCCATTACCAGACCCCCGATAGATTACGTCGTCCCATGCTCTTGGAGGTTATTATAAGTGCCACCAGGGCGGGCGCAACAAAAACCAGGCTGACGGCGGCAGCCACGGGTCGGTCCCCGCTGCCCATAAGGGCGAAGAGCAGTACGGGCAAGGTAGTGATCTGGCCGCCACCGATGATTAGGGTACTGAGGTATTGGCTCCAGGAGAGCAGAAAGGAGAAAAGGCCGGCCACCATGACGCCGGTGAGCATGAAGGGCAGCATCACACGAAAGACCACCTGGAGGCTGGAGGCGCCCAGGCTGCGGGCCTGGTCCTCGAAGTCTGGGTTGTAATTGGCGAAGACACCCCACATGACGAAGACGGCGTAAGGAAGGCAGAAGGTCAGGTGAATGAGGACCACGCCAAAGGCCGTCTCCGTCAGTCCCAGGCGAAGAAACCAGAGATGCAAACCCATGGCCACACTTAGCGAGGGTACGATCACGGGGAGGATGAGGAGGATGGCCGCCAGATTTTTGCCGCGGAACTCGTAGAGCCCCAGGACCCGCCCGGCGGGTACTCCCAAAACCACCGAGATGAGGGCCGTGATGCCGGAGATGGCCACACTCTGCCAGAGGGCGGCAATGATTTGCGCTCCGGCCGTGCCGAACACATAGGTCCAGGCCCGCAGGCCGAAGTGGGCCGGCAACAGATCGGGAAAGAACCAGCGGTCGCTGAAGGACCAGATGAGCAGTGGCAGGAAGGGCAGGGCTATGCTGACCACCATAGCCACCACGAGGAGGCGCCGAATGACGTGCTTGCCATTCATAGGGAACGCTCTCGTCTGTGGGCATAGCCCAGAATGGATTGGGCCAGGATAATGGCAAGGGAGACCACCGCGGCGATCACCAGGCCGGTGGCGATTCCCTCAGGCCGGGCCATGAGATCCACGTCGCTGTAGCTTTTATAGGCCCACACGGGCAGCAGCATGGGGTAGGTGCGGCCCATTAGGAAAGGCACTTCAAAAGCGCCGAAGGTGTAAGCAAAAACGATGAGGGCGGCGGCGCTCAGGCTTGGGAAGATGGTGGGCAGGGTGATGTGGCGAAACCGCTGCCAGGGACCCGCTTTGAGAGTCTTGCCAACCTCGAGCAGGTCGGCGCCTGCGTTCTGGAGGACGGACCATATCATCAGGGTGATGAAGGGAACCTCTTTCCAAACATAGGTGGCGATCATGCCCATGCCCCAGCGGTCGTTGACCAGCAAGGGGAAAGATTGGGGCGTGTCGATGAGGCCAAGCTGGACCGCCAGGCGGGCGAACATCCCGGCGGGCGTCAGCAGAAATATCATGGCCACGGCCACCACCAGATGGGGGACGGTCAGGGGGATCTGGAGGATGAAGGCCAGTAGGCGGCTGTGGCTGGACAGGCTGATCAGCCCAAGGGCCAGGCCGACGCTGAGAAGGCTGGCGAAGAGGGTGGCTGTGGCGGCAATGTAGAGGGTAAGGATAAGGCTTCCAAGGAAATCAGGGTCGGTGAAGATGTTGATGAAGTGCACCGGTGTCAGGTTTTCAAAACCGGTTGAGGGAATATGTCCCAGACTCTGCAAGAGTCCCAAAAACAGGCCACCGCCAAACAGGCCCACCACCACCAAGAGGGCTGGGGCCAGCAGTAGCAAGCGGGCCAGCAGTCTGGGGGCCGGACGGCTGCGAGGATCTCTGGAAGGGGTCGCCGTTTGGGGAATCACCGGGCTTTCAACACCTTCTGTTGCCACCCTTTTTCCAGTTCAATGAGGATCTCAGAAGGCGGCTCGGGCAACTGATGCGCCTGTAGCACCGAGTTGGGCAGGGTGGCTTTGCCGCGGGGCAGGGCGGCAAATCGTTTTTGCCACTCCGCCGATAGGCGCGTTGTGTCTATGGCCGGGAAATCCCCCCAGACCTGAGGGTCGGCCTTTTTCAGTTGCGCCTCGGGTGACAGGAGGAAATTGGCCACCACCTTGGCCCCGGCCGTGTCGGCGGCGTTGAAGGGGATGGCCACAAAGTGGGTGTTGGCGATGGTGCCCTCGTCAAAGACGTAGGAGCGCACGGTGTCTGGGAAGAGGCCGTCGTGGATTTTCTTTGAGGCTTCGGCCTGGTGGTAGCTGAAGGAGAAATCGATCTGGCCGTCGGCGAAGAGCTGGGCCATGCGCACCGGGGACTCGGGATAAGTGCTGCCCTGGCGCCACAAAGAGGGCGTCAACTCCCTGAGCAAGGCGTAGGTTTTATCCGCGGCCGAGACAAAAGCCTTGCGATCAAAGTTCCCCTGCCAGGTGTCCACGCTGCCGCTGGCGTGGTAGAAGAGGTGGCGCACGAAAACCGATCCGGTAAAATCGGGGGGGGCGGGATAGGTGAAACGGCCGGGATGGGCTCGGATCCAATCGATGAGAGCAGGCACACTGCGGGGTGGGTCGGGCGTTCGCGCCGTGTCATGAATCATAACCACCTGGGCGCTGCCCCAGGGGGATTCGAGGTCCGCCACCGGTTCGCCGAAGTCGTTGCGAACCGAGGGTTTATCGGAGTCCACATACTGGCGGTTGGGCAATTGTTCCGCAAAGGGACCATACAGAAGGCTGTTGCGTTTGCAGGTGCGGAAATTTTCCCCGTTGATCCACATGAGGTCGACCTTGCCGTCTGAGGCTTTGCCCGCCTGTTTTTCCACGAGGAGCTTGCTGACGATCTCGGCGATATCCTTCACAGGCACCTGGCGTAGTTTGATACCGAAGCGCTCGGCGAGGGTATCGGCCAGATAGCCATTGACATATGTGTTGACGGCGGGTGAGCCACCCCACATGAACCAGTCCACCGTCTGGCCCTTCGCCTCTCTGAGCGTCGTCTGCCAGTCGTCAGCCAGGGCGGGAATGGTGAATGTCAGCAGCAATATAAGTGTCAATAGAATGGGCTGCAGGAAGGGGCGAGGGGGGGGGCAGCGTGGTGTCGGCTTCGGTTTCATAAAATTATCCTATCAACTATTTTTAAAATATTATAGAAATCAATACGTAATATAAATTTATATAAAGTTACGCATTAAGTCGTCGGAGCGGCAGACGAGCCACGGCTGGGAGGCTTAATGTAACCGAGACGATGGGAAGATGTCAACTGGTGGGCCTTGCTCTAACCAGTTAACAATATTTGCATCTTGCCCACATTTACGCTATGTGGGGCCAATGTAGAATCCCATTGATGATGATGTCGAAAAATAAAAGGAAACCTTACCCATGAAAGACAAGGTTGAGCTATTATCGCGTTCCATAGTCGCCGCTGTTGCGGCCGGCAAGGCGATTCTGGAGGTCTACGGAACAGATTTCACCGTGGATACCAAGGCCGATAAATCGCCCCTCACATTGGCGGATCGCAGGTCCCATGAGATCATCATGGCGGCTTTAAAAGATACCGGTATTTCCATCCTCAGCGAAGAGGGGCGTGAGATCGCCTATGCCGAAAGAGCTTCCTGGAATCCTTTTTTTCTCGTGGACCCCCTTGACGGCACCAAGGAGTTCGTCAAGCGCAATGGCGAGTTCACTGTCAATATCGCCCTCATTGAGGAGCGCGTTCCGGTGATGGGGGTGATCTATGTACCGGTCAAGGATTGGCTCTATTTTGCCGGTCCGGGCATTGGGGCTTATAAGCTCGAGGGCGCAGAGGTGCTTCTCGACGATAGCAATGTGGATCTGCCGGCGCTAATGGAAAAGGGAAAAGTGTTGCCAGTGCCCAAGAGTGCGGGCCGACCCTACACCATCGTGGGTTCACGCTCCCACGCCAACCCCGAATTAGAAGCGGAGATCGAAAAAAGGCGTCAACAGCATGGTGAGATCGATTTCATTTCGGCCGGCAGCAGCCTTAAGCTCTGTCTGGTGGCCGAGGGCGCGGCCGACCTATACCCGCGCACCGGGCCGACCATGGAGTGGGACACGGGTGCCGGCCATGCCATCGCCCTTTTGTCCGGTGCTGAGGTGGTTGAGTTCGACAGCGGCCAACCCTTGAAGTACAATAAAGAGAATTTACTCAACCCCTGGTTCGTCGTTCGGCGCTGAACTCGCGTCATTTGAAACCTTTATTTGAGGATATCATGCCAACACCCATCACCCCATATGCCGCCGAAACCCTGGTTCAATTGCTGGTCGACGAGGCGCGTCAACAAACCCTCAAGGCCCTCTCCATGGACCTGCCTGATATCAGTCTTAACGACCGCCAGATGTGCGATCTGGAATTGCTCAGCAACGGGAGCTTCACCCCTCTAAAAGGATTCATGTCCCGTTCGGATTATGAATCTGTTTTAGACCGTATGCGCTTACAGAGCGGCGAACTTTGGCCCCTGCCCATCTGCCTGGATGTGGCCGAAAACACAGCCAAGAGCCTGGAGGCGGGCCAGTCCGTGACCCTGCGGGATCCTGAAGGGTTTCTGCTGGCCATCATGCACGTGGATGATATCTGGCCCATAGACAAGACCAAGGAAGCTGAGATGGTCTATGGCACCCAGGATCGGCGCCATCCAGGGGTGGCCTACCTCATGGAGAAGACCGGCAGCCATTACCTTGGCGGAAAACTCGAGGTTCTGAGCCCGCCCTTGCATTTTGATTTCAAACAGCTGCGTCTGGATCCGGTTGAGATCCGACGAACGTGCAAGCGTCTGGGATGGCACCACATTGCGGCTTTCCACACTCGCCAGCCCATCCATCGTCCCCAGTTTGCCATGACCCTCGAGGCCATGCGGCGGGCCAACGCCAACCTGCTGCTTCTGCCCAGCGTGGGGATGGCCTCTCCCGGCGATTTCGACCATTATATCCGCGTGCGCTGCTACCGAGCCGTGGCCGACCACTATCCCCCGGACAGCCAGTTGCTCAATCTGCTGCCCCTGGCCATGCGCCTGGCCGGTCCGCGGGAGGCCCTTCTGCATGCCATTATCGCGCGTAATTTCGGAGCCACCCATTTCATCGTCGGGCCGGGACACGCCGCCCCGGGCCGGGGGGCAGACGGTAAGTTCTATGAGGACAATGCGGCCAAGGAGATGCTGGAGGCGGCCCAGGAGGAGTTGGGGCTTACGATCATGCCTTTCGAGGAGATGGTCTATTTACCCTTTGAGGATGAGTTCCGTTTCGCCGACGATGTGCCGGCCGGGACCCAGACCATTGCCATGAGCGGCAGCGACATCCGCCAGCGCATCCAGAAGGGACGCCAAATTCCCCCCTGGATCACCTTTCCTGAGGTGGTTGCGGAGATCCTCAAGGGCCACCCCGTACCGCGTAAAAGAGGCTTTACGGTCTTTATGACGGGCCTTTCGGGAGCCGGCAAATCCACTGTCGCCAAGGTGCTCTACGCCAAGTTCCTGGAACGCGGTGATCGGCCGGTGACCCTGCTGGACGGCGATATCGTTCGCCAGAACCTCTCCAGCAACCTGAGTTTCTCCAAGGAGGATCGCGATATCAACGTACGTCGCATCGGCTTCGTGGCCAGCGAGATCACCAAGAATCGTGGCATCGCCATTTGCGCCCCCATCGCGCCATACGAAACCACCCGGCGTGAGATCCGCGAGGTGATCGAACAATACGGCGGCTTCTTTGAGGTCCACATCGCCACGCCCATCGACGAATGTGAACGCCGGGACCGCAAGGGAATGTACGCCAAGGCCCGCGCCGGGCTTATCAAAGGATTCACTGGCGTCGACGATCCTTACGAACTGCCCGAAACCCCTGAGGTGCGTGTGGATACCACCAGCCTCACTCCAGAAGAGGCGGCTCAGAAGATTCTGGTGACGATTGGTCAGGAGGGCTACATTTAGGGTTTGTTGAGTCGAAAATTCTCGGGCCCGTCAATTCGGAACAAGATCTAGATCAGGTCACGCTTGGCGCTCACAACCTGACCCAGAGGCGGGTAGTCATGCGATTATTTCAAAGATACTTGCACCAGGCGGACCTTGCTGTTAGAGGTGGCCTGGGCCTGAAAGTAGTTCTCTGCGATGCGGAAGCGCTTTTTGGACTGGGCCAGGGGGATGGCATAGCGGTAAGCGAAATTGGGGTCCAGGTCTAGGAGATTGACATCGAAGAGCAGGCGTTTGTCGGCAATGCCCAGATAGGTGACTCTGAGTTTTCCGATGGTCTGGGCTTCGTTACGAAGCAGGATGAGGCGATTGTTGAGGGCAGCGGCAACAGACTTGGATGTGGGATCATTGGTTCGCAGGGGAACCGGCTTCCGATTGGCCGGTTGTTGCCAATAGTAGGCCGGATCAGTGTTGCCCGTCACTAGGAAATAGATAAAGTAACCAAACAGGGCGATGACCATCGTAAAAAAGAGGATCGCAACGCCTCTACTGCCGCGAATAGTTGCCATCGTGATACCTTCGGCTTGCAGGTTGGATCGAGTCCTTCCACCATTCTTGCACTTCTGAGCAGACACCACCTATCTCCATCATACCCACCTTGCCCGCCGTGTCAATCAATATGTACAATCGTACATTCGGTCTTGCCCCCTCAATTCCTCTTTATTAAACCTAATACTCCCTTTGATGTTTTTGTGAGAGATATCGTTGCTCAAAACCCTTGACGTCGATTCGAAGCTCATGTAGTAAAAATGTACATATAGCGACATTTTTACCGGTTCCGATGGACATCTATAAATCTGGATCACTCTTTGCGGGCTTGTCACTTTTTCCCACCCGAATGGAGGGGCGATGCAATTGTCATTTGCCGAAAAGCTTCAAATTCTTCGTAAACGCACTGGGTTGAACCAAGGCGCCTTCGGTGCCAAAGCCTTTGGTCTGCCCCTGGACTCGGGCCGCACCAAGATCAAGAATATCGAGTTGGGCAAGCAGCATCCCACTGAACAGGAGATCGGACAAATGGCCCAGATGCTTGGCGTCGCTGTGGACTTCATGAAAACGGAGAGCGTCGAGACAAAGCAACGGGAGGGGGGCGAAGTGATCGTGTCGGCAAAAGTGCTTGACCGCTTTCCCAAACTGGGGGCATATTTAGAGATGCTCAACAAGGCCGTGTCCCTCGAAGACGATGCGCTAATTGCGCACATTGGCGAGACATTGGCAAATATTTTCCAACCCCAATCACAGCAGGTCGTGAAGCAGATAAAATAACCTCAATCCAGCCGCTTCGGCCCTTTTTTTCCCAATAACGTCAGGACGTGCCTCAAGTCACCCAGGGGAGGCGATTATGGCACACAACAACGATACCTACACAGAAACCAAAGACTTATACCTTGAGATCCTCTGGCAAGCCCAACGCGTAGAGGATCAGAAGCTCGTCGCCCTCATCAAGGAGCGCTTAACGCGCCGGACCGATAATATCAGTGCGTCGGAACCCTGTGGCCGGATTATCCCCTTTCCTCTCCTCACCACGGGTGCATTGCCTAAGTCGGGATTCCCCGTCCCTTCAGAGGAGTCCACTCTGTGGCCACGACGACCCGCCCTTCAGGGGGTCTCACTCTTCAGCGCTTATTGTGCCGTGGTGATTCTCTTTGTCTTTCTGCAGCATTTATAAAGGTACCCGCAATCCTTACCTCCTTCCTGTGGCCCCTCGCCAGTCCTGATTTTTTCTGAAAGTACGAAAGGGTTTGACAAAAGGACAAATGTACCTATAGGGTGGACTCAGTCTCCTGCAGGAGGTGTTTGGCGGTCGACATTTGGCTTTCAGTGGCTTGATCTCCACAGAAGTGGTTTTGATTCATCTGCTCTGACGGGCCTAGCCGTCGCCTGTACCGCGGGATAGTAGACTGTCCCGCCGATGGCCGGCCCGCTCCTGAGCTGCATATCGATAGCCGCGATGTGGCGACCTGTGCCCTTCCTCAAGGAGGTGTTGCATGAGTGGAACTACCTGGGTATACATCATGCTCGGGATCTACATTATTTATTGTTTTTACTGGGGGTTGAAGGGTTATTTTACTGAAAAAACATCTGCCGGTTACGCCATCGCCGGCAGATCGATCCCTTTCTTTGCCTTTCTTCTGGCCGCTACGGCGGCCTCATTCTCAGGCTGGACCTTCATCGGCCATCCCCATGCCATCTTCACCAACGGGCTGGCATACGCCTTTGCATCGTTCTATGTGCTCACCATTCCCATCACAGGAACATTTTTTAACAAACGGGTCTGGCTCCTGGGCAAGCGCTACGGCTTCATCACTCCAGGGGATATGTACGCCTATTATTTTAACAGCGAAGCGGTCCGCTGGCTGGTGGTGCTGGCGGCATTTCTATACGCTTCCATCTATTCGGCCGTTCAACTGCGCACGGCGGCCGTCCTTTTCAACGTTATCACCGGGGCGCCCATCAGTAGCGGAGCGATCTTCATGGGTTTCATCGTCTGGTTTTACGTCTGTACCGGAGGGCTCAAGGCTAGCACCTGGGTGGGGGTGATTCAGTTTCTGTTGCTGGTGGGCGGAATCTGCCTGTTGGGATTTTATGTGATCACTTCGGACATCATCGGCGGCTGGAGTATG
>JBNKKA010000169.1:0-9395 GCA_050291585.1 Desulfobacteraceae bacterium
GGAAGCCGCCTCAACAAAGGGCGCCAGCACCGATTTGCGCCGGTTCAGCGGCGTCGGTAAGCTCAAACGGCCCCTCAAGCCCCTAGTGGTCATCCCCACTACGGCCGGAACCGGCTCGGAGGTCACCACCATCGCGGTGATCAAGGACCATGAGGCCCACCGCAAGTTGGCTTTTTCATCCCAGTTTCTCATGCCGGATGCTGCTATTTTGGACCCACGCATGACCCTCACCTTGCCGGGTGTTATCACCGCCGCCACCGCCATGGACGCCCTGGCCCATGCCATGGAGGCTTACACGGGTCTGGGCAAGAACCCCTTGAGCGACACCCACGCCAGCACCGCCGTGCGCCTCATCAGCGAGAATCTTCTCCCGGTTCTGCAGCATCCCGACGACAAACGGGGCCGCCTGGCCCTGGCCGTGGCAGCCACACTGGCCGGGGCCGCCTTCTCCAATTCCATGGTGGGCAACGTTCACACCCTCGGACACGCGGTGGGCGCCGTCTGCGGAATCCCCCACGGCACCTGCATGGCCATCCTGCTGCCCTATGGCCTGGCCTACAATCTGCCTGAGATCGGCGATGACCTGGGGGAACTGCTCCTGCCCCTGGCCGGCGCCAGAGCCCATGCCGCCACCCCAGACTATGCCCACCCCTACAAGGTGATCGAATGCGTACATCAGCTCAATCAGGCCCTCCACGAGGCCACCGGCGGTCGTCACGGGCGCTGCTTCAAGGAACTTGAGGACGGCGACGGTCATCCCCGCGTGCCCCGCGAGGCCTTCAGCGACATCGTGGGTGCAGCCATGAGCGATGCCTCCCAGATATACAACTCCGTGGATATGGATAGGAACGACATGCTCAAGATCTTCGAGGACGCCTGGGAGGGGGCCCCACTGCTGCAAGCACCCATCGAGCCATTGTGATTATCCATCAATTGCGGTAAGATAGCTTTTTTGTTTACGGATAATCTGACTTGGAAAGAGATCTGCCCATGCCTGCAAGCGAAGAGCGCTACATCAAAACCTACCCCATCTCCTGGGAACAATTGCATCGGGATGCCAAGGCGCTTTCTTGGCGCCTGGTTCAGGATATAACCTGGAAAGGCATCGTGGCCATTACCCGCGGTGGTCTAGTGCCGGCGGCCATCATCGCCCGGGAACTCGAGATCCGCCTTGTGGAGACGGTCTGTGTGATGAGCTACAGCGGGCGGGATCAGGGAACGGCCTCGGTTCTCAAAGGGGTCGAAGGGGACGGGGACGGCTGGCTCCTCATCGATGATCTCGTTGATACCGGCAAGACCGCCCAGGTGGTGCGCGAGATGTTGCCCAAGGCCCATTTTGCCACTATTTATGCCAAACCGGCCGGACGCCCTTTGGTGGACACCTATATTACCGAGGTGAGCCAGGATACCTGGATCCTCTTCCCTTGGGATTCAGAATCCAAATTCGTCGAACCCATCGCCGATCTTCGGCAAACGGGACCCTGAGTCGAGGTTGCGCCATGATCTCCTTTTCCAAGGACGTAACCCATAGCCCCCTTTTCGCCGGTCTGATCCTGGTGCTATTGTTGGGATGTGCGGGAATCTCTCAACAGAGCACCGAACCGATCTCCATCGGGATGGGTCCGGAGGCGGTCACCCGTCAACTGGGAGAACCGGCGCGGCGGGAGCAATTCGCCCCCGACCGCTTCGTCTATTTTTACAACGACGGTCCCTATGCAAATCGACCGGTGTGCTTCGATAAGCAGCGGGTGGTCCATGTGGGCCCGGAATACCTGGATGCCTGGCGCGAGGAGCGCATGGCACTGGCCACCGGCGGTAAGGGAGGCGGGCCCCTCTCCCAAGAGGCCAGGGCGCGGGTCAAGGCCACCCTCAAGGCCGAACGCCAGGCGCGCATTGCCGCGCTGGAGCGTCAGGTCAAGCCCCTGCCGGTGAGCGCGACGGCGCGTAACCTGGAGATCTACCGTGAACTGCTCTCTCTGGATCCGGACAACCCCCGCTATCGCCGTAAGGTGGCCTTCTACCAGGAGCGCAACCAGGCCGAAAAAGCGCAGCAACGCAAAGCGGCCCAGTTGGCCGCTCAGCGCAGGAGCGATGAGGAGCGCAAGCGCCGCAACCAGCAACTGCGGGTTTACGAAGGCAACGAGCAGGTTCAGATGGCCATTCACGAACTGGGCTCAGGGGCCCTTTATCTCTGGTTGAAGAATCTCTCCGATGCGCCGCTTCTACTGGTGACCAGCTACTACCGGGTCCTGGCTGCCGACGACACTCCCATCGCCTTCAGCGTGGGTGACGAACTCCAGGGAAGTCTGGCGCCCGGTGGTGTCGCCCAAGGTAAACTGACCTATGCCGAGGGAGCCAAGCCCCAGCGGCTGCTTTTTGATCACCCAAAGGCGGGGGCCATAGAAAAGAGGTTTCCGTAAACATACCGAGAAGATAGTCATTTCCAAGTATTGTTTCTGGATGGACGCGATTGAGGATAGTTAATGCTAAAAGAGGTAGAAAAAACCCGCCAGATTGCGGGGGAACCTTATCGCCGCTGGTTCAGTGATGCGGAATTCGATCTCATCGTGTGGTATTCGGCCAAATCCGACATTATTGGGTTCCAGCTCTGTTATCGGGCTTGGCCAAATGAAAAAGCCCTCACCTGGTTAAAAGGTGAGGGCTTCAGCCATAATCGCATCGACCAGGGAGAGGGGCGCCCCGATCGCCACAAGATGACGCCCATTCTGCTTCCTGACGGCGCCTTCGACGCCCAGCAGGTGCGTGCCAGCTTCCGTGCCGCCAGCGCCGAAATCGATCCTCAAGTGGCCGAGCTCGTGTCCCGCGCCATGCGCCACTATCCGGATCCTGATTTTAGCGCCAACAGCTGATCCAGATGGCCCATCTTAAGATCGGTGAGCGCCCAGCCCAAGGCTGGTTGGCCCAGCCCACGGCTGGGCACGTCTCGTCGGTTAAAAATTGATCTGCAGTCCCACCGTGAAAGCGTCGTCGCGGATATCGTAATCTTCGCGCCCCTCTTCCATCTCGAACGTGTGGTTACGGTAACTGACAACGGCGGCAGCGCTTTCCACGATGTAAAAGCTGACGCCCGTCTTAAAGTCAAAATAACTCTCCATGTCGCGGAAACACAGGGGCTTCGGTGCACCGGAGATCTGCAGCCACACCTCGATGGGGATGGGCGACACAAACTCCGGGAGCCTGTAAGCGGCGGCGCCTGAAAACGCAAAGGCGGCCATGTTCCCATCGTTGTCGCCCTCTTCAGCCACCCCGGCTATGGCTTTAAAACCCAGGTCGACTTCCAGTCCGGTGACCAGGGTCTCACTACCCACGAGAATTCGCACATCCCCCAGGGTGTACTTTTCGTCGTCATCGTCGCTGTAAACCAGATCCCCGCCGAGTTTCAGATAGCCGCGATTGACGTAGTACTTGGCGTCCATGCCGGCGTGGATACTGGAGCCGCCTGCATGTAGTTCGACGCGATAGGCTTCCGCTTCGGCCTTGGTGGCCAGGGCCATGGCGGTGATGGCGATAACCAATAGGGTAGTGCAAAAGATTAGCAGAGTTTTCTTCATGGTGCCAATATTCCTCTCTTCTCGAATAGCAGTCGTTGCGCGCCTGACATTCTTTGTTTGGGGAACAAGCGCATGGTTGGTTGTTGGTTCACATGCCGGTCGCTCGCAGCTGGACCGAACATCTGAAACGAACGAAAAGGATGAGATGAGTGGGTGTATCAGCGATAATTATCAACGCTAGTTCGGCAAGTCAAGATCCGTGAGTATCCTTCCAGAGGGGGGGGCGATACAATGGAGACATAAAAGTATATTTTTCGGATGGATAGGCTGATTCTACCCCATGCATAGAGAAACGATTGCCTGTTTGAAAATTCCCCTCAACTTGGTATACTTCAAACGACACAGTCAAACGCGTTCGCCCAGCACGAAAGCGCCCGCAAGGCCTGGTGACAGGATTTTGCAGGTATTCTATGGGAGGATGGGAAAGGAATCGGTCCATGGGACGCAAGGGATATCCCGTCACGGCGGCCATTCGGGTGCTGCGCCGGGCAAAGGTAAGCTATACGGTAAGGCAATACCCCTATGTCGACCATGGTGGTGCCCTCCAGGCAGCCGAGTGTCTGAAATTGCCGGCCCGCCAGGTGATTAAAACCCTGGTGATGCGTCGCAAAAGCGGTGCTCCCCTCCTCATGCTCATGCACGGCGGCCAGGCGGTCTCCACCCGTGAACTGGCCCGCCAAATAGGGGCCCGCAAGGTGCAGCCCTGTGAACCCGCCGTCGCCGAAAAGCTCAGCGGGTATCAGGTGGGTGGCATCAGCCCCTTCGGCACGCGCAGCCCCATGCCGGTATATGCCGAGGCTTCCATTTTCGAGCTTCCCCGGATCTGCATCAACGGCGGGCGGCGGGGAATGCTGGTGGAACTGGATCCGGCTGAACTGGTGAGAATCGTTGCGGCCACTGCGGTCAATGCGGTCCAACACTGAGGGCCGCCAATCAACCCATTGACATGGACGACTCTGAAGACGAGGTGATTATGAAACCCCTGCATTACCTTCAAGAGACCATGAAGTTCGAGGTGCAGACCTTCCGCCATACGGGCGACGTCAACCAGTTGCGCCAGACCCACGTTTCCTTCAGCGGGTCTCCGCGCAAACACCCCCATGACGGCCAGAAGGTCATTCTGGTGGTGGATCCATGCAGCAGCAACACTTTTTACTATGAGTTCGCGCGCGAGGATATCGCCTTTGTGGAGGAGCAACCCAACATCGTCAACGACGCCGACGAAACCGTGACCGTGGTGCGGGTGTGGGTACGCAAGGGCAGCATCGCTGTACGTTGTGCGCCGTTTAGAGTCGACGATATTATCCCAATTTAGTGGTATTGTAGCCGTTTAGGAGATCCATGCGAAAAAAGGCACCGACCCCCGTTCCCGGAGTGAGCCGCACCCATAAAAAGCAGCAGGCCCTGCGCCTGCAGAGGCTGGGGGAACGCCTGGTGGCCCTGTCGCCCGAACAGGCGACGGCGATCGCCATGCCCGAGGAATTGGCGGCTGCCGTGACAGCGGCCCGGGAGATGCACAAACACGGTGCTCGCCGCCGTCAGCTCCAGTACGTCGGTGCCCTCATGCGTGAGTTGGATCCGGAGCCCATTGAGGCCGCCCTGACGAATCTGACCCGAGGAAACCGCCAGGAGGTGCGCCAATTCAAGCAGGTTGAGGCGTGGCGGGATGCCCTCTTGGCAGGGGAGGGGGCGGTGATGGCGGAGATTCGAGAGGCTTGTGCCGGTGTGGAGACGGACCGCATAGAGAATCTGGTGGCGGAGGCCCGTGCAGCCAAAGCTACCCCGGCCAAACGAAAGGCCGCCCGGCGCCTCTTCCGTTACCTTAAAGATTTTGTTATAAAACATTGAAATAATAATATATTTTTGTTGCTATAGGGCGTCATTATCTTCACCGCAAAGGACACGAAGGGAGGGTTGGAACCGTATGGAAAACCGGCTTCGTGTTCCTCGGCAGTAGTTTTGGGTTGGGAGATGATTATCTGCTAGAAAGCCCCCAACTGGCAGGGTTTGACTTTGAGCCCCAAGGCCTCACAGGCGGCCGACAATTCCAAGCGCTTGATCCCCTGGGCAGCGGCCACCTGCCAGGCACTTTCACAGGAGAGGCGTCCATCCACGGCGACGGCGTTGATGGCCGCTTCCAGCTCGGTGGCGACGCTCTCGGCGGGGGTGACGATCTTCTTGTTCGGCGAATAGCCGAAGAGGCCCAACTGACATTTGCTTAGGCGAACCTCCATCAGGTCCATGTTACGACCCACTTCGGCGGGTGCCGCGCCGATGGCGTGGGCGGCGGCGCAGGAGAGGCCGTTATTCTGAGCTTTTTTTTCGATGTCGGCCGCGATGGCGGCATTCAACTCAGTCCCCTGGGGATGTTTGGCGGCATAGTGGCCGGCATCTTCATGGGTCATCTCTTTATCTCCTTTTATTGATTGGCGGCCGCAACCGCCGGTTGGTTCGATAACCTGCCAACACCCAGCGCAGCCCCCAGGCGACCACCAGCGGCAGGCCGCCGACGGCGGCAAACCCATAGTACTCCCCCTGCCAGGGGCGAAAGTAGAGCAGACAACCGCAAAGCCAGATTACGGAAGCCAGAATGGCCAGGCGCAACCATGCGCTGAGCTGCCAGGGTGGACGTTTGATGGTCGGACCCAAGGGCGCCTGTTCTTTGTTTCGGGCCGTCATACGGGGAACTAAAAAGATGGCCAGCAGGATGATGGCGATGAGCAGGAGTTCTTGGAAGCCCGACATGAATTACCTTTATGGAAGCTGGCTTTAAGTATGCGGAGTTGGTATTCCTCTAAGTTCTTGAAACGCATAGTTCAGGTACCACAAAGTGCCCCCAAAGACATCAAAAAAGCGTTGTCAGGAGAGGGCCGATCCCCTGGCCGTCTTTGACGAACGCATCGGCCGCTGGTTTTTGGACGCCATTGGCGCGCCTTCGGAGATCCAGGCGTCGGCCTGGCCCGTCATTGCCGAAGGTGGACACGTTCTGATGACGGCCCCCACGGGCAGCGGCAAGACCCTGGCGGCTTTTCTATGGTCACTCAATCAGCTCCTCACCGGCCGGTGGGTGGGCCATGGGCCCCGCGTGCTCTACGTCTCGCCCCTGAAGGCCCTCAACACCGACGTGCGCCGTAACCTCCTGGCCCCCCTGGCCGAGCTGCTGCCCTTGTTTACCGATGGGGAGGGACGGCGGCCCACCATCCGGGTCCTCACCCGCAGCGGAGACACCCCCCAGAGTGAACGTCGCCGCATGCTGCGCCAGCCCCCCGAGATCCTCATCACGACTCCCGAAAGTCTGAATTTGCTGCTCAATTCCAGGGGCGGTCAGAGCCTCCTGGGCGGTCTCCGGACGGTGATCCTCGACGAGATCCACGCCGTCGCCGGGACCAAGCGCGGCACCCATCTGATCACCGCCGTGGAGCGCCTGGTGCCCCTGAGCGGCGAATTTCAACGCGTGGCCCTCTCGGCCACAGTCCAGCCCCTCGACACCATAGCGGATTTCGTGGGCGGCTACGCCCTCGGCGGGCCGGTCGAGGCGCCGGTGTATGCGAAACGGCGGGTCGAAATCATCCAGGCCGCGGGCCATAAAACCTATCGGGTCAAGATCCACTATCCGGCCAGCGAGGAGAATCAGCCTAAAAAGGACAGCATCTGGGAGCCCCTGGCCGACGCCTTCCACACCAAGACCCAGCGCAACCGCTCGACCCTGATCTTCACCAACAGCCGCAAGCTCTCCGAGAAGATGGCGTTCCTGGTCAACACGGCCGCTCGCGAGATGGTGGCCTACGCCCACCACGGCTCCCTGGCGCGTGACTTGCGCCAACAGGTGGAGGAACGCTTGAAAGCGGGTGAGCTCAAAGCGGTTTTCGCCACCAGTTCACTGGAGTTGGGGATCGACATCGGCCAGTTGGACGAGGTGGCGCTGCTTCAAACCCCACCATCCATCTCCAGCGCCGTGCAACGGGCGGGACGCGCCGGCCACCAGGTGGGCGCCGCCAGCCACGCCAGCATCTATTGCACCCACCCCGGCGATCTGGTTCCGGCGGCCGTATTGGGGCGCGCCGTCATCCACCAGGAGATCGAACCTCTGGTACCCATCCAGGCGCCTTTGGACATCCTCGCCCAGGTGCTCGTCGGAATGGTGGCGCTGGAGGCGGTGGACCGCCGCGACCTCTACAACCAGATCCGCTGCGCCGCCCCCTATCATGGGTTGGGCGAGCGCCAGTTCGAGCTGGTCCTCGACATGCTCACCGGCCGCTACGCCCACACCCGTGTGCGTGAGCTCAAGGCGCGCATCGCCGTGGATGTGCCTACGGGAAAGGTCCAGGCGCGTAAGGGCGCCCTCCAGGCCCTCTACATGTCCGGTGGCACCATCCCCGACCGGGGCTACTACACCCTGAGGCACCACAAGAGCGGCAGTCGCATCGGCGAGTTGGACGAGGAGTTTGTCTGGGAGGCTAAGATTGGGCAGGTGTTCACCCTGGGGACCCAGAACTGGCAGGTCCGTAAAATAACGGCCAGCGACGTCTTCGTACGGCCGGCCCCAGGCAATAGAGTGGCGCCGCCCTTTTGGAAGGCCGACAGCGGCGGGCGGGACAACCACTTCGCCACGCGCATCGCCGAGTTCCTCGAATGGATCGATGGGCGCTTGGGCGATCCGGCTAAGGCCGCAGACCTGTCAGCGGAGTTGCAGAACGAATACCACCTGGATCTCCCCGCGGCCGAACGCCTCATCGCCTGGCTTACCCAGCAGCGGCGCCACACGAATTGCAGCTTGCCCCATCGCCACCACGTGGTGGTGGAGCGCATCCACTCGGGACCCGGGGGGGCGCCGGGGAGCCAGCTGGCGCTCCATACCCCCTGGGGGGGGCGCCTCAACTGGCCCCTGGCCCTGGCACTGGAGGCGGCCATTGAAAAAAGGTTTGGCCAGGCGCCCGAGGTGTTCGCATGCGACGATCTGATTCTGATCATCAATCCACCCGAGATCGACACGGACAGCCTCATCTCCCTGGTGGATAGAGACCGACTGCTACCGCTCCTGAGGCAGCGCCTGGAACGTTCGGGTACCTTCGGGGCCCGTTTCCGCACCGCCGCGGGACGGGCCCTTCTCCTCACCCGGGGCGGTATGAAGCGCCGCATGCCCCTGTGGATGACGCGCCTCAAGGCTCAGAAGCTCATGGCCGCCGTGATGGATTTTGAGGATTTTCCCCTTCTGCTCGAGGCCTGGCGCAGCTGCCTCCGGGACAGTTCCGATCTTGAGGCCCTCAAGGCGCGCCTGGAGGAACTGGAGCGCGGCCGAATCGAGGTCAGCGAGGTCACCACAGCCACTCCCAGCCCCATGGCCCGGGCGGCCGCTTGGGGTCAAATCAACGAGTATATGTACCGGGATGACAGCACCCGGGAGGGGGGGCGCTCAAATCTGCAGGAAGACCTGCTGCGCGAGGTGGTCTACTCCCAAACCTTGCGCCCGCGGGTGTCTCACCAGCTTATGGCCACCTTCTGCGCCAAACGCCAACGACTGGCCCAGGGCTATGCCCCAGCCGATGCCCTCGAACTGGTGGAGTGGGTGCGTGACCGCCTGATCCTGCCTGTGGATGAGTGGGATCAGCTCCTCGAAGCCATGACCCGAGACCATGAGATCGGCCGAGATGTCCTGTTCCAGCAGGTTGAGGATCGCCTGGTACGCCTGCAACGGCCGGTTAAAGATGGCCGGGGCAGGGAACTAGTGACGACCCGTGACCTGGTCCCCGCCCTCTTGTCAACCTTCTGGGAGGGCGCGCAGGAAACGGTTCAGATCATATCCCTTTCCGGAGGTGGTGGTTC
>JBNKKA010000170.1:0-9369 GCA_050291585.1 Desulfobacteraceae bacterium
GCTCTCAACGCATTGTCGGAATCATCCACGGCAATTAAAATTTTGGTTGGCATCGCGTCCCTCCTTCGGTTGCAAACTGCACTTCAGACACTTGCGACGCGGGGACGGTTCAGGCCTCCGCTGTGGCAGCCGAGCATCGAGCGCCGGTATGGAGAGCGGCCTGGGCCTTGCGCCTTCAAGCGTGGGCTTCTGGTCCAAGTATAGGACGCTTTTTTCTTGCTTTACAAGCCATATTCTGGCTTTTAGGAGAGTTTGCAACACGACGGTCGGAAGTGACAAATGGCCTGCGGCACCCGAAGACGGCCCCTATATTTAGAAAGCTGCCCATGATACCCAGACCCTATCGCATCGACGCTGTGCTCTTCGATTTCGACGGCACCCTCACGGCCCCCGGCGCTCTGGATTTTAAAAAGATAAAGGCCGAGTTGAATTGCCCCCAGGACCAGCCTGTGCTGGAGTTCATCGAAGCATTATCATCCGTTGAGGCGCGCCGGGTGGCCCACCTGAAGCTCGACGCTTTCGAGGAGCGCGGCGCTGCGGCCTCGCGCCCCAATGACGGGGCTGAAGCGCTGCTCGCTCACCTGCGTAAATCTAAGCTGCCCCTGGGCATCGTCACCCGCAACAGCCGCGCTTCGCTGGTGCGTGCCCTGAAGAATTTTGCCCAGATAGGTCTAGAGGATTTCGACGTAATCATCACACGTGAAGAGCCCGTCAAGCCCAAACCCAGCGGGGCGGCCATCCGCCTGGCGGCGCAGCGACTAGGCGTGGATCCTTCCCGGGTGCTGGTTGTCGGCGATTTTGATTTCGACATGGACGCCGGTCGGCGGGCCGGGGCGTTGACGGCCTGGTTGCGCACCCCCGGTGCGGCACCTGTGGCCTATGACCTGGCCGTCGATACCCTCCTGGAACTCAAAACCATCGTACGCATGGGGCGACCCCTTCCAAACGGCAAGCTACCCAACGACATCCTGGATGGTTTTTTAAAATCCTTCCATTTCGAAGACCCTTCGGTTCTGATCAGCGCCGGCGTGGGTGATGATACCGCCGCCGTGGTCCCCGATACGGATGGGGTCATCGTCCTAAAATCAGACCCCATTACCTTCGCCACCGATGCCATCGGCCACTACGCCGTGCTTGTCAACGCCAACGACATTGCCACCGCCGGCGCCCGGCCGCGCTGGTTTCTGACCACCCTTCTGTTGCCCACAGGCATCACCGCCAGTGAAATTCGCACCATCATGCAGGATCTTTACGACCATTGCCACCGCTGGGAAATCACCCTCTGCGGCGGTCATACCGAGATCACCGACGCCGTTACCCGACCGGTGGTGATCGGCATGATGGCCGGCACCGTGGCCCGCGACCGATTGATCGATAAACGCCGGATGCAGGTTGGGGACCGAATCCTTCTGACCAAGGCCGTGGCCGTCGAAGGTACCGCCCTGATTGCGCGTGAATTCGAATCCGACCTCAGGGCGAAAGGGATGACGGCCCAGGCGGTGGAGGATTGCAAAGCCCTACTGGATCAGATCAGCATCCTGCCCGAGGCGCGCATCGCGGCCGCCTGTCCAGGGGTATCGGCCATGCATGATGTCACCGAGGGGGGCCTGGCCACCGCCCTGGCGGAACTGGCCACCGCCGGTAAACGCAGAATCACGGTGCAGATGGAGCGCATCCCCATCTTTCCCGAAACCCGCGACATATGCGCGGCCCTCTCCATCGACCCACTTGGGTTGATCGGATCGGGCAGTCTCCTGATCTGCTGTCGACCCAGGGAGGCCGGGCCCCTGGAAGAACTCCTCCAAAAGGCGGGTATCCAGACCAGCTGCATCGCCGAGGTGGTCTCTAGCGCAACTGCCACGGATGAGGCCGCCTCTGAGGAGGTGGGCATCCAAGCTTTCAGTGACGGTCAGGCGACACCTTGGCCCCAATTCGACGCAGACGAAATTACACGCCTTTTCTAGTCGAACCTGCCTATATCATTCGCATTTATATTGACTTTTGGCCAAAATCTCATAATATGGCCAATATCTTGCAAACAACTATCTTTGCGATTTTAAGCGCTTAGGCGGCAACCTGGGGGGCTGTGCTCACCAGCTGCCACCGGCCCGATCCAGACGTCAAGCCTTCTGACCGGGCATCAAGGGCTGAAAATGCAGTATCCTTAGGGGGCAACCCCAATAAGGTAGGCAGAGCATATCGGCCCACAGGATTCAACACCGGTCACAACGCCCAATATGACAACCAGAGGGGAAGGGGCAGCAACCCGCTTTTCCAACCCAGGCCCTTAGGGGAGAGTGTATGCCAAAAGACACCGCAAATGACACGCGTGTACAAGAGATCCGCAATTTGTTCGAGCCCTTTGATCTGGACGGAGACCGCGATCAGATCCTCAACGCTCTGAATCGCTTTGAAAAGGAGACCCAACGCTACATCCACCACCAAGGGTTAGCGGCGGTGATCAAATGGCATAAGAGCCTCTATCTGCAGAAAGTGAGGCACTTCTCCCGCTCTGAAGAGCTACTGGACGAAGCCCTCACCAAACTAGAAGAACTTGAAGATCCCGGATTTCAGCGCTGGCGCCTGAAAATATACCTTTCCCTGGGATACAACCATCGCTCCCAATGCAATTACCTGGATGCGGAGTTCTACCTCAAAGAGGCCCTAAAGCTCTCCCTGACGGAACCTGAACTGAACAAGTTCCAGGGAGAGATTTACTCCCTACTGGCTTCGATCAACTACCGGCTCAACCGCTTCAACAAGGCGATCAAATACGTCAGCCAAGAGCGAAGCAAGGCCCATGACCTCTACCAGTCCAACCCCGCCTTCGCCGTGATCTACGCCTATGCCCTCTACGACTACTGCCGCATGACGCGCCTCATCGGCGCCACCGACCCCAAGGTCGACAGCAACCTTGCGACGGCCGTCGAATTGTTTGATAAAATGGGCTATACCTCCGGCTTGCTCAAGGCCCGCCTGGAAGTCGCCTACTGGGCATTTTTACAGAGATCTTACGACCGGGCCCTGGAAGGCGCCACCATGATGGAAGCACGCCTGCGCGAGCAGGGCATGAACTTGGAGGCATTGGAGGCCGGCCTTCTCGTCGGCCAGATCTACCAGTCCATGTACGACTATGAAGCCGCCGAAGCCAAACTGGACGAGATGCTCGCCATAGCGGCCGAATTGAACATCAAAAAAGAAACCATCATCGCCGATATCTACTTTCTAAAAGGTGAGATCTACGCCAGCTACAATATGGATCGCGAAGCATTCGAGTACTTCCGCGAAAGTGCTAAAATCGGCATGGCTATGGGTGTCAAGCACCACATCATCCGTGCCTTCAACAAGGCCCGCATGATAAGCCCCTACCCGGCCAAGGAGTTCGTCTCCGCCGATCTGGTCTACCAGGACGCCCTCTTTGTCAAAGACCGCATCAAGCAGAACATCACCCCCTTCAGCCACACCAAGGCTAAGGTTAAGCTCTTCGCCTCGACCCTCTTCCTCGATATCGTCGGCTTCAGCAGCCTCATGCGCGCCTCCAAGGAGGACACTACCGTGGCGATGATCGATGAACTGGTGGACCGCCTCTGCCTGATCATCTACCAGAACGGGGGCTATATCGATAAATTCCTGGGGGACGGCTTCATGGCCATCTTCGAGCATGGCGACCAAATGGACGCCGAAACGGCCCTGCGCTGCGTACGTGCCGGCATCGACATTCAACGCGCCCTGGGCCACAAGAACCGAAAGCTCAAACAAGCCTTCGGGGTCAACAAGCATATCAAAATCCGCATGGGCATGAGCAGCGGTGAGATCTACGCCATCGTCCTGGGCAACTTCATCAAGCGCGAATATACCTACCTGGGCAACTCGGTCAATCTGGCCTCCAAGCTGGAAAGCATGGCCGCCCAGCAGCTGATGCTCATCGACGCCCAGTCCTTCGAGCTGATCAAGGACCGCATCATGGCGCGCCGCCAAGAAATTCAGATCCCCGACATGGGAACGGTCAACGCCTATGAGGTGTTGCGCCTGTCACGCCACAATGAGCGCTGACGATAGCGCCGCGACGTCTGGTATAGCGGTTACTATCCGCCCGTTCCGCCCCTCGGATGAGACGGCTCTGATCCGGCTCTGGCAGGCCTGCGGCATCACCCGCCCCTGGAACGATCCGAGCCAGGACATCGCTCGTAAGCAAAGGGTGCAGCCTGAACTTTTTCTCGTCGCCCACATTGATGACGCCCTGGTGGGCAGCCTCATGGGGGGTTACGACGGCCACCGCGGCTGGGCCTACTACCTGGCCGTGCTGCCCGAACACCGCCACAAAGGGATCGGCCGAAAGCTCATGGCGGCCTTGGAAACGGCCCTTAAAGCGATGGGCTGCCCCAAGATCAACCTTATGGTGCGAACCGACAACATCGCCGCCCACGATTTTTACGAGCGCATGGGCTACACCCACCAGGAAGTTCTCACCCGGGGAAAACGACTCATTCCCGACGATTGACGCAAAAAAAACGGCTCCTGGAGTGTTGGCATTCAGCAAGGGGCCAGAAGGGCCGTCCGTCGAGAATCACCCCCAAAGATGCCTCTTGCAATCAAGTGTCCATTACTTATAATTAGTAAGACGGTTAAGTAATAACCCCGGCGTGGGATGCCCACTCAGGGCCGGCGCTATATAAGGGAGGTGAGCCATGGCCACGGAAGATGATCTTTTTGACGCCCTCAGCATCGAGCTGCCCATGGCCTCCACCGCCGCCCTGCGCGGCAGGCAGTCGGTGCGGGCAACCTTCAAGCTCTCTGGTCGGGCCATCGAAGCCCTGAGCGTGGCGGCCATGCAATTGGGCATCAAGCAGAAGTCCCTCTTCGACCACCTCATGGAAGATTTGGACGCCTTGCGCCATATCGCCCACCAATACGACTCGGAACGATTCACCCGCCTCAGTCGGGTTCAGAAAACCTACGTTCTCAGCCGCAGGACGCTCTATTCCCTGGAGGAGGCGGCTCGCAGCTTCGAGGCCCCCCGCGATGCCCTGGTGGAGTATTCCATTCAGCGGCTGCTGCCCCTCATCGCCCAGGAACGCGAAAAACACGAAAAGCGCAAAGAGATCGAGGCGCGCTTCAGCGCCCACCTCCAAGAGGGGCTCAAGCTGCTCCAAGGCGCCCGCAAGAGCCTCGGCGACGAAGACCCCGTCGTTCAGCACTTGAACAGCGCAATGACCACCTGTGCCCACGCCCAGGGAAGCCTGCGTGATCTCATCGAAAGGGGCAAGTGCCTGGAAGAGTTTTAACCCCTCCCTCCCATCCATGTCTCACCGCCCACCGAACCAGCCCCCAACCGCCCCCTTAGGGGGGCTCCAAAGCCCACCCCAGCGCAGTCGGCAATGCCACTATTCCGGCGTGGCTGTACCGCAATTCCTCCGTGGCAATACCACTATTTCGCAGGGAAAAAAGTGAGTATTTCCAATAAAATCAAAGTCTATAAGAAATCTCTTGAAAGCACCGGAACATTATGATAGTCGGTGCTTTGACCTAAGGGTCCTACACCACTTTCGTTTCTCCCAGCGGTATCCACATAGACATAAAAAAGCTTAAGGATTGTGCCAATGACTTCCAAGAGACAGCTGTTGATCACCTATGGTCTCGCTATTCATCTGCTGCTCATTGCCATCATCTGTTACGCCGCCTTTCCCCAAGCATCCCCGGAAACACCCGTCCGATTGATGTACCAAACGGTGGCAGGGAAAGTCCTCTTTGACCATGACACCCACACGTCGGCCAGCGGTTACGGTGCCGCCTGTATGGATTGCCATCACCACCCCAGCGACGAAGGAGAAGCCCTGCGCGCTTGCGGTGACTGCCACCAGACAGCGCCCGAAGGCGAAGCCTTCCCAGCCAGTTGTCTTGAATGTCACGATGCGGATGAGATCGAAGGCAGCGAGGTGATCGGCAGTGGCGACGCCTTCCACGGCCAGTGCATCCAATGTCACACGGAATTTGAGGCGGGCCCAGAAAAGTGTTCCGGCTGTCACGTCTCGTAAAACCCTGAACGAGATAAATTAAGTGTTAAATGTGTAGCGTTTAACACACGTTATATGCGGCATCCATTTTACTTCATGACCCGATCGACGGTTTGCAAAGGTTGAGCTTATGACAAAACGATCGTTTTTCGGTTTCGCCAAGCCCCGGTTCACCTATGAAGAGTTGACCGACAAGCTGGTGACGCCTCGTCCGGTGCCGCTGCCATCGGCAGTGACCCTGTACATCGACAAACCCTTTGCCCAGAAGGACACCCTGGCTCTGAAAAGCGGCACGCCCGTCAAGACCGGCGAACGCCTCAGCCTCAACGGCGATGAGGGGCCCGCCGTAGTGTCCAGTGTCAGCGGCATGATACAGGGGCTAGCGGCCTTCAGCGGCGACTATGGCAAGCGCTTCACGGCCGTGACCATCGATGTGGCCGCCGACGAGCAGGCGGTCGACGGTTTCGACTCCAATGCGCCGGTCTCCCTCTCCTATCTGAGACAATTCTTCAGCTCAGCCCCCGGCGCTCCGCCCCTGGCCGCGCTGGCAGATCCAGAGGAAGCCGTATCAAAGCTGGTGATCTACGGCGGCGATGCCGATCTGTTGACCCATACCAACCAATACGTCAGCAAGACCCAGAGTGCGGCCCTGAGCAAAGGGATCGAGGTGCTAAAGCAGGCCACCGAATTGGAAGAGATCATCGTGGCTATGCCCGGTGAGACCATCCAGGGCCATGAGTATCCAGGTGTAACCGTGGTCAATGTGCCCGCCGCCTATCCCTCGGCCCAACCCCTGATGGTACTTTACCAAACCTTGGGTTACAGCGTTCCCAGCGACGGCAACACGGCCGGGTTGGGGGTGGTCTTCATGCGCGCCGAAGCGGTGGCCGCCATCGGTACGGCCTATCTCACCGGCAGGCTGGTCACCGACAAACTGGTTACCGTGATAGACAAGAAGGGCAACAGCTGCCTGGCCTCGGTACGCTTGGGAACCCCAGTGGGCGAGATTCTCAAACACTTCCAGATCAGTCTGGAGGACGGGGACCGCATCATCTTCGGCGGTCCCATGACCGGCTCGGCCATCTACGCCGAGGACCAGCCCATCATGGCCGGTACCGACGCCATAATGGTACAGGCGGCGTCCGACGTGAGCGTCTGCACTGATTATCCCTGCATCAATTGCGGCGACTGTGTGCGCATCTGTCCAGCTTCAGTGCAGGTCCCCATGCTGGTGCGCTTTCTCGAAGCGGGCCAGTACGAAGAGGCCGCCGACCTCTACGACCTGTTCTCCTGTGTGGAATGCGGATTGTGCAGCTTCGTCTGTCCGTCTCGGATTCCCATCCTACAATACATCAAACTGGGAAAATACGAGCTTGCCCAGATGCAAACAGCGGAGGAGGCGAATGAGTAGTCGCAAGCAATTCATCGTTTCACATGCGCCCTTCTGGCACAACGGCAGCGGCGTCCCCGAGCGCAGCTATCACTTTCTTTTAGCCGCTCTACCAGCCGCCCTCATGGGCCTGGCCACCTTCGGGGTACCGGCCCTGGCCGTCATCTGCCTCTCCATCGCCTCGGCCATCGGCTGGGAAGTGGCCATGAACTACGCCACCAAGCGCCCGGTGAGCGTAGCCGACGGCAACGCCGCCGTAATCGGCCTGCTCTTCGCCATGGTCCTGCCCGCCACCGCTCCCTGGTGGCTGGTCTTGCTGGGGACCTTCCTGGCCATCGTCATCGGCAAGCAGATCTACGGCGGCATCGGTAGCAACCCCTTCCATCCCGTGGCACTGGCCTGGACCATCCTCTTCTTCTCTTACAAACCTTTCTTCGATTTTGATGGGATGCTGGCCAACTACAGCTTCAACTTCCCCGCCATTTACCCCCTTGGCGCCCTCAAGGCCTTCGGGCCCGAAGCGGTGGCCAAGTTCTCCTGTCTCGATCTACTCCTCGGCCACCAGACCGGTGGCCTCGGCGCCACCTGCGGCCTGGCCCTCATCCTTGGCGGCCTCTACCTGATCCTGAGGGGCTTTACCCGCTGGGAGATCACCGTCTCTTTCCTCGGCGGAGTTTTCGTGACGGCGCAGCTCTTTTATCTAGGCGATCCTGCCAGTTACGCCAGTCCCTGGGTGCATCTGCTCACCGGCTACACCTTGATCGGCGCCTTCTTCCTGGCCCCTGAGGACAGCAGTTCGCCAGTGAACTTTGCCTCCATGCTCATCTACGGCGCTCTGGCCGGTTTCATGGTGGTGCTCATCCGCAATATCGGGGCCTTCGTCGACGGGGTCATGTTAGCCATCCTCATCGGCAACACGGTCAATCCCCTCGTGGACAAGATTCGGCCAAAAGCGCTGGGAAAGGGGGCCTAAGATGGGCGAAATGATAAAAATGGTGGTTGTCCTGACGATCCTCAGTTCCTTTTCGGGGGGGGTTCTCGCCACCCTGAAGGACAACACCAAGGAGCTGATCGAAAACCAGGAGCTCGACCTGGTCAAGGGACCCGCAGTTCGCCAGATCCTCGAGGGTTGCAGCAACGACCCTGTTGCCGACCGGGTTAAGATGACCATAGGTGAGACGGAAAAGACCATCTTCGTGGGGGTTTTCGACGGTAAGGCCAACACCGTCGCCTTTGAAACCACGGGCAAAGGCTATGGCGACAAATTCGGTCTCGTGGTGGCCGTGAATACGGACGAGGACAAGGTCGTCGGCATCGGCGTGACCACCCACAAGGAGACACCGGGTCTCGGTGGCAACGCCAAGGAGGATCCCAGCTTCGCGGCCCAGTTCAAAGGGTTGCCCGTTGACCAGCCGATCAAAGTCACCACTGACGGTGGGTCGATTAACGCCCTCAGCGGCGCCACGATCACTTCGCGCGGGGTGTGCGCTGCCGCGACCGATGCCCTCAAGCTCTATACTGAAATCAAACCGCAGCTGCTTGACCAAGTCAAAGCCGCAGGCAAATAGGGGAGTTTGACCACATGGCCAAATCGCTCACACAGGAATTTACAAAAGGTTTATGGGCCGAAATTCCGCCCTTTCGGCTGGTACTCGGACTCTGCCCCGTTCTGGGTGTCACCACCACCATGGTGAACGGCATCGGCATGGGGCTTGCGACCACCTTCGTTCTGATAGGCTCCAATTTTTTCGTCTCGCTGCTGCGCAAGGTGATCCCGGCCAAGGTGCGTATCGCCTGCTTCATCATCATCATCGCCACCTTCGTCATTGCGGTCGAGCTGCTGATGCAAGCCTTCGCCTACAGCCTTTTTCTCAAGTTAGGCGTCTTCATCCCCCTCATCGTGGTTAACTGCATCGTGCTAGGCCGGGCTGAAGCTTTTGCTTCCAAAAACGGCATCGTGTCTTC
>JBNKKA010000171.1:0-9097 GCA_050291585.1 Desulfobacteraceae bacterium
CACAAGCGCTGTTAGTATATCCTTCAGTTCTTTCACGACAATTGCCGGACCGCCTTCGACCGCACCGCTGGGCATCAGCGAGATCCGTTTTTGTGCCTACAGTTCCCAGACCGCTTTTTTTACCAGTGCAGCGGCTTCCGATTCTCCCAGGTGATTGAGCATGATCGCAGCAGCGAGAATCTGGGAGGTGGGGTTGGCCAGGTTGCGTCCGGCAATATCCGGCGCCGATCCGTGGATGGGCTCAAAATAGGAGATCGTCTCACCGATATTGGCCGCCGGGCACATACCCAATCCGCCGATGGTGGCGCCTCCCAGGTCGCTGAGGATGTCGCCGAACATGTTTTCAGTGACGATGATCTGGAAGCGTTCGGGGTGGTTCACCAGGGCGGCGGCGGCGGCGTCCATGTAGAGGCACTCAGCGGCCACCCCAGGATAGTCGCCTGCCGTGTTAAGGAAGATCTCGCGGAAGAAGGCGAAGGAGCGCAACACGTTGCTCTTGTCCACCAGGGTGACCCGCTTTTGTCCATCCTCGGGGGCGCCGCGCTTTTTTTCCAGAGCCAGTTTGAAGGCGTAGTGCGAAATCCGTTCGCAGCCCCGGGCGGTCATGAGCAGGGTGTCGGTGGCCGCCTGGGGCGTCGTTAGCCCCACGCCGCGGGAGAGATAGAGGCCCTCGCAGTTTTCGCGCAGGATCACATAATCGATGCGGTCGGGGGTACCATCCTTCAGGGGGGTGGCCACGTTGGGGTAGAGCCGGATGGGGCGCACATTGGCGAAGAGATCGAAGCGCACGCGCAGTTCACCGCCCAGGAGGCCCGCCTCGGTGCCGTCCGCCCGCCGGACCTCCGGCAACCCCACCGGCCCCTTCAAGGTGGCGTTGGTGCGCTGAAACGCCTCGAGGGCCTCATCGGTGATGGTCTTGCCGGTCTCCCGATAACAACCGGCCCCCGCCTGATGGAATTCGTAGATGAGGGAAAAACGACGCGAAATATCCTGGAGGGTTTCCAAGACCTCGAGGGTGGCATCGATGATCTCAGGACCGATGCCATCCCCGGGGAGGATCACGATCCAGTAGCTTTTTGCCATCTCTTTCTCCAGATTCGTCTTTCCCGAATAACTTCCTAACGGGCATCGCTTATCGTTAGCCCTGGAAACAGGCGTCGGGCACCAGAACGTATCCCTCCATCAACCGCCGGGCGGTGCGTCCGATGACCGCTTCTTTGTAGAAGCATCGATCTGAGTCGTCATCGATGTCAAGGACGGCCCCGATATCGATGACCCCACCTGGATGTCCGATGCGCAGGAGATCTTGCCGACGGGCGTCCTCCTGGAGAAGATCGTAGGCAACGGTACCTGGAATCATGGCGGCCCCGACCGTGGATATCCCGCCACTGACGGCGTAGGAGCGATGCAGGGTCCCCATGGACATGATGCGTCCGAGCACATCCACATCCTCTAACCGGACGGCATCGCCCCCGGTGGTGGTGTAGGGCTGAGGCGGGGCGATGAAGGCGATCTTGGGCACGGCTTGGCTGCGCTGGTGGGCCTCTTCTTCCGAGGCGGCCAGACCGATGAGGACGGCTGCTTTGCAGCGAATGGATTCCAGACGCGCCTGGATCTGTTCACTGGCGTCGATCTCGTCGATTTCGATGCCGGTCAATCCAATCATTTTGGCCGCCACCAGGACCACTGGGTTGGCCGCATCGATGATGGTGACGGGAATGGGGCCGATGCCCTGTATATCGAGGGTGTCCCTGCGGTTTCCTGTGGGGAAAAGCTTGCCGGTGGCCGCCCCGCCTGGATCGGCGAAGCGCAGGGTGATGCGCGCATGGGTGCCCGGTACCCCGGAGATGGCATAATCGCCTTGGGCGTCGAAGCGGCCATTTTTAACGGGCACTTCGGCGGTGATCAGCTTGTCGGTATTGAGTTGGTGGATGCGCACGCGGGTGATCGGTTCCACGGCTTTCACCAGTCCTTCGTCCACCGCAAAGGGGCCCACGGCAGAAGAGATATTGCCGCAATTACTCTTGTAGTCGACCATGGGCCGATCGATGGACACCTGGCCAAAATTATAGACCACGTCATAGTCCGGTGATTCAGACGGGCTGATGATGGCCACCTTGCTCGTGGTGCTGACCCCGCCCCCCACCCCGTCGATCTGGCGCTTATCGGGATCCGGACTGCCGAAGGCGGCCAGGATGACGCGATCGCGCACTTCTGGATCGGCAGGCAGATGGTTGTCGTGCAAGAACAGGCCTTTGCTGGTCCCGCCGCGCATGAGCACGCTTGGCATACGTTTTGGCATATTTCGGTCCCCCCCTCTTGCTTGGATTCTTCGAATCTCTGTTGTCTGAAACCTGGCCCCAGCCGACGCGTGGCTGAGTAACAACGACAAGTTATGAAGCCTAGCGCCTATGTTTCCCGGGTCGATACAAAAGTAAAAACAGGAAGATGCTTCAACAAGACCACAGCAAATAAGATGCCATGCCAACAAGCGCGCGGAGGTTCGCGGGAGGGTGAGATACCAGCATAGAATTCCGAGGGGGTATCGATTAGGCGGTGGCTAATCGATGCCCAGTTCTCTGATTTTTCGCCAGAGGGTGGTTCGGCTGATGCCCAACTTCTCGGCGGCCCTGTTCTTGTGAAAACGGCATTGTTCGAGGGCTTCCAGAATAATCGCCCGTTCGTTGTCCTGGGCGTGATTCTTCAGGCGCACTTTCAGAGTGGTTTCCGCCGCTAACGGTTGCGCCACCGGGGGGGGCTGAACACCGTATTGGATCAGTTCACGGTAGAGCACTTCCAGGGTGTCGGGGCTGCAGCGCAGGCTGCAGTTCATCACCAGACGTTCGGCAAAATTGCGCAGCTGGCGCACATTGCCCGGCCATGGATAGATGTTCAGGCGATCCAGATAAGTTTTGGGCAAGGAAATGGGGTCCAGACCATGACGATCGGAAAAAAGGCGAATGAAGTAATCCAGTAGCAGGGGGATGTCTTCCAGCCGCTTGCGCAGCGGGGGGATTTGAAGGCGCAGAACGTTCAGGCGAAAAAAAAGGTCCGATCGGAAACCACCCTCCTGCACAGACTCACTCAGGTCCCGGCTGGCGGCGGCAATAATGCGCACATCCACGGGGATCTTGCGATCACCGCCGATACGCATCACCTCACGCTCCTGAAGCACCCGCAGAAGGCGGATCTGAACGACTTCGGGGGTGGAGTCGATCTCATCAAGGAAAATGGTTCCCTGGTGGGCGATCTCGAAGCGACCCGCCTTGCCCCCCCTTTTTGAGCCGGTAAAGGCGCCCTCTTCGTATCCGAAGAGCTCGCTCTCCAACAATTGTTCCGGGAGCGCGGCGCAGTTGATCGACACAAAAGGCTTCCGCTTACGCTGGCTCAGGTTGTGGATTCCGTGGACAAAGATCTCCTTGCCGGTGCCGGTCTCGCCCATGATCAGAATAGTGGAATCGGTGCCGGCGTATTGTCTGCTAATGTTGATCACATCGCGCATGCACGGGCTGGCATGCACCAGATCGTCGAGCTCGTACTTGGCCACGAGGCCTTTGGACAACGACCGCCGGACGACCTGCTCGGCGCGCATCACCTTGCCGATGTCTCGAAAAGAGGAGACCGCCCCGATGACGGCACCATCCAGGGTCACGGGCTCGTAGCTGAACACATAGCTGTCATTGCCCACCTGGGTAAGGCGATCGTTGATCGGCTTTTTATTCAGCAGGACCTGGGAGATGAGGGAGTTGGGGATCACCTTAGCGATATGCCGCCCGTCGATGTCTTCCCGGCTGAGCTTGAGCATGGTGATAGCGGCGGTGTTGGCGGTAGTGATGTGGCCGTTCTGATCCACGGCGATGATGCCGTCCGAAGCGGCGTCCATGATGGCGCGATACCGCAGGGTGGTGGCTTTTTGGTCCCGACTGGTCAGGGCGATCGATTTGGCATCTTCGATGGTCGCGGCGATATCTTCGTCCGAGGTGCGAATCTCGACGAACTTGAGGCCCAGCGATGCGGCGATCTGCTGGGTCACACTACCGCCGACGGCCACCGCACAGCCCCTCTTTAAGCCGCTTTCAATCGCCCGTCTCAGGCTGGCCTTATCCTCGTAGATCATCTGGATCAGTTCGATATCGAGGAGATCCTCAATCGAGGACAGACCGCTTATTTGCTGGCGGAAAACGGGCAGTAAGATCTCTCTGCCATGCTTGATGGCCATTTTTAGGCTGGCCAGGATGTCCAGGGAGCGATGGGGGAAGGAGAGCACCGGGATGCGTAGATTTTCGCGCAACAAGTGGGCGGTCCCACGCCGGCTGATGATGATCTCGACACCGTTTTTAACCATCTCCAGGGCCAAGGGCAGGGCATCGTCCAGCCCCTGGGTGTTGATGAAGATCTGATCCCTCTGCTTGGCCGCCAGGTCCTGGACCCGTTCCATCAAGGAGTGGCTGGATGCAAAGATACCGATGCGAATTTTTTTGTCCGGCATTGGGGGCCTCATAAGACATATCTGTTTGTGTAACAAATCGTTTCATGGATGAAACCTGTTGTCAATCCTTCTTAACGCCTGGCACATGTTACAGCCTGCAAACCGCTGGCGTTTGCCCTGCTGACCCAAGAATAGTGAGAATCCATTTGCCATTTTTTACTGGCATACTTTATGAAGTAAGTATCCTTAATTGTCTCCCATCGCCACCATAAGCACCCGCTGAAATGCCGAAGATCTCTTTTCCCGATCTCTCAATTCGGCGGCTGGATGGGGCAGATCAGCACCAACACGAGCAGCCTGCATTTAAACCCAGTCGCAGGCGGGAACCCGGCATCAGGTTCCCGCAATATATAGCTACCTACAACCAAACGGAGGAGGTTTCCCCATGAAAAGATGGCTCGGCGTGGCATTGACAATCGTGTGTGTCCTGGCATTTGTGGTACCGACGGCTTACGCCAAGGCCGATTTTTCCGGCGAACAGATCACCTGGATCATTCCCTTCAAGGTCGGCGGCGGCAGCGATGTCTGGGCGCGGCTCTACGCACCCTTTATGCAGAAATACCTGCCCGGCAACCCCATCGTGGCGGTAAAGAATATGCCCGGTGGCGGCAGCATCACCGGCGGCAACCACTTCGAGCAGCGGGTGCGCAAAGCCGATGGCTTGACCGTTTTCGGCTCCTCGGGCTCCACCAGCTTCCCCTACCTCCTGGGCAACAGCAAGGTGAAGTATGACTTCGCCAAGTACCACATTGTATTTGCCTCCCCCACGGGCGGTGTGGCCTATATCAAACCCGAGTTAGGCGTAAAATCGGCGGCCGATCTGAAGGGCCTCAAAACCGAGTTGGCCTACGCCTCCCAGGGCGCAACCTCCCTGGATATCGTCCCCCTCTTGGCCTTCGACATGCTCGGCCTGAACGTCAAGGCAATTTTCGGCTATAAGGGACGCGGCTCAGGCCGGGTCGCCTTCGAGCAGGGCGAGGTCAACATCGACTACCAGACCTCCACCGCCTACATCAAAAACGTTCACCCCCTGATCGAACAGGGACTCGGTGTGCCCCTGATGACCTGGGGCGTCCTGGACAAGGACGGCAACGTGGTCCGGGATCCCATCGAACCCGATCTGCCCTGTTTCCCCGAGGTCTTCGAAATGGTCCACGGCAAGAAACCGTCCGGATCGGCCTGGAATGCGTGGAAGGCCTTCATGGTGGCGGGTTTTGCGGTCCAGAAAGCCATGTGGCTGCCCCAGAAGACAAAACCGGAGATCGTGACCGCCTACCGCGAAGCGGCGGCCAAGGTGATGGCCGACGCCGAATTCCAGGGCGTCGTTGAGAAGAGCCTGGGGGGCTACACCCAGGTGGCCGGTGAGGACGCCCGCAAAGCCTTTGATCAGGTTTTGAGTGTTTCCAAGGAAGACAAAGCCTGGATCCTCAAATGGATCAAGGATAAGTATGATGTGGAAGTAAAATAGACTGGCACGCCGGCCGGCCCGGTGACGGGCCGGCCGGTCGAAGAACGGGGTTGGTGCCCTCCTAAGAACCGAAACTCAGACCCCTTAAAAGTGAGGAAACACCATGGAGGCTTTTTTCCACGCTCTCACCGTGTTGTTGATGCCCTCGCATCTGCTCCTTTTGATCAGCGGTGTCTTGTTGGGCCTTTGCGTCGGCATCCTGCCTGGATTGGGGGGGATCGTGGGCATGACCATTCTCCTGCCGGTGATCTACGGCATGGACCCCCACAACGCCTTTGCCCTGCTCATCGGCATGGTGGCCGTCATCCCCACCTCAGACACCTTCCCCTCGGTAATGATGGGCATCCCCGGGTCTTCGGCCTCCCAGGCCACCATCATGGATGGCTACCCCCTGGCAAAAAAAGGCGAGGCCGCCCGGGCCCTGGGCGCCGCTTTCTCGGCCTCCCTGATCGGCGGTCTGATCGGGGCCACTGTGCTGACCCTCATCATCCCCATTGCCCGGCCCCTGGTGCTGGCCTTTGGCTCTCCGGAACTCTTCATGCTGGCCGTCCTGGGCATGTCCATGGTGGGGGTCCTCTCGGGCAACCAGCCCATCAAGGGCATCATCGGGGCCGGCATCGGTCTCATGCTCGGGGCCATCGGCGATGCCCCGGCGGTGACCGAGTACCGCTACACCTTCGGCTTCGATTATCTCATGGACGGTGTCTCTCTGGTCATCGTCGGACTGGGGCTCTTCGCCTTCCCCGAGATCATCGACCTGCTCATCAAAGGCCGCCCCATCTCAGAAAGAGCCGAACTCGGCAAAGGCTGGTTGGACGGGGTCAAGGATACCATCCGCCACAAGTTCATCGTCCTGCGCTGCGCCATCATCGGCGTCGTTGTCGGCTTCATTCCGGGCCTGGGTGGATCGGTGGTGGACTGGATCGCCTATGGCCACATCATCCAGACCAGCAAGGACAGGAGCCGCTTCGGCAAGGGCGACATCCGCGGCGTGATCGCCCCCGAGAGCGCCAACAACGCCAAGGAGGGCGGCGGTCTGATCCCCACCTTTCTCTTCGGCATCCCCGGCTCCGGCTCCATGGCCGTCTTCCTGGGTGGTCTGCTCATCCTCGGCATCCAACCCGGCCCCACCATGCTGACCGAAGACATCGATCTGGTCTACACGGCGATCTGGAGCCTGGCGTTGGCCAATATCTTCGGGGCCGGCCTGGCCCTGGCCCTCTCCAAACCCATCACCAAACTGACGCTAATTCCTTTCAACTACCTGGCGCCCTTCATGATCCTCATCATCACCTTCGCCTGCTACCAGGCAAGCTACGGCTGGGGGGATCTCATCGCCCTGTTGCTGATGGGTATTCTGGGATGGCTCATGAAGCAGTTCGGCTGGCCCCGTCCCGCCGCCCTGATCGGCTTCGTTCTGGCCGGCAACCTGGAGCAATACCTCTTCATCTCGGTGCAGCGCTATGGCCTCGACTGGCTGACCCGGCCCGGGGTGATCATCATGGCCGTCATCATCGTCGCTTCCCTGAGCGCCTCCATCGCCTACCAGAAGAAGCTCAAATCGGCCGGAAAAACCGTCAAGGAATAAGGAGGAACGAGGCATGGCACGATTCCTGACCCTGAAAAACATCTTCTCCCTCTTCCTTGTGGTCTGGTTCGCCTACGGCGTATGGGAGGCGCGCTCCTACGCGTTTCTGGCCAAAATTTTCCCCTTTTATGTCAGTTTGGTCCTGCTCCTTTGCGCCGTCATCAGCATTGTGCTTGAAGTCCGAAAAATCGTCGACCGGGCCGACGATCTTCACGACACCTCCTCAGGCTCCGATTTGAGTGTCGATTGGGACCTGCCCATGTCTGAGGTATGGCGACGTTTCGGCCTCTACATCGGCATCATTTTGGCTGTATATGTGTTCATCTATTTTATCGGCTACCCCTTGGCAATGACCGTCTTCATCTGCCTCTTCTACCGACTCATCGCCAAAGCCAAGTGGACGATATCCCTCATCGCCGGCTGCGCGGGGTTCGGTTTCCTGGCGCTGGCCTCCCGTGTCCTGGGGATGGAGTGGCCCCAAGGCTTGCTCAAGCTTCCCTGGCCCTTTGGCTAACCAATACCCTGAGGGTCCATAACCGCAATTCCAGCAAACCCAAAACCGGAGTATACCTATGCCCGAAGCATCACAAATCACAGTGTCCGCCAATGGCCGCATGACGGTTCCCGACCACCCCATCATCCCCTTCATCGAGGGCGATGGCATCGGTCCCGACATCTGGCGGGCCACCCGACTCGTCCTGGATGCCGCCGTGGAGAGGGCTTACGGCGGTAGGCGGCAGATTACCTGGCTTGAGATCCTGGCCGGCGAAAAGGCCCATGACAAGACGGGCGAATGGCTACCCGAGGCCAGCGTCGAGACGATCCGGCAGCATCACGTGGCCATCAAGGGGCCCTTGACCACGCCCGTGGGGGGTGGCATCCGCAGCGTCAACGTCCAGCTGCGCCAGGTCCTGGATCTTTACGCCTGCGTGCGTCCCGTGCGCCACATCGAAGGGATCCCCAGCCCGGTAACGGCCCCCGAAAATGTCGACATGGTCGTCTTCCGTGAAAATACGGAAGACGTCTACAGCGGCCTGGAGTGGGAGGCCGAGTCAGAGATCGCTAAAAAATTGATCGACTTCATTGAGCGCGAGGCGGGACGCACCATCCGTGAGGGCTCGGGCATCGGCATCAAGCCCATGAGCCGCTTCGGTACCCGGCGCCTGGTCAAAATGGCCATCGAGTACGCCATCGCCCAGAAGCGTCCCAGCGTGACCATCGTCCATAAGGGCAATATCATGAAGTTCACCGAGGGCGCCTTCTGCCGCTGGGGGTACGAGGTCGCTGAAGAACTCTTCAGCGATAAGATCATCACGGAAGAGGCCCTCTGGGAGAGATATGACGGACAGGTGCCCGAGGGTCGCATCGTCATCAAGAACCGCATCGCCGACGCCATGTTCCAGCAGATCCTGCTGCGGCCGGCGGAGTACGACGTACTGGCCATGCCCAACCTCAACGGCGACTACATGTCCGACGCCCTGGCCGCCATGGCCGGCGGTCTGGGTATGGCCCCGGGGGCCAACATCGGCGACGGCTGCGCCCTCTTCGAGGC
>JBNKKA010000172.1:0-9001 GCA_050291585.1 Desulfobacteraceae bacterium
CCAGCAGCGATGCGCATGGCCTTGAGCTGCTCCTGCTTGTCATAGGCTTCGGGATCGTGCAAATAATCCAGGTTCGCCAGCACATCGTCGATCTCAGTCTGGAAATCAAGCATCCCTTTGTGGTAGATCTTGTCATCCAGCACGGTGTGGCCGGGGGCGCGCTGCTCCATGAACTCGGTGAAGAGCCCGGCCTCATAGGCCGCCCGCCAGTCGTCGGGCACCTTCGCGAAGACCCGGTCGCGCATGCTGCGCCCCTGCCAGTAGGGGATCACCTTCTCCGCGTAGGTCTCAATATCGGCCGGCGCCACGCGGAAAGAAGCCATGGGCCTCTCGTTGAGGATATTCAGGTCGGTCACCGAGTGGCAGGTCAGCTCTGGAAAGGTGGAGACCGCCTTGGGGGCCGGGCCACGCTCGCCCACGATGAGTTCCTCTGCACCAATATGAATTCGCTTATGGCGGCACAGGTGTTTGAAATTGAGGGCCCGCAGCACCGGCGTACTGTGTTTTCCCGCCTCGGCTTTGTAAAAATCCGTGGTCAAAAGGGCCCGCTCGATGGAGATGGTCGGCTGAGCCGTAAAGCTCTCGTCGCGCAAACGCTGGACTCTCGGACTCATGGTCATCATCACCCTCCTATCTCGATATTCAGCCCTAAACCCCGCAACTGCTCCGCCACCTCTGTGACGGGCCTGGCGAGGTCCCGGTCGATAGTGCGGCCGGGATATTCCCGATCGAATTTCGTGTATTTGCGCGCCTGCATGCTGTGGTAGGGCAGCAGATGAAGGGTGTCGACACCCGCCAGCCCGGCGATGAAGTCACCGGCCTGCCCCACGCTGGTAACATCGTCGTTGAAACCGGGGATGAGGGGCATGCGCAGGATGATGGCCGCGCCCAGGTGGTCCAGGCGTATGAGGTTGTCAATAATACGGGCGTTGTCCACTCCGGTTGCCTGCCTGTGGCGCTCGCCGTCCATGTGCTTGAGGTCGAACAGGAAGAGGTCGGCATGGGGCGCTATGCGGGAGAATGAATCCCAGGGCGCCTGTCCGCTGGTGTCTACGCAACGGTGGATCTCATGGCCGCCGCAGGCCTCGAGCAGGGCTAAAAGAAAATCGGGCTGGTGAAGGGGTTCGCCGCCGGAGAAGGTGACCCCGCCCCCGGATTCATCGTAGAAGAGCTGGTCCTTGAGGACCGCATCCACCACCTGGGAAACACTCATTCGCCGCCCGGCCAGCTCGCGGGCCTGGGCAGGACAGGCCTCGGCACAGCGCCCGCAGGCCAGACAGCGGCTGCCATCGTAGAGGACGCCCCGGGGAGTCAGCCTCAAAGCCCCCGCCTCGCAAGTCTCCACGCAGCTCCCGCAGCCCAAGCAACGATCAGTGGCATAGACCACCTCGGGGATGCTCATCAGCCCCTCGGGGTTATGGCACCAGGCGCAGTTCAGGGGGCAGCCCTTGAGGAATACCGTCGTGCGAATCCCCGGCCCATCGTGCAGGGCGTACTTTTTAATGTCGAACACTGTCCCCATCGGATCCATGGTGGCCACCTCATAAGGTCTTCATACCACCTGAACTCTAAGAACTCTACCCTTTTTGTGATACTGCCCGATGGAGGTCCGCTTCATCTTGACAGGTGATCCCGTGCCCTTGTAAGCTAGTGACGTATTGTCAGCGCCTTGGCAATCGTATCCTGGGCAACCGCGTCTACCTTCGCCTCCCGAGCTCTTAGGGTGTCCATCCTGAAATAGTGAGTCGTTTCCGGATAGGCCCTATCCTCCTCTCTGCCTCAAACACGCCCCGCTGCTTACCATCACATTTTAAACCATGCTGCTGCGCGCTTTTCTGGCCGGTATATCTCTGAACGGTAGCTGGATTGCCGCTTGCCGACCCATGGGGAAACCTAATTTTTCGAGCAAACCGATAGTACTTGCCGGAGCGCTGCGCATGAATACCAAGATTCCAATCATCGATGATGAGGCCGACATCCGCGAGACGATCTCCAAGATACTGACCATGGATGGGTATCGGTTCATCAACGCGCCCGAAAAAGCGAGAAGGACTCTCCATCAACCCCCCCCTGATCCAATTTTCCGTTACCGCCCATGCTGAATAAGGGTTGAATGCTATGCCACGCCTGACCCTCACCCATAAAACCCTGATCTTCATCGTCATCACTCTGGCGGTGATCATCACACTCAGAGTGGGCTCGGCACAGCTCATCATCCTCAAGGAGTTCGTCAAACTGGAGGAGGATCTGACCCGCCAGGACATGGATCGCCTCTTCTCCGCCATGAACCGGGAGTGTAAAGCCATGACGCGGATTCTCGGTGACTGGTGCGCCTGGAACGACACCCTTGACTATGTTCAAGGCAATCGCCCTGACTACGTGGCCAACAACCTCACCCCCGACACATTCGCAAATCTGGGATTGCACCTGGTAGTTCTGGCGGGCGCCGCCGAAGCGGGCGCCGCAGGGGTGTTCCGCTGGGCCAGGGTCTATTTACCCGACGCAGAAGTCCTTGCCCCCCTTGCCCCGGAGATGGTCCAATTCCTGAGCCAGGCCAGCGTCCTCTGGGAACACCCCTCGGCCGACAGCCGCAGAGTGGGCTTGGTCCAGACCCCCATGGACCTCATGCTGGTTGCCAGCGGCCCCATCGTCAACAGTGAGAGCAAAGGCCCTGCGGGGGGCACCCTCATCATGGCCCGTCATTTCGGTCCGATGGCCGTGGCGGCCCTTGAGGCACAGATACAGATGGAGATCACCATCACGCCAATTACCGAAGCCCCCATGGGCGCCATGGGCAGCCTCCATGAGCATAGCATCCTGAGCCACAGCACCATCGCCGTGATGCCCCTAGATGACGACACCCTTCAAGCCACGGCGGTGATCGCAGACATGGCGGGCCATCCCGCTGCCCTAATCTCCATCAAGGCACCCCGCACGGTTGTCGCCCAGGGGCAGCGCACGATCCGCTACTTCCTCATCTGGCAATCCGTCAGCGGCGTGCTGGTAACCCTCATGGCCATCGTTTTTGTCCGCCGCGTCATCCTCATTCCCATCGCACGCCTCAACAGCCAGGTCTCAACAATCGCCGCCAAGTCCTCGTTTTCCGATCGCTTGAAGATCACCTCCTCCGACGAGGTGGGTGAAATGAGCAATGCCATCAACCAGATGCTGACGGCCCTGGAAGCGGCCAAGGACAGACAACAGGCGGCCTACGATGAACTCAAACAAGCCCAGGCCCAGCTGGTACAGTCGGCCAAACTGGCCTCCATCGGCGAGTTGGCCGCCGGAGTAGCCCATGAGCTCAATCAGCCCCTCATGGTGATCCGCGGTACCGCTCAGATGCTGGACCGCGCTCGGTCCAAGGCTAGCCTGAATATGGAGAGTATTGGCGGGCAACTGAACCTGATCAAGCGCAACACCAAGCGCATGATGCGTATCATCGAGCATCTGCGCACCTTTTCACAACAGTCAAAGGGTGAGCGCTCCCAGGTGGATGTCAACAAAACCCTGGAGAGCTGCTTTCTGCTTCTGGGTGAGCAGCTGCGTGTGGACGAAATCGCAGTGGAGATGGACCTGGCCGACCACCTTCCCAGGGTATGGTGCGATGGGAACCAATTGGAGCAGGTCTTCTTGAATCTGATCACCAATGCCCGCGATGCCATTAAGGAGAAACTTGCCGGCGGTGGAGGCAATCACTTCGGCTGCATGTATCTGACCACCCGCCATCTCACAGGTCCTCCGGAGACGGTGGAGGTCCGTGTGAGGGACAACGGCGGCGGCATTGCCGAGGATAAGCTGGATTGGATCTTCGACCCCTTTTTCACCACCAAGGAGGTGGGCAAGGGCACGGGTCTGGGTCTCAGCATCAGTTATGGCATCGTCCTGGACCACCATGGGGACTTGCGCGTAGGCGACACCGGCCCTGAAGGCACAACTTTCATTGTCCAATTGCCAACAGGATCAGGCGTTGACGAGCCGGCGCCGGTCGCTCTGGAATCTTGAAGACTGACCCGCGTGGCGTTTTGAACAAATAGTAAAAGGAAGACACCAATGGTAGCAAGCATACTTGTTGTTGACGATGAACCCGATATTCGGACCATCCTCAGCCAGAGTTTCGAGATTGAAGGTTATGAGGTGATCACCGCTGCCGATGGACGCGAGGCCATCGATAAATTTCAAGCCCGGCCGACGGATCTAGTGGTCACCGACATGCGCATGCCCAAGGCCGACGGCCTGGATGTCTTGCGCGCCGTCAAGGCCCACGCACCGCTCACCGAGGTGATCGTCCTCACCGGCTATGCCGCACTTAAAAATGCCATCGCCGCCCTGAAAAATGAAGGCGCCTTCCACTACCTGATCAAGCCCCTGGAAGATATAGAAGAACTGCTCACCACGGCGCGCAACGCCCTCGAACGGCAGAACTTGCGCCGTCAGAACCAGACCCTCCTCGACCGGCTGCGCGAAAAAAACCAGGCCTTGAGGGCGGAGACGATCACCGCCAAGGCCGCCCAAGCTGACCTGGAAAACGCGCTTAACCAGTACACTTCCCTGGTCAACGCCATCCCCAGCGGGGTTCTCGAGTTGAGCATAGAAGGGGTCATCCACTATGCCAACCCGTCCGGCCAGGTCATTTTCGGACTTCAACCAGACACCCTTGCGGGACACACTATTTACGACTTTCTGCCCGATGCCAAGCAGCGCGCGGAGCTGCGCACCTATATCGAGGAGCAGACGGCCTCCGACCGAACGGCCCTCCCCTTCGTCACCACCTTCCAGGCTGTCGATGGGCGCAATTTAGATGTGCAGGTGGATTGGAACTACCGGAAGGGGCCCGATGCCGAGGTCACCGGTTTTGTTGCGGTTGTCACCGACATCACTTTCCAGAATCGGGCCAACAAGGAACGCCTGGAACTGGGTAAGCGCCTGGCCAAGGCACAGAAGAAAGAGGCCATCAGCACCCTCGCCGGCGGTATTGCCCATCGTTTCAACAACTCCCTGGCCGTAGTGGTGGGCAACCTGGAACTGCTCGAGATGGTTTCCGAAGGGGATGCCAAATTCAAGTCCTACATCGACAGAATCAAAGAGCAGACGGAGGAGATGGCCCTACAAACCCAGAAACTGCTGGCCTATGCCCAGGGCGGAAAGTACCGGGCCAAGCACCTCAACCTGGGGGCTTTTATCGAGGAAGGCCTGCCCATCATCCGCTATGGACTGGAAACGGAGCACGAGATCAAGCTCACCATCGAGGCGGCGAACATCGGCATCAAGGTCGATCCCACCCAGTTGGAACTGGTCCTCTCCGCCCTGGTCCAGAATGCCGCCGAGGCCACGGGCGCCGACGGCTGCATCTCCATAACGGTCGCTATTGCGCCAGCAGCCCCGAACGACATCGAGAACCTCCCCCCCGGCCCTTGTGCCTATCTGCGCATCGAGGACGATGGTCACGGGATGGATGAGGAGACGTTAGAACGCCTCTTCGAGCCCTACTTCAGCACCAAATTCGAGGGCCGCGGGCTAGGCATGGCCGCCGTCCAGGGTATCATCGACAACCACAATGGGGGCATTAAGGTGGTCTCCGGCGCTGGCAAGGGGACCACGGTGTCGGTCTACCTGCCGTTGGCCGAAGCGCCCAAGGCCGTGGCGGCACCCCTGCCCCAATTGGAGACCATGGAGGGTTTCAACTTGCTAATCATAGAAGATGAGCCCGCCCTCTTACGCGCCTGCGAGGCCATGCTCACCGATCTGGGCTGTCGGGTCTGGTGTGCGCCCAACGCCAGCAGTGGGATCGACCAATTACAAACCTACCAGGCGGATATCGATCTGGTCCTCATGGATCTAATTCTGCCGGACATGGGAGCCATGGCCTTATTCAAGGCTCTGCGCGAGATCCGCCCAGACGTACGAGTGGTCCTGTGCAGCGGTTACAGCATCGATGGTCCGGCCCAGGCCATCATCGATGCCGGGGCCCTCTCTTTTCTGCAGAAACCATACTCCACCAGGGCCCTCATCACCAGTCTGACCAGGGCGTTGGCCACTGATCTTTCAGGGGAACTGAGGGCTGAGATAAAGGGGGATGCAGAAGCATAAAGCACGCATTCGTCATCCTGACGCCCTTTGCACGGCCAGAAGGGTCACATCGTCCAGGGCCGGGGCCTGACCGATGAAGGTCGATAGCTGCTCGCTGATGCGCTCGAGCATCTCCTTGGCCGATCCCGCCGGATGATCCAAAAGATCGCGCAGCCGCTGGCGGGTGAAGAGTTCATCCGCATCATTACGCGCCTCGGTCACACCGTCGGTGATGCCCAGGAGCAGATCGCCGGGGGCCATGAGCAGCTCCCCGATGCTGAAATCGACCCCTTCCATGGCACCCACCGCCGGCCCCGTCGGAGGCAGTTCACCCTTGATCCCACCCTCCCCCACCACAAACAACGGCTCGTGGCCACCGTTGATATAATGCAGACGGCCGCTGGCGGGGTCGAGCACCCCGAAGAAAAGCGTGGCAAACATCCCCTCCTCACCATGGTGGCGGGCCAGGTAGGTGTTGGTCAATTGCACCGCTTCCAGGCCCAGGTCGGCGGTATCGGCCATCATCTCTTCAGATAAAAGTTCCCTAGCAGCCAGTCCCAGAGTGAGGGTGCCGGCCAGCTTCTGTTCGGCGTAGACCCGAATGAGGCTGCGGATCAGGGCCATGTAAAGGGCCGAACCAACCCCCTTGTCGCACACATCGGCGATCACCAGACCGAGCATACCGCCGGGCAGATCAAAGGCATCGTAGAAATCGCCCGAGACCTCCCGGGCCGGTTGAAAGCGGGTGGCGATGTCCCAATTTGGATGGCGGGGCAGTTCCCGGGGCAGAAAATCCTGTTGAATGGCCCGCCCCTTCTCCAACTCCATTTCGATGGTCTTGATGCGCTGCCACTCCCGCAATCCCCGGACCATCTGGTTGAAATTCTCCCCCAGCTGGCCGATTTCGCTGGCATCGGTGGTCGTGATCTCGGGGCTCAGATCCCCTTTGGCCACCTGGGCGGCGGCGGCGGAAAGCTTTTCTATGGGCGCCGCGATGCGGCGAGCAAAAAAATAACCAAGAATCCGCAGAATGACCAACACCGCCAGGGTGATCCCCACAAAGCGCTCGGCCCCCTCCCCGATTAGGTTGACTATCCCGTTGCGGGTGATGCCGATCTTGAAGTAAGTTTCCCCTTGGTCGCTCGACCTGGTGATATTGACCAGCATCACCATATTGTGGCGTGCCATGAACAGGTCGAAATCGTTCTCCACCATGAGCTCGCCATCATCCGCCTTGCGGCGCATTTGCTTTAGAAAAGGTAGGCTGACCGGTGCTGCCCGCAGCACCGCGTTGCTATCCAGACGCAGGCGGTTCCATGCAGCTTCTTTGTGCCGACGGCTGTAGATGGACACATCGTGAATACGATGCACCGAGGCGGTCAGGTCGTTGAGGCGTTCGGCCAGTTCACGCAGCCTGGGCTGGGGGCGATCCACGGCCCCCCACCAGAAATCGGGCTGATTGCTGCCCGGAATCCGAGCGATCTCCCTCTGCACCATACGAGTGGCCGTGGCCACCAGGCTCTTTTTGGTCGCCACCAGGTAGCCGATCGAGGTCAGATAGAAGACCAGCAAACCGAACATGGTGAAGTAAAGCGTAATGCGGCGGGCAATAGTGGGTTTCCAGAAAAGAAAACAGTTCATCAAATGGCAACGGAAGGTCATTTCAGCGGTCCCTAAGAACACCTATCCATAAATCTGTACACGTATCATTCACCGCAGAGAGGGTAAATGATATCAACAGCCAAAAACCTCCCTCTCGGCCCCCTCGGCGCCATTGTCTTTTCTGAGAATCCGGATGGGGTATATGTCACCGGAATTATGAAAGGGAGCACTACACTTTGGGGTGCTGGCGACGGCAGGGCAGGTACTGGCCTCCCGCAAGCAATCGAAACAGTGCAAACTAATGCCTGGCGGCCGCTGTGTCAAATCAGCCTTAAGGGAGGGATGACATACAGATGCAGGGCGAACAAGCTCCCCTCGGGCTGCACAGTTTTTGAAGAACCCGGCAGCCTCGGAGGGGCTAAAACCTGTTAGCAGCAGTTGGAACCAGGCCGCAATTAATCACGGATCCCATAGTGGAACATCTCATACTCGGTCTTGCCACCCAAAACCTCGTCCACCTTGCTCTGGATCCCCTGGCGGGTCTTGCTCAGGAGCCACTTTTCCCAGTCCTCGGGTGTTTGCCAGGTAGAGATGACCATGTAGACATCGGGGCGGTCCTTGCTTTTCAAGGTCTCCCCGGCGACGTAGCCGGGCTGCTGGGTGGCGTGGGAGCGCAGCTGCCGGAAGAGGGGTAGAATCTCGCGCGCTTTCTCCTGGGGCACGTTGCGGGTGATCAGAATCTTGATCATGGGGCGCCTCCTCTCTAAGGGTTGCAATGGGTATCGTTGATAGGGTCAGGATAATGCGATCTGTCATTTATGGCAAGCTTTGAGGTAGGAAGACATGGTTTTCTCTGGTTCACCGGGGTATCAATGAATGTATAGAGATACGGATTGATGTCCACCATGAACAACCCGCGATGTGGTATATATTCGTAATCGGAAATAAACCGGATTCACTCCAAAAGTGCAAAAGTGGTAACCTATGCTGTTGAGTCTCCCCCCGAAAAAAGTTTGGCAATTTTACCATAACCATTAATTATCATTATAATTTATCTGTGACAAGATCGTTTTGCTTGCATTGGGCGCGTTTATTGCTTTCCGCATAAGTATTCATCACCCGATTGAAGCAAATAATACAACACGCCATGAAGTGTTGGCACACCAACCCGGTTGTTCGATTGCCACACCATCGGCAGACTACTTTGCAAACACGCTCTTTTTTTGGTACAAGGCCCTTCTTCCTCTGACCTGTATTCGCCCTTCGCTGATCTAAATGCAGACGTTCTTTATTCTATCGCTCAGGTCCATGGATATTCTGCCATGTGACGTTT
>JBNKKA010000173.1:0-8978 GCA_050291585.1 Desulfobacteraceae bacterium
AAGCTCCTGCGCGGCAATCGCGCCGTCAAGGTCAGCGCCGACGGGTTTGCCGCCTTCGATTCCCCCAACCTGCCTCCTCTGGGACATGCCGGATTGGGGATAAATATCGACTGGGGCCTGGTTCTGGCATCCCCAGAGGAAACGACGCTGCAGGTGGCGGCCTTCAAAACCGCTCACGTGGGCACCTTGCGTCTCTTTCCGGGCATCTCCGCCGACATTGTGGCCAACCTTCTGGCCCCGCCCATTCGGGGTGTAGTGCTGGAAACCTACGGAGTGGGCAACGGCCCCAGTTCCGACGGGCAACTCCTCGACACCCTCAGAGCGGCCACCAAGCGGGGCGTCCTCATCGTCAACTGCACCCAGTGTCTCCAGGGGCGGGTGCGCATGGGGGCCTACGCCACGGGAACCGCCCTGGAGCAGGCCGGCGTTATCAGCGGATTTGACCTGACCACCGAGGCGGCCCTGGCCAAGATGGTCTATCTTTTCAACCAGGGGTACCCCATCGGCAAGATCATCGAATTGATGCAGACGCCATTGGCTGGCGAATTGACCCTACCCATGGCCGGCTGAAACGGATCTGCCCCGACTGGGCGGGTCAGGCGGTAAGGGCGCCCAGTACCCGCAGGTCATTGGTGACGGCCGTTATCAGCGCCTCCACGAAGGTGTTTACCGCGGGGAACTTGTCCTGGCATTGGATATGAACCGGCACGTAGTTGGCCGTCATTCCCTTTACCGTGCCGTCACCGCCCACTGTGCCTCCCTCCACCAGAACGGTAACACGCCTACCCACCATGCCCTGGTAAAAACTCCGTTTTTTACGTTCGCCGAGGGCCCGCATACGCTGGCAGCGCCCCTTGACGACATCGTCGGGCACCCGCTTTTTGAAATGAAAGGCAGGGGTGCCTTTTCGCGGAGAGAAGGGGAATACGTGCAGATAGGTGATGGGCAGCCTCTCGATGCGTTTGTAGGTGTTCTCAAAGGCGGACTCGCTCTCGCCGGGAAAACCGATCAGGGTGTCCGCACCGATGGCGGCTTCGGGTAATTGATCTTTGATAGTGGTCACCACTTCATCAAACAAGGCCCCCGTATAGGGCCGGTGCATGCGGGACAGAATCTCGTCGTCGCCGCTCTGAAGGGGGATATGGAAATGGGGGCAGATGCGGCCTTTGGGTTGCGCCTGGCTGGCTGCCACAACGGCCACGATCTCGGCGTTCAATTCAGCGGGTTCGATGGAGCTCAGGCGCAGCTGATCCACCGCACCGGCGACGCTGATTTCCTTGAGCAAATCGACAAAGCTAGTGGCCGGGGAGAGGTCCTGGCCATAGGCGCCCACGTGGATGCCTGTGAGGACCACTTCGCGAAAGCCCTCGGCCCCCAGAGCGGTTAGCTGCTCGGCAACCGTGGTAGCCGGCATGCTGCGGCTGGGACCACGGGCGTGGGGTACGATGCAATAGGTGCAGAAGGCGTCGCAGCCATCCTGGATACGCAGAAAGGGGCGCGTTCGGTTCCCGAAGGCGCTCACCGGCAGGTGGGCGAATTCAGTGGCTTCCCGCACCGGAGACCAGCGCCGTTCAGGGAAGGGCGCGGGCTTGGCGATTTGAGGGGATAAAGGCCCGGCTATGTCGAATTTATGGCTGTGCCCCACCACCGCATCGACCCCCTCTATCCCGGCGATGACGTCGGGTTCGGTCTGGGCGTAACAGCCGGTGACGATGATTTGCGCCTGGGGGTGACGGCGGATCGCTTGGCGGATGGCCTGGCGGGATTGCATGGCGGCCTTGTGGGTGACCGTGCAAGTATTGATGATACAGACCTCGACCCTGTCGTCGCCATCGCCTTTGCCTTGGGTTTCGACGCCGCCGCCGGCTTCCAGGTGGCGGGCCAGAGCGTCGCTTTCACACTGGTTGACCTTACAGCCCAAAGTGGCGATGCGGAACACAGGTGCCTTTTTTTCAGGTTCAGGGCACGTCATTCACAAGGAACTCCCGTCTGAGATATTTTTACAGATCCATCCACCGGCCAGGACCCGATCCCCGTCGTAGAAGACAGCCCCTTGCCCCGGTGTAACCGCGGCCTGTGGGGCTGAGAAGAAGATCTCGGCCTCATGATCCTGCGTTGGCAATAGGCGGGCAGGCACGGCCCGGTGCCGATAGCGGATGCGGGCGGTAACATCCAGTTGTTCTGTGGGCGGCGGAACGATCCAGTTGATCTTTTTCACCCGACACTTCTTGCGATACAAGGCTTCCTTGGTACCCACCACCAGGCGGTTAGCCTGGGGTTCCAAGCGAACCACGTAGTAGGGTTCCGGTCCGGGGATGCCCAGACCCCGGCGTTGGCCCACGGTGTGACGGTGCAATCCCCGATGGGTGCCGAGGCGATTGCCCTTGGTATCCACCACCGGTCCCGGTGCGGCGTAGAATTCCGGTTGACTGGAGAGGAAGTCGCTGTAAGCGCCCGCATGGATGAAGCAGATATCCTGGCTCTCTTTTTCCGCCAGGGGCTGCAGTCCGGCCTCGGCAGCCATCCGGCGGGTGTCGGTTTTGGTATGCGCTCCTAAGGGGAATCGGGCTTGGGCTAGCTGCTCGGGCGTCAGGCGGGCCAGAAAATAGGACTGATCCTTGGTCTCGTCCACGCCTTTGAGCAGTTGGGGGGCGCCGTTGGGGGCCTGGGTTGTGCGGGCGTAATGCCCCGTGGCCAGGAAGGCGGCCCCCAGACCGCGGGCATACGCCAGAAGTTGGCCAAACTTGATGGCCGGGTTGCAGACCAGGCACGGATTTGGTGTGAGTCCGGCGGCGTATGCCCTGGTGAAGTAATCGACTACTTGATGCTGGAAAGCTTCGCGCAAGTCGACAACCTCGATGGGAGCCTGCAATTGGTCCTCAATAGGGTTCAGGCGGGCCTTGGCCATGGCGACCAGCCTTGCCGTCGACGCGGTCTCCCCAGATGGTGGCATCCAGGCTTCAAAACCAGTGATGAAGTGCAGCCCGACGATGGAGTGCCCCGCCTGGCTAAGCATGTGGGCAGCCACCAGCGAGTCGATGCCGCCGCTGATGGCTATGGCCGCCGTGGGTTTCATTCAAAAAAGATCTGGCCGACCGGCTTGATATGGATGGCCCGCGGGGGGCAGGCGGTCACACACAGCTCGCACACGCTGCAGCGCTGCTGGTTGAACTCCACCGTCATCTCCGGGCGTTTGACCGATAGGGCGCCGGTGGGACACACCGCCGTACAAGCCCCGCAGTGGGTGCAGACGACTTCATTGCGCTCCACTTCCTGGGAAGCGTTCTGGACTCTCACCCCTTGGCTTTTCAGGTAGCGCACACCGGATTTGAAGTCCTTTTTGGCGCCGGAAAGCTCCAGCACCATGACGCCCTCTTTGCGGGGCAGGACGGTGGCGTTGAGAATGTTGAACAGCAGGCCATGGTCCCGGGCCAGGTTGCAGACGATGGGCTTTTGCACCTCGGTCTTGGGGAATCTTAGAATAAGTATCTTGGAGTACACGCTAACCCTCCGGAAAAACCTTTATTTTTAGCTACAAGGGCTGTATTTTAAAGATTGCTGACGGCGCTGTCAATGATAAGCGCGCGGGTATGCATTTTATAGCGCGTTTGGCGCTAAGCATCACCACCTCGCCATGCGATGAGAACTCATATCTTCGGGACCCTATGAATCGACTGGCCTATCGCACCACGGGTTTTGCCATCAAGATGCTTTCCAATCTCTCCCGGGCAAGGGTCCGTCTGCACGGGACGGAAAACATCCCCGACGGGGGGCGTATCTTCGTCATCAACCACTTCACCCGTATCGAAACACTCCTCCTGCCCTATCATATCCAGCGTCAAACCCAAATGCCGGTGTGGTCCCTGGCTGCGGCCGATCTCTTCGTTGGGGCCTTGGGAGAGTTTCTCGACACCGTTGGCACGGTCTCCACAAAAGACCCGGATCGTGACCGCCTCATTGTGAAAACCCTTCTCACCGGCGAGGCCGATTGGATCATCTTCCCCGAAGGTCGTATGGTCAAGAGCAAGAAGATCGTCGAGAAGGGTCGTTTCATGATCTCCTACGCGGGGGGCAAGCGGCCACCGCATACCGGGGCGGCCACTCTGGCCATGCGGACCGAGTTCTACCGCCAGCGGCTTCGTCACCTGGCAAGTAAAGTGCCGGAAGAAGCCCAACGGCTGGGCGAACTTTTTCAGATAGACGATTTGGGCGCGGTTTCACGCAAAAGCACCTACCTGGTGCCAGTGAATCTCACCTACTACCCCATCCGTGCCAAGGAGAACACCCTTAACAAACTGGCCGCATGGATGATCGGTCAGGTGCCCGAGCGCATGAACGAGGAACTCATGATCGAGGGATCCATGCTCCTTTCGGGGGTGGACATCGACATCCGCTTCGGCCGTCCCATCGACGTCTCCCCCTGCATTGCTTGCCGTTCCATCAATCAGGACGTCACCAGTTCCCGGCCCCTCAATTTCGACGATCCACTGCCTTCCGTGAGGCGTATGCGCAAAGAGGCGCTTAAGCTGATGCAGCGCTATATGGGCGCCATCTACGCCCTGACCACCGTCAACCATGATCACCTCTTCGCCACGGCCCTCAAGCTGAGTCCAACGCGCCAAGTGAACAGCGCCAATTTGAGACGGCGGGTCTTTCTAGCGGCCAGCCGGCGGCGGCGGCATCTGAGGAGCCATTTGCACCAATCCCTCTCCACGGACCAGGTCCATCTGCTCACCGACGACCGGTACAAGAAATTTTTCGAATTTCTGCAGCTAGCCATGGAGAGCGGGGTAGTGGTACCCCACAACGGTGGTCTGCAGGTGGATCGCAAGCGTTTCGGATCGATTCTCGATTTCCACCGCATCCGCATCGACAATCCCATCGCGGTGATTGCCAACGAGGTGGAACCCCTTAAGGATTTTCTACGCCGCCTGGGGCGCCTGGCCTGGCAGCCCGGCTGGTGGCTGCGCCATAAGGTGGCGCGCCATCTCATCAATCAGAACCTCAAGCTGTTTGAATCAGACTATGCCAAGTGGTCCAGCCCGGAGCACGCCAAACCCAAGGAGGTCGGCCGCCCCATGCTGATCAAAGGCCGCTCGCGCAGGCTCGGTATCATCCTCTCCCACGGCTATATGGCCGCTCCCATGGAGGTACGCGACTTGGCCGTCTATCTTGGTAGCAAAGGCGCTTGGGTGTATTTACCACGGCTACGCGGGCATGGCACCGATCCGGCCGATCTGGCCAGCCGCAGCTATAAAGAGTGGATTGAGGATATGGATCGGGCATACGCTCTCATGAGCAACCTCTGCCGTCATGTGGTGGCCGGGGGCTTTTCCACAGGCGCTGGTCTGGCCCTCGATCTTGCCCAGCGGGTGAGTGGCCTGGCAGGCGTGTTTGCCGTGTCGGCCCCTCTGCGCCTGCAGGATCTCTCCACACGCTTCGTACCCGCAGTGGACGCCTGGAACTGGTTCATGAAGAAGGTTCGCCTGAATGATGCCAAAAAGGAATTCGTCGAGAATCATCCTGAAAATCCCCACATCAATTACCACCTCAACCCCATCTCTGGGGTCCACGAACTGGAACGCCTGATGGCCGATCTGGAGCCGCGCATCAAAGAGATTGAGATCCCCGCGCTTGTGGCTCAGGCCAAAGGCGATCCGGTCGTCAATCCCAAGGGTGCCGAAAAGATCTTTGCCCAGCTCGGATCGGCCGACAAACAGCTGCTGATGCTCAATTTCGACCGGCACGGCATCCTCCTGGGGGAGGGGGCTCGCACGGTCTACCAGTCTATCTGGCAATTTGTGGCCCACCTTGACTTGCCCTGACGGGCAGAGCTAGTGTAAGCAGCAACTCACTAATTTCGAAACTTACATACGTCAATCGGAAAACAGCTAGGTCCTTTGCGACTCCCGTAGATGAGGTCACCGCCCACCAGCGCAAATCAGAAAAGGTTCAACCATCTGCCCCCAAGGACAACAAACGACGCCATGAACGCCTATTGCCTGTTTCTCCTCATCGCTCTTTTTGGCGATACCCTGGTACGCCTGCTGGCGGACCATTTCAACCTCCGACAAGCCGGCACCACACTGCCCGATGTCTTCAGGGGCTATTGCGATCCGGATCGTTATAGGCGCTCCCAGGCCTATCTCCTGGCCAACACTCGCTTTGGCGGTTTCGTCTCCATCGTGGATCTGCTCGTCCTGCTGTCGGTGTGGTTTGGCGGCGGCTTCGCCCTCTGGGACACCTGGGTTCAGAGCCTGCATTGGGGGCAGGTGAGCAGTGGGCTACTCTTCATCGGCGGCCTGCTAATGGTTAAAAGCCTGTTCGATCTGCCCTTCAACGTTTATCGCACCTTCGGCATAGAGGCGCGTTTCGGGTTCAACCGCACCAGCGCCGCCACCTTCATCAAAGATCGTCTCAAGGGTTTGCTCTTGACGCTCCTGCTTGGAACGCCGGTCCTGGCTGCCATCCTGTGGTTTTTTGCCACGGCCGGGTCGAGCGCCTGGTGGGCCTGCTGGGCGGTGGTGACGGCCTTTTCCCTTGGGATCCAGTTTGTGGCCCCCACCTGGATCATGCCCCTTTTCAATCGCTTCGAGCCTCTTGCCGAAGGGGAGTTGAAACGTGCCATCTTCGACTACGCCCGTCGCATCGGCTACCCCTTGGCCAATGTGATGGTCATGGACGGCTCCAAGCGCTCCGCCAAGGCCAACGCCTTTTTTACCGGCTTCGGGCGCAATAAACGTATCGTCCTCTTCGACACCCTGGTGGAGTCCTATGCCAAGGACGAACTTCTGGCCATCCTGGCCCACGAGATGGGGCACTACAAGCTGCGCCACATCCACAAGATGACGGCCATCGGCATTGTCCAGATGGGGCTGATGTTTTTCGTGCTCTCCATGTTCATCTCAGAGAAGGCGCTTTTTGAAGCCTTTTTAATCCAGACGCCCTCGGTGCATGCCGGCCTAGTATTCTTCAGCCTCCTGTTCACACCTCTGGATACTCTCATCAGCCTCTTCGGAAACCACCTCTCCCGGGAGCACGAGTACGCCGCCGATCAATTCGCAGTGCGCAGCCTGGAATCAACGGCTCTGGCCACCGCGCTTAAAAAACTCTCCGTGCAGAACCTGTCTAACCTGACGCCCCACCCCTTTTACGTATTCCTGCATTACAGCCACCCACCAATTCTCCAACGCCTGGCAGCTATCGAGTTCAGAGCTGGCCCATCAGCCACCACCCACTGAGGCTCACTCCTCTACCCCCACAACAAAAAAAGGCCCGCCAACACTGAACGCGTTGATGGGCCTGGATACTATGTTTCGGATCTCAAGCGGCTCTTTGGGGGTCGCTAATCCCTATGCGGTTTTTTTAATCAGTAGGGTAGAGGGGTCCAGCAGCAGGGACTTGGGTGGTTCGGCTGGTCCGGCATGCTTGAGGGCATTGATGTGAATCTGGCTGCCATCGGGCTGCAGTTGTAGGATGATGTCGAACTGGTTGTCGAGGCCGTGGACCTGCGGGGGCAGTCCGTCGGAGCCGGGGGATTCATGCCGATGGGTGGTGACCGTATACCAAATGTGCAAGTTGCGTTTCTGTGCCAGCTCCTTGAGTTCGGCCAGGATGGTGTTGGAGGTGTCATCGAAAGGCAGGCCGTCGATGATTACCATCTGGGGGGTGAAAATGTCCTGGGCGCTCAGGTCCTCAATGCGCTCTTCCAGGGTGGCCACATTGAAACCGGACGCCTTGAAGGTCATGATGAGGCGGTGGGGCAGGAGGTTGTCCCACAATTGTTTGACCTGACCCACATTATACTGCTCGGCCAGGTGACGAAACACCTCCTTGTACCACAGGGTGACCTTGTCCACCGGGTCGTTGAGGCTGATGTGGAGAACATTGGATTCCCGCAGTAGGGAGTTGAGGGCGATCTGCACAGTTAGGGCGGTCTTGCCCACCCCGGCGCGGGCAAGGACGGCGCCGAAGCCTCCGGCAGTCAGGAGTTCTTCGCTGCCGTCGCCGATCAATCGTAGGGGGTTACGTACGGTCAAGTCTTGCTTCAACATGGCCAGACTCCTCTCTTTCATTTCAATTACCGTTGCCGGGAACGATTTGCTTGATGTCCGCTGCGCACATTTGGCGCTCAGGGTCAAGGCGTCGATGGGCGACGGCGAGCCAATTTTCGATCTCAAAGTTGATCCTTATTGAGCTAAGGGCGATGTGCCCAGGCAAAGGATTGCTTAAATATTTAAAGGGTAAAAACCTTAAAATATTTAGGTTATGCAACATTCTTTTTCTCGTCCTGGGCCTTCTTGACCAACTCTTCGGCGATTGACATGGGCACTTGACGGTAAGTGTGGAACTCCATGGTGAACTGGGCCTTGCCCTGGGTCAGGGAGCGCAGAACGGTGGAATAGCCGAACATCTCCGCCAGAGGCACCTGGGCCTCAATCGCACACATCACCCCTTCGTCCTGGGTACCGACGATAATGCCGCGACGCTGGTTGAGGGATCCCATGACCGACCCTTGGAACTCATTGGGGCTCTCTACCACGACCTTCATGATGGGTTCGTGAATGACGGGTTTGGCCTTATTGTAAGCCTCCCGGAAGGCCCCCCGGGCAGCGGCCTGGAAGGCCATCTCCGATGAGTCCACGCTATGGGAGGCACCGTCGTTGATCTCGATAAAGATGCCTGTGACGGGGAACTCCATCTTGGGGCCTTTGGGCAGACAGGCGCGGAAGCCTTTCTCACAGGCGGGGATATATTGGGTCGGGATGGACCCACCGGTGATCTTATTGTTGAAGACAAACTCTTCGTCGGCCACCGGCTCCATAAAGCCAGCCACGCGGCCGTATTGACCGGAACCACCGGTCTGTTTCTTGTGGGTGTAGCTGTCTTCCACCCGGCTGGTGATACCTTCGCGGTAGGCCACCTGAGGCTTGCCGACGTTGACATCAATGCCATGGGTGCGCTTGAGGATGTCCACC
>JBNKKA010000174.1:0-8965 GCA_050291585.1 Desulfobacteraceae bacterium
GGTGAGGCCGGCAAAGGCTTTGCGGTTGTAGCCAACGAGATCAAGGAGCTGGCCAAGCAGACGGCCGCCGCCTCCCAGGACATCAAGGAGAAAATCGGGGCGATCCAGGGAACCACGACAACCACCGTCGATCAGATCGCCGAAATCACCACGGTGATTACCGATGTCAACTCAGTGGTGGCTACTATCGCTGCAGCCGTCGAGCAGCAATCGGCTGCGACCAAGGAGATCGCCGACAACGTCGCCCAGTCCTCCCGAGGCATCCAGGAGGTCAACGAAAACGTCAACCAGAGCTCAACTGTTTCCATTGAAATCTCCAGAGACATTGCCGATGTGAGCTCCTCCATGGATGAGATGTCCAACAGCAGTGACCAGGTCAATTTCAGCGCCCAGGAGTTGTCCCAGCTTTCTGAAAATTTAAAACAAATGGTCGATCAGTTCAAAATCTGATCCATCCATTGACACTCTTCATCATCTGATTTGCGTGGCATCTCAAGCAAAAGCCGATAGGCCACCTTGGGGCAGAGACAAAATCTCCCCGGTGGCCTGTCCTCTTTCTCTCAAGCCGTGGATAGCAGGCTGCAGATCAGGATTTCCTAAACGACGCCTGAAGCGTATCCGCAAAGCAAGCGCTTTTAAAAGGGTGGGCAGAGGGAAAAGGCCAACCGAATAATTAAAACACCCTATTGACAACAGAAAGCTACCCGATGCATGATGTGTCTATTGATCGACGCCCTGCCTAATCCTACGCCTGCTCGCAGCGAAGCCTACCATACCTGAGGACACGTTCGGAAAAATACTCCTGAAGTAATACGGTGGTGCGTTCTTCGAATATCTGAGTGTGCTTGAATTCTATACTTTTTTGTGCGGTTACACTTCAGGTAGCTATGCTTTTCCCCCCGGGCTCGTCCACAGGAAGTTTGCGCATAGACCGCCGAGGGTTCATGGCAGCGGCGCTGTCTTTGTTTATGCTACGCATCTCACCGTCACGCGCCCTGGCCGCCCTGCCACCCCACACTGGCGAGAAGCGGTTGCGTCTCTATAATCCAAACACAAAAGCGCTATTAGAAACGACTTTCTGGGCCAATGGCGGCTTTGTGCGGTCGGCCCTGGTCGACATCGATTTCTTCATGCGCGACCAACGCAGTGGGAAGACGAGACGGATGGACACGCGCCTGATCGAACTTCTCCATGCTATTCAGGAGGATCTCCGTTTGTATAAGCCCTTCCACGTCATCTCCGGCTTTCGGACCCGTGAGTCCAATGATCGCCTTCGTATGCAGGGCTGGGCCGCGGCCAAAAACAGCTACCATATCCAGGGCAAGGCGGTGGACATCCGCCTCTCCGATGCATCGGCCGCTGTGCTCCGAAGAGCGGCTTATAAGCTCAAAAAGGGTGGTGTTGGCTTCTACCCGCGCTTGAACTTCGTCCACCTTGATATGGGCCCCGTCCGATATTGGCGCAAGGAGTGACGCATGCAGTCGTTCTCAAGCCGTAAAAAACCGCCGTCCGCATCGTTAGCCCAGAGCGCTTTTTTCACAATTTTATGAGCAGCTATTCAACACCTAGGTCCAGGGTCCACATACCCATAGGCGTAAAATCGATCCACATGGTTACTTAATATCCAATTAAGCTTGTTAAAGTGGATATTTTTTACCCGCATGACGTCCCATTCCCATGCACCCCCCACCCGTGTCCTCTTTGACAATGCCGTACATGATTGCAGAGCCAATCAATAATTCTTAATGTTTCTTGCACATAGAGAGGTTTGAATGGGTGCTTGGATAACACCGATGCTCTATTTATCCGCCTACGGCATGAAATATGCTATTTTGTCTGACATTTGCTCATAACAACCCCGTCATACAATCAAGAAAGGGTGGCAGAATCAGATGGATATCGTAACCTTTGACAATGTCTCTAAAAAATACCAGATGGGCGAGGTGGAAGTGGTCGCCCTGCGGGCAGTCTCCCTGGGCATTCCCGAGGGATCCTTCGCGGCCTTAGTGGGGCCTTCCGGTAGCGGCAAGACCACTGCGCTGAACCTCATCGGCTGCCTGGACCGGCCGAGCGAAGGAATGGTAACGGTGGCCGGAGAAGCGGTTCAAAGTTTCGGCCGCCAACGCAGTGCGCGTTTCAGAGGAGAAAAACTGGGCTTCGTCTTCCAGGATTTCAACCTCCTGCCGGTGCTCACTGTGTTCGAGAATGTGGAGTTCCCCCTCTTGATGATCCAGGACACCCCCAAAAGCGAGCGTCGCCCGGCGGTAGAGCGTGTGCTGGCGGCGGTGGGAATGGAGGACCAGGCCGACAAGTATCCAGCTCAGCTTTCTGGTGGCCAGAAGCAGCGTGTGGCTGTGGCCCGCGCCCTGGTGACCAATCCCGCCCTTGTGTTGGCCGACGAACCCACCGCCAACCTGGACGGTGCCACGGCCCACAAGGTAGTCAGCCTGATGAAGCAGATGCGCGATAGCTTCGGCACTACCTTTATCTTCTCCACCCACGACTCCCGCATCATGGACCAGGCTGAACTGATGTTCCACCTGGAGGATGGCGATCTGCTAAATGAAACCCGTCCGGATAAGGAGGTGACCAATGATTAAGGTCATGCGCCTGGCCCTGAAAAACCTGCTGCGTCACACCCGCCGCTCCCTGCTCACCGGTCTGTTAGTGGCTGTGGGCGTCATCGCTGTGATCGTCTTCATGGGCCTGAGCGGCTCCTTCAAACGCGCCATCGTGGGTCAGATCACCGACTCGGTCCTCAGTCACATGCAGGTACACCGAAAGGGCTACATGTCGAGCATCGACAACCTGCCCCTGGACCGCATGCTGCCGGCCAAGGCCTATAAGAAAGTGTCCGGCATTTTGGCGGAGGCGCCAGGTGTAACGGCCTTCTCCCCGCGCATCAAATTCGGCGCCATGCTGAGCAACTACGCCCAGACCACTAATGTGCGCCTCAACGGCATCGACCCGGCCAAAGAGCAAGCCACCGTACCCCTGCTGGCTTCACGGATCAAGAATGCAGCCCATGCGGAAGTGCTTCTGAAAAAAGGAGAAGTCCTTCTGCCCGAAGTGATCGCCAAGGGGATGCAAATCAAAACCGGTGACACCGTCGTTCTAGTGGCCAACAACAAGGACGGCTCGGTCAACGGTATGACCTATCGGGTGGCTGGGGTGGTCGAGAGCCTCATGGGCCCCGGCGGCCGGGACGGCTACCTTCATATCGCAGACGCCCAGGCCCTCCTGCGAATGGAGGCCCGCGAAATCAGTGAAGTGGTCGTGCGCGTAAAAAATTTCGACGACCTGGCCCCCGTGGCCGAGGCCCTTCGTGACACCATCGAACCCATGAAAAACAAAATGGGTAAACCCATGTTCGAGCTACACACCTGGGAGGAACTCACACCCTTCTATAACGTGGTGCGCATGATCGACCTCATGACCCTGGGCATAAAAGCCATCCTCATCGCCGTGGTCCTCATCAGCATCCTCAACGTCATGATGATGAGCGTTTACGAGCGCATCCGTGAGATCGGCACCCTTGCGGCCATGGGCACCCAGCCGGGGCGCATCATGGGGCTTTTCGTGGCCGAAGGCGTCCTACTAGGGCTGGTCAGCGCACTGGTCGGCGCCGCCATCGGGCTGGGGTTCCTCTGGGTGATGAACCTCACCGGGGTGGAGGTGGCCTTTGGCCGCTCTGGAAAATTGTTTATGCTTAGCCCCAGCGTGGCGCCCCTGGAGGTGGTCTCGATCTGTTTGGTGGTGGTGGTCATTGCGGTCCTGGCCAGCCTGCAACCGGCGGCCAAGGCGGCTCGTTTGGATCCGGTAGAGTCTCTTCGTCATGTTTAGCCTGAGATAGGAGCAATCCATGAAACGCTTGTCGATCAATATCTTTTTCACCATCCTGACCCTAACCCTGCTGCCGGCCGCCGGGTGGAGTGAACCCCTGACCGGCGTCGAGATCCTCGAACAGGTGGACCGCAACCTGCAACCCGGCGACCTGGAGATGTACCGCAAGATCATCAACATCGAGCCCGATGGGAAGAAGAAAGAGTTCGTCATCTGGTTTCTGAAAAAAGACAAAGACAAGGTGGTGACCCTCTTTGTCTCCCCGGCCAGCGAAGAGGGGCGCTCCACCCTGCGCCTGGGCGAGAACATGTGGCTCTTCATTCCCAATGTGGGTAAACCCATCCGTATTACCAGCATGCAGTCGGTGGTGGGCGGGGTGTTCAACAACGCCGACATTATGCGCCTGGATTACGGCGTCGAATACGAGGTGGCCAGCCTGGACGAAGACCAGGGGCAGCATCTGCTGGACCTCAAGGCCAAAAGCGGAACAGTGGCCTATGACCACCTCAAGATGTGGGTCCTCAAGGAGGAGCTGGTCCCCACCCGCATCGAATGTTACGCCGCCACGGGCATGCTCATCAAGACCCTGCACTTCAAGGAGGTCAAGGACATCGGCGATGGCGCCGTAAGGCCAGCGGTAATGGAGACCGACAGCCCCCTCTACAAAGGCTACAAGTCGATCATGATCTCGGCCAAGCTGAAAAAGCGTGAACTCGCCGATGAGGTCTTTACGCTGAATTATCTGCCACGCGTCAAGGACCTACGCTAATCATGACTCGTCTGTATTTACTTCTCCTCCTGGCTCTATCCTTCGGGACGGCCTGGGCGGGAGACTATGACTTCGAAATCCCCGAGGCGGAAAAGAAACCCTACGAATTGGGCGGTCGTCTGGAGTCGCGCTACATCTACCACCGCCACAACGAAGATGCGGTCCGCTACTACCTAAACACCTTCATGATCGACAATGATCCCGGCGCGGACACCCACGAGGGGCAGGCCCTAGCCGAACTGACCGCCACCTATCGCCAGGGGATGCTCCAGGCGAACCTGCTCACCCATCACCAGTATGAAGTAGAAGAGGATACAGAAGACGAGTGGGACCATGTTCTCTACGAAGGCTACCTCTCCCTGACGCCCACCCCCTACATGACCATTGATGCGGGCAAGAAGCGCATCCTCTGGGGCAAGGGCTACGCCTGGAACCCGGTTGGATTTATCAACCGCCCCAAAGACCCGGACGATCCTGCCTTGAGCCTGGAGGGGCGCACCCTCCTCGGGTTTGATTTCATCAAGAGCTTCAGCGGGGGTGCAGGCAGTCTGACCAACATGGGGCTGACCGCCCTGGTGCTGCCGGTAGTGGCGGACTGGGCCAACGAAGCGTTGGGTCAGGAGGGTGACCTGAACACGGCCCTCAAACTCTACCTGCTCTGGCACGATACGGACATCGACTTGATCTATTTCGATGGCCCCGAGCAGCTCACCAGTCTGGGCATGGACTTCTCCAAGAACCTGGCCGAAAACATTGAGGTGCACGGGGAGGCAGCCTGGCGACAGGACGCCCCTCGAGTCGTCGTCCTTGCCGATGGCAGTGTCAGCCAATCGAGGAAGGATCAGTACAACTTCCTCCTGGGGATGCGCTACCTGAACGCCCTCGACACGACCTTCATCACCGAATACTACCACAACGGCGCGGGCTACGACGCTGATGAGATGGACGCCTTCTTCGACTACCAGGATACGGCCATCGAAGCCTGGAAAACCACCAACGAGACCACGGCCATTCAGCGCGCCGCCCAAATCACACGCCCCTACTACAACCAACGCAACTTCGGCAGGGATTATGGCTATCTCAAAGTCTCACAGAAGGAGCCTTTTGACATCCTCTATTTGACCCCATGGGTGGCCATCATCCTAAACCTCCACGACGCCAGTTTCAATCTCCAACCGGGCCTGACCTGGACGCCCATCACAAATCTAGAGTTGAACCTGCGCGCCGGCATCCCCCTGGGACCCACCGGGACTGAGTTTGGCGAAAAAGCCGATACCTTTCGGCCTGAGATCTGGGCACGCTACTATTTTTAGATTGGAGTCAATGCGAATTGTCCAGCAGATCATGGCGTCGCCCAGAGCAAGCTATCTATAGACAGTTGGGGGTAACTCGCCCTTTCATCTGCTCGCAGATTGAACGAACACTTCTTCATTGGTTTGGAAAACCAGGTTTATTTATTCTGTTAGGTGTCCAACTGGATCCGACTGCTCATGCACGCATGGCAGGATCCCGAACGGATGCGGGCCGCATCGGAGAGCGAAAAAACCCCAACAACGGTATCTGATTGCGCAGCCTTGACGAAAAGGCGGCGCACATCGGAATAGATCATCGTCTTGATGGCATCCTCCAGAAGATCTTCCGCCTGACAGAGCAGCACGGGTGAGGACATAATCTCCTTCACCGTTGTGCCCGCATCGATACCATGCTTGTATGCCAGGGCCAAATCGGTCTTGGAGATCACCCCCGTTGGTCTTCCGTCTTCATCTATTGCCAGAACAGCACCGAAGCGATAGGTGGAGAGAACCTCTAATGCCTGCAGGATGGCGTCGGTCTCAAAAACAGACTGGACATCTCCCGTCATTATCTCCCCCACCGTGAAGCGTTTGATGGCATCGGCCCGTGCTTCCTGTTTCTGGTGCTGGTGGCTGTACTCGCAGTCGTGGCAGTATTTGTAAAGCAGGCCGACGATATCGGGATAGGCCAGAACGCCAACAACGCGGTGGGTAGCAGGGTCCATGACGTAGAGGCGATAGACGCTGCTTGAACGCATAGTGTCGAGGACGGATTCGAGTGCCTCTTCCGGTTCACAGAAGAGTGGAGGGCCGACCATGATGTGCTCCAGAGGAGATTCGATAGGGAGTTCGGCGTAATAGGCGCCCATGATGTCCGATTTGGACACCACACCGGTGGGTTCACCCTCCTGCTCAGTGACCAGGAGGGCATTGATCTTATATTTGATCAGGCTGTTGATGCTGTGGTCGATGGAGATCTCCTTGGCCAGTTGGATCGTTTGACGGCGCATGGCCTGACGGACCACCAGACCGCTCAAGGTGCGTTTTTCCCTTCTGGCCATGGTTTTGTCTCCTATTCTGTGAAGCGATCCAGAATATGGTAAAACAGATCGGAGATATAGACGATGCCCAGAATCTGTCCATCTTTCAGAACGGGCAAGCGGCGAATGTGCTTTTTGATCATGAGGTCTAGAATCATCATCAAGTGGGTCTGGGGGGTGATGGTGACCACTTCAGTGCTCATGATATCGCCCACCAAAACCGACTTTGTCTTCTCACAAGCCTGGTTGACGATCCCAACCAGGTCGATGTCGTCCATCACTCCCCAGATGTGGGTGTGCTTGGGCCGCATGAAGAGGAGGATGTCGTACATGGAGATAATACCGATCAGGCGACCCTCATCGTCTACTACCATGAGGCCGAATATACGGCGGCCTTCCGCTTGACTGGCTTCAACAAGCAGCTTGACCGCCGCATTGACCGGTGTTTGCGCCGTCAGAGTATGAAAATTGGTGGTCATGATGTCGCGTGCCGTAATCTTCATACGCTCCCCCCCTTTATCCATCGTGGGTAAAAAAACTGGCGCCGGGAACCATTTTCTGAGGTGTTAGCCCTTCACTCCGGCTATATCACCGTTCCGGGCTGGCGAGGCCGAAGGCTCTGGATGTCCTCATTCAGAAAGGCCTCGCAGCGTTTGAAAAAGTCAATTCCACACCTGAATTCTACCCCAGAGATTCAGCGCACGATAGACGATTATATGTCAAATACGGGGTCCCGTCCACGCAAAACGGCCGGCCGCAGTGACTAGCGCCGCGCCGACTGTTTTTTAAATACCACCGGAACTGGATTACTTTTTTCCTCTTCAATGCCTGAGAATCTATCGGCACCCGAATTTTGTCCTCGAAGTGATCCCGATTTTTTATGCTCACGACTGAATAGCCACGCGGATTACGCCTTAATACTGAAAAGGGGTCGCAGACCATATTTTTTCAGGCGCCGCGCCACCGTGGGCTGGCTGATGCCCAGGGCATTGGCGATTTGGATCTGGTTGCGGTACAATTGCAGGGCATCGATCAAATGGGCGCGTTCGACACTTTGCAGAATGTGCTCTAAAGTCATTTGAGAGGGCCATGGGCCCCAGGTGTCCTCGCCTTCTTTTACGTGTGTGGCCACTTCCTTCGGCAGATCCTGGAAATCGATAACCTCCATTTCGGACATGACCACCACCCGTTCACAAATATTCATCAGTTCGCGGACATTGCCAGGAAAAGGGTATGCCATGAGGGTATCAATGGCAGCGTGGCTCAAGCGTTTGGCACATCCAACTTTGCCAGCGAAGTAATCGATATAATGGCGCAGGAGGGGCAGCAGGCACTCCTTGCGATCGCGCAACGGTGGTATGGACAGTGGTATCACCTTCAGGCGGTAGTATAGATCGTGCCGGAAGTCGCCGTCTTCCACCATCTGTTTCAGATCGCGGTGGGTGGCTGCAATAATGCGCGCATCCACGAGCCGGGTGCGGGTGCCGCCCAGGCGTGTCAAGTGCCCGTTTTCCAAAAACCGTAAAAACTTAACCTGGGCGGGCAAGGGCAGTTCGGCGATCTCATCGAGGAATAGGGTCCCGCCGTCGGCCAGTTCCAGGTGCCCGAGCTTTCCGTTGGCTTGTGCGCCGGTAAAAGCGCCTTTCTCATACCCGAACAGTTCGGATTCGACCAGTGATTCGGGAATGGCGCCGCAGTTGATACGGATCAGTGGTTTTACAGCCCGGGCGGAGTTCTTATGAATGAGGTTGGCAATCATGCCCTTTCCAACGCCGGATTCACCGGTGATCATAATCGATGCGTCGGTTTTGCTGACTTTTAGCGCCCTTTGCAGGGCCTTTACCATATTTCCACTGCGGGCAACGATTTTATGGGTGTGTAAAACATCCGCCTGCATCTCAACCAGTTGGTTCTGGAGTTGATTGGTTATCTCCTGTTCCTTTTCCAGCCGACGTTGCAGGGCATCGAATTTAGTGATGTCCTTTTCGCTAACCACGACGCGGATCAATTCGCCCGAATCG
>JBNKKA010000175.1:0-393 GCA_050291585.1 Desulfobacteraceae bacterium
CGCCCGCGGCGCGGGCATACGTCAAGGAAAATGTGATGCATCCGGGCATGTACCCCTATATAACGGCGCGTACCGCCCACATGGACGAGGTATTCTGTCAGGCGCTGAGGGACGGTATCCATCAGGTGGTGATTCTGGGGGCCGGTTACGACACCCGCGCTCAACGCCTGCTTCCAAAGGGGAGTGCCTGCCGGATTTTCGAACTGGACACCCCCGCCACCCAGGCCCACAAGCGCGCATGTCTGGAAAAGGTCTCAGATGCGTCGACCCATGGTGTGCGCTATGCCCCCTTGGATTTGCGCCGCACCAATCTGAAGACGGTGCTTGCCGAGATCGGTGTGGAACCTGAAGGCAAAGCGCTTTTTGTGTTGGAGGGGCTCATCATGTACCTGC
>JBNKKA010000175.1:403-8939 GCA_050291585.1 Desulfobacteraceae bacterium
TCACTTTTCTATTGACGGCTATTCAGGCATGGGCGGCGCCCGGCAGCCGGCTGTTCATGGACTATCTCCGGGAAGAAGTCCTTGCGGGAGAGGAGCCGTGCTATGGCGCGGACGGACTGCTCGCGAAGGCCCAGGACCACGGCGAACCTTTTCAGTGCGGTTTTTCGACCCAAGGCATGGAAGCACAGGTAAAGGGGTTGGGGTATCGCGTCCTCAGCCACCTGCTGGCCCAGGACCTGACGACCCACTATCTGAAGGATATCGATGCCGGCCTGACAGGCCCCATCAACGAATGCTTCCCCAACCTGGTTCTGATGGTCGCGAAGTAATTGCGCGTAAAAGTCGCGAGTTCTACGCGTGAGTATCATGTGTGAGTATCACGCGTGAGAAGCACTCGGCCGCAAAGGGATTCGCAGCCTCGGACGCTCCCATTATCCACCGGTGCGGCCGGCGGGCTTCAGGGGTTGGCGCCGCTTGGTGAAGCGGGCCGACGGGCGGGAATGGTCAGGCACACCACGGCGCAGAGCAGGGCGGCCGCCAAGACCACCCACTGGACGTTTTGCATGGTTATGGCGATGGTCTCCTGCAAGTGGAGCCGCACATCTGCCGGCAATTGGCCCAATACGTCGGGCCGTAGGATCTGAGCCAAGGCGTCGCCCATATCCGCGGGCAGGTCCTGGGCGCCTGTGGTTGCGGACAATGCGCCGTTCATACTGCTCAGGCCGAGATTCACCACACCGCCGCAGACCCCCACGCCCACCGTTCCGCCCATGGTGCGGCCCAGCTGGTGGGTCGAGGTGGCCACCCCCAAATCCTTGAGCTCCAGGCTCTCCTGAACCACCAGCAGGGTGGCCAGACTAACCGCCCCCATGCCCAGGCCGATGAGGATGTAGGCCCCGAACAGGGCCGTCATGGTGGTGTTCGTGCCGAAGAACAAGGGCAGTGCGCAGCCCCCGCTGAGTAGGAGAGCGCCACCTATCGCGGCCGTTTTTTGGCCCGCTCGGTGGACCACCTGCCCCAGCACCAGGGAACCCACGGACCAGCCCAGGCTGAGGGCCAGCATGCCCATGCCCACTTCCATGGGGCTGCGTCCCATCACCCCCTGGATGAAGAGCGGGGCGAAGGCGAAGAGGGCAAAGATGGCAAAGCTGCTCAGGAAGACGGCGGCATTGCCCGCGCTGAAGCCCGGCTGACTGAAAAAGAGAAGGGCGATGAGGGGGTCGTGGGCGCGTTTTTCGGCCAGGTAGAAACCCAGGGCACATACGGGCACGGCCGCCATGAGGGCCATCGCGGGTCCGCTCAACCAGGCAAAACTGCGCCCCCCCATGAGGAGCAGGCCGAGAAGACAGAGCAGCCCCGTGGTCATCAAGGCGATGCCGGCTATATCGAGGTTGCCGCGCTTGGTCTTCTGGCGGGTTTCCGCAAAGAAGCCCCAGATGCCATAGAGGGCCAGGGCGCCGATGGGCACATTGATCCAGAAGATCCAGCGCCAGGAGAACCAGGTGACGATGATGCCGCCCAGGGGCGGGCCCAGGACGCTGGCGATACCCCAGATGCTGGAGGCCAGTGAGAGGGTCTTGCCACGCTGCTCGGGGGCCGCGACCTCCGAGAGGACGATGTAGACCAGGGCGAAGTTGCCGCCGGCGCCGATGCCTTGGAGGACTCGCGCCAGGGTGAGGGTCAGCATGCTATTGGCCATGCCGGCCATGAGGGAAGCCAGGGAGAAGAGGATGATGGAGAAGAGAAAAAGGGGCTTGCCCGGTAGGCGGTCGGCCAGTTTGCCGAAGATGGGCAGGGAGACGGCCCGGCTGAGAAAGTAGGCCGCATAGACCCAGGAGAAGAGGTGCAGGCCCCCCAACTCGCCCACGATAGTGGGCATGGCCGTGGAGATGATCAGGGCGTCCAGGGCGCCCAGGAAGAGGGCCGTCAGGGCCGCGGCGATGACGTAGTTACGCTGGCGACGGGTGAGGGGGGCATCCGATGACTGGGCCAGGTGCCCTTCCTGGGCTTTTTTCAAAGGACTTCTCCTCTCACCACTTGGACTTCCCGTTCCAGTCTGACCCCGAAGCGCTCTTGGATTGATTGCTCGATCTCCCGGGAGAGGCGCAGGATTTCTTCTCCCGTAGCGCGGCCACGGTTGACCAGAACCAACGCCTGCTGGTCGTGGACGGCGGCATTTCCGCGAACCTTGCCTTTCCAGCCGCACTGGTCGATGAGCCAGCCGGCGGCCAGTTTGAAACCCGCATCGCCCTGGGGGTAGTGGGGCAGGGCGGGGTGCTCCGCAAGAAGCGTTTTGAGGGTGGCGGCATCGACGGAGGGGTTTTTGAAAAAACTGCCCGCGTTGCCCATCACCATTGGATCGGGCAGTTTACTGCGGCGCAGGTCGATGACGGCCTGGCGGATGTTCTCGAGGGTCGGCGGTCCGATTTTGTCCAGGTGTTTCTGAACCCCCGAGTAACTGAGGCTGAAGCGCGGCTGGCGCAGGAGTTTGAAGACGATGGCGGTGATGAGGTGGCGGCCGGGCCAGCGGCTTTTGAAGTGACTCTCGCGATAACCGAAGCCACACTCTCCAGCCTGGAAGACAACGGCTTTTCCTTGGGGAAATGTGAGGGCTTCGACCCTTTCGATGACGGTCTCCACCTCAACCCCGTAGGCGCCGATGTTCTGGACGGCGCTGGCACCGACGTTGCCGGGGATCAGGGAGAGGTTTTCGATCCCCCCCCACCCTTCGGCCACGGCAAAGGCGACGAAGTCATCCCAGACTTCACCGGCCATGACGCGCACCCAGACATGTTCCGCATCTTTTCGAACCACCGCCATGCCTTTGAAGACAGGGTGCAGGACCGTGGCCGCCACATCACCCACAAATAGAAGATTGCTGCCTCCACCGAGGATCAAATAGGGCGTTTGACTCAGGTCGTTTGACTCGAGAAAGTGTTGGATCTCCTCCATCTGGTCAAAGCGCACATAGCGTTCGGCTGTGGCCGTCACCTGGAAAGTGTTCAAGGCATTAAGCGGATAGTGGGTGTGTGTTTCCATGAACCTCGGCATGGGTAAGGGTTGTGCTGGAGAGCGTCATCCCCCCTCATAGCATACCCGCGCGGAATCCCGAATAGCCTTCTCGCAGCAACGCAAATCAAGTGCACCCGGCGGCCTCATCCAGCCGCTTCAAACAGGGATTGCCATTTTTACGCCCTATGCCTATGTTGGTCTGAAGATTGGCCCCTGAGGGTCTTGGCGTGACGCATCTACAGAGGAGGCAGGCATGGAAACCTATGAACAGCTGGGTCAATTCTACCTGGGCAAACAAGTAGATCCTGATACCGGCCGGCGCCGGCAGACGCCGGTCCTCTACGATGCCAAAGACTTGACCACCCATGCGGTCCTCATCGGCATGACGGGCAGCGGCAAGACCGGGCTGGGAATAGCGTTGCTGGAAGAGGCCCTCATCGACCAGATCCCGGTGATCGCCATCGACCCCAATGGCGACATACCCAATCTCATGCTCCAGTTTCCCCAACTCCAGGCCAATGAATTCCGCCCCTGGATCGATTCGCGCCAGGCCACAGCCAAGGGCCGCACGGTGGATCAGTTCGCTGCCGACGAGGCCCGTCGCTGGCAGGCCGGCCTCGAGGAGTGGGATCAGTCCGGCGAGCGCATCGCCCGCTTGCAGGCCGCCGCCGAGGTCTGCGTCTATACCCCCGGATCGCGAATCGGCCGGCCGGTGAGCGTGCTGCGCTCCTTTGCGCCCCCGGCTGCATTGGCCCAGCAGGACCGGGACAGCTTCACCGAAGCCATCCAGGCGACGGTCTCCGGCCTCCTGGGCCTCTTGGGGATCGAGGCCGATCCCATCACCAGCCGGGAGCATGTGCTCCTGGCCAACATCTTCGAAGCGGTCTGGCAGGCCGGTCAGGCCCTCGACCTGGCCACCCTGATCCAGAAGATCCAGGCGCCCCCCTTTGAGCGCATCGGGGTGATGGAACTGGAGATGATCTATCCGGCCAAAGAGCGCTTTGCCCTGGCCATGCAGCTCAACAACCTCCTGGCCGCGCCGGGATTCGAGACCTGGATGGAGGGCGATCCGCTATCCATCGACAATCTGCTATACACCCCCCAGGGTCGGCCACGGGCCTCCATCTTCAGCATCGCCCACCTCACCGATGCCGAGCGCATGTTTTTCGTCACCCGTCTGCTCAACGAGGTGGTGGCCTGGATGCGGACCCAGTCGGGTACCGGCAGCCTGCGGGCGCTGATCTATATGGATGAGATCTATGGCTTCTTCCCGCCGGTGAAGAACCCGCCTGCCAAAGCCCCCCTGATGACGCTTCTAAAACAGGCCCGCGCCTACGGGCTGGGGGTGGTTCTGGCCACCCAGAATCCGGTGGATCTGGACTACAAGGGCCTGTCCAACACCGGCACCTGGTTCATCGGGCGTCTGCAGACCGAGCAGGACCAGGCCCGGGTCATGGACGGCCTCATGGGGGCCGGTGCCGGGATCGATGCCCAGCAGTTGGGCCGCACCCTGGCCGGGTTGTCGCCACGCACCTTTTTGCTGCACAACGTGCATGATGACCTCCCCGTGCTCATGCAGACCCGCTGGGTGCTCTCCTACCTCAGTGGGCCCATGACACGTGAGCAGCTCAAAGGCCTTAAGGAGATGGATCGACCTGAGTCCGTCACCGGACCATCACCGGGAGCCGCCGCTCCGGCACAGGCGGCAGGGCCCGCGCCGGCTGAAGCTGCACCACCACCACTTGTACCGCTGGCCGAAGTCGTTGCGGCCCCGCCCACGACACCGGATGGGGTCGCCGTGGGCTTCGTGCCGGCCTCCGGGGCCGGCCAGGGCCTCAGCTACCGGCCCGCTCTTCTGGGAGAAGTGGGGTTGGCCTACGTCAACGCCCGTCACAATCTGCGTGAGCACCGTGACCTGATCCTGTGCGCAGTCATCAACGACGGGCCCGTACCCGTGGACTGGGAGACGGCTCAAATGCTGGCCATCCACCCAACGGATCTGGAGCGGCACCCACTGCCCGGAGCCGCTTTCGCCCCCCTGCCCAAGGCCGCCAAACGGGGAGCCAATTTCACCAAATGGGGAAAAAACCTTCTGCGCTGGGCCAAGAAGGAGAAGCCTCTGGTGCTCCTGCGCGCCCCGCGCCTCAAACAGATCAGTCAGCCGGATGAGGATGAGAGCCGCTTCCGGGCCCGCCTGGCCCAGGTGATGCGCGAACAGCGCGACCTAAAGGCGGAGAAATTGCGCCGCAAGTACGAGACCCAGTACGCCCGTCTGGAAACCCGCCTCCTGCGCGCCGAGCAGACCATCGCCCGGGAGCAGGAGCAGGCCAAGTCGCGCAAGGTGGAGACCGCCATCAGCTTTGGTTCCGCCATCCTGGGCGCCTTCCTGGGGCGCAAGAAGGTCAGTGCGCGTTCCACCTATCGTATGGGTACGGCCCTCAAGTCCGCCGGGAGGATGCGCAAGGAGACCATGGACGTGGCCCGTGCCGAGGAGTTGGCTGCGGCCGCGCGTGAGAATCTGCAATCCCTTGAAACGCGCTTCCAGGAGGATATGGACAATCTGGACCTCCAGCACGACGCCGCCACCGAAGAGATCGAACCCATCACCATCCCCCCCAAGGCGGGTGATTCCCACCTCAACGCCTTGGTGCTGGTGTGGCTGCCCTACCGCCGGGATACCTTGGGGGAGTGGGCGCCGGATTGGAAGTAGGCCGGTATTCTTTTTCAGGGAAGCGGCCGCCAGTGGTCGTTGAGGATGGCCCAGCGTTCATGGTCCCGCCATTGGCCGGCGATGTGAAGGTAGTCGGGGGAATAGCCCTCGCGCCGAAATCCGAGACGCTTTACCAGGGCGAGGGAGGCTGTGTTATCCGGCTGGATATTGGCCTCCAGGCGGTGGAGTTGATGTGTGCCGAAGCAGTGGTCGATGACGGCCTTGAGGCCGGCGCGCATATACCCCTGGCGGGCAAACGGGGCGCCGATCCAATACCCCAGATAGGCGCTGTGAAAAGCCCCCCGGACGATCTCGCTGACGTTGACCAACCCCAGCAGCTCCTCATCGCTCGGTCTGCAGATCAGAAACCCCAGCTTGCGCTGCCCGTCCAAACCCTCCAGATAGTCTACATAGGCATCCTTCTCAGTGGGGGGGCTGACCCAGGGCGCATGTGAGGCAACGCTTGTACGCGTCAGGGCAATGAACGCTTCGGCATCTTCCTGGGTTGGTGTCCGTAAACTAACCTTTTGCATTGTCTTTTTCTCTTCTTTGCTTGATGGATGATTCTAAGATGAAGGCGATCATTTCGCGGTTGATCATGGGGTTCCTTTGCTCCTATATATGCGTCCTAATGCCTATGCGCGTATATATGATGCCCCCGTAAAAAATCGGAGCAAGTTTTAAGCAGCTTTGTAATCGGCTTCCAAACGATCAGATGGTTTTGAGATAAAGATCATAAACCGCCGATAAAATACTGCCAGCAGTTCTTTGACAAGTCCAAAATAGCCACTATCGCCCTGGGAAGGGTCTATACCAGGCCCTCCGGCCCTTCTTCTGGCCTTCAGGGCTGCCACTGCCCGAACGATGTTGACGCCAGCAGCCTTGAGGGTAGCCGCAAAGCGCACGGCTTCGAACCCACGCACCCTCAAATTCTTCACGCCAGTCAGTCGATCATACTGGCTCATGGTGGCCTCGACCCCTGCGCGCCACCGATAGCGCTCTTTGAACTCGGCCGTGTCCTCTTGCTGTCTGCGTTTGGCCAAACGCATCGACTTCTTCTCGTAATAAAGATAGAAGTAGCGCTTACCTTGTTTTGCAGGGCACCCACTTCGCCGAGGGCATTTGCAGCAAATATCCTTGTCAAAGCCTTGGCTGTAGCGGCTGTTATTCTTTCTACGCTCTAAGGGCTCGTGACCGCACGGGCAGCGCTGAACATGTCCATCTTCCCGGAACTCAAACTCGCTGAGCTTGGTACCGCTTTTGTTTTCTGTGCCCATCGTCGGGCTGACAACTTCAACACCATACCGCTCAGCCTGCTGACAGTTCTCGTCGCTGCCGTACAGTGAGTCTGCCTGCAGTTCAACAGGGGCCAGGTCTTTTTCCACAGTAGCCTCAATGGCCGGTACCAACGCCTGCGCATCGCTCTGGCAGGCTGGTTCAACATCGACATGGGTGATCATATTCAATGTGGAAGGATCCTTGCCGGCTTCCTCGTGCTCGGTGAAGGTTTCCATGATCTGCACCTGATAGCCCTGGCCCTTATGACCGCTGTAAGTAGCATCCGGATCTGAAGGGTTTTGCAGCGAATCAGAACTGATTTGCTTGGGAGCCTTGAGTTCAATGGTGCCGTCGGATTGGACCTCGCACTGCTCATGGGCGATGCGACATAGCGTTTTGTAGGTGTTCATGCCGGTCACATGCGCATTGTCTTTAAACAGCGTCACCAGCCGGTAAAGGTCGGATGCCACCTCGATCAACGTTCTCTTCGATTCAGAGGGTTTGACAGCGGCAAAGCACCCGGCAGCCGGTTTTCCCTGGTAGCGTTGCACCAACTCTGTGTCGATATTGTTCCACAACTTGAGGTGATGGCGTTTTAGATTGACCAGGAATCGATCGATGGCCCTGACAAAGATGCCGATGCGCCCGAGCCTTGCCATATTGGACTTTATGTGAACCGAATCGATTCTCTGAACACTGGTATCGACCTGGAACAGCTCGGCCAGCTTGTTGGCGATGATGTCAAACACATCCATGTCGATGCCCAGGGTCATGGCATCGACACGCATATTCCATAGGGTTTTTTCACAAATGTATTTAGCTTGGTCGCTCTCCTCGTGAATGTCCAGCGCATAGTGCCACTGGATGTTGTAAAGGAACTGATCAACCGCCTGTTTGTCAGTGAGATCATGGAATTGCTGCAAGGCCAGGACGCCCAAGACAGTATACAAGTCTTTAGTTGGGCGCCCCTGATCGCTGGGGAAGGCAATAGCGAGCTTATCCACGGGCAGATCATCGAGGATATGTTCCCGAAAAAAGCCAGGCCATTCTTCATTGAGAAGTTTTCGCCGCTTTGGGCTTAAGAAATCCCAAGGATCGAATAAATGTTGCTGTTTACGGTCTCTAATCGTAAGCATCGCTTCCTCAGCTCAATATATTGATATTATGCAATATAATGGCATTTATGGAAGTATTTGTCAATAGATGGCTGCAACTATTTTGCTGATATTTCTATATTTTACAGAGAGCCGACTTATTACGGTTCAGTCATATATAGTTCTCAGAAGTAAAAATCAATTGGATGTATTCCAGGCCAGAGGGGACCTTGGCCCTTCGCACTAAGCCGTCGGCGTCCGACCATAAGCCCCCCCTGGCCCATGGTGAGCCAGGGGGGATGTTCGGAACGACTCCCGGAAGATGAGCGTGCTTATACGGGCGCGAACGTAAGGGCCAAAAGGGAGTCAGGCAGTCTTACTCCTCGGATACCGTCAGTTCGATTTCAGGACCCAAGTGGCCGCGAATAAACGTAAGCCGCTC
>JBNKKA010000176.1:0-8904 GCA_050291585.1 Desulfobacteraceae bacterium
GCCCAGGTTGAACTCGTTGGCACCGGGCAAACCGCGTGGCTTCAGGGTGCCCGCTATAGTCTCTGCCTGGATGCCCTGGTCAACGATTTCGTTTCCGGGGAGATCGAGCATGCGGTCTGGGCCGCCTGGAAACAAGGCGAGGCCGATATCATTGTCATCGAAGGCCAGGGAAGCCTGATGAATCCTGCCTATCCAGGTGGTTACGAAATTCTGGCCGCTGCGCGTCCCGATGTCGTCGTTCTGCAGCACGCCCCGGCCCGGAAGACCTATGACGGGTTTCCGGACTATGCGCTGCACCCCCTTGGTGAGCAGATCGAGATGATTGAGCGGCTCAGCGGGTGCCCGGTCGTCGCGGTCACTATAAATCATGAAGGCCTCGATCCAAGCCAAGTGCCGCTGGTATGTCGCACAACGGCCCAGATTGTGGGCCGGCCGACCTATGATCTACTCTTGGAGCCTCCCGATCGGCTGGTTGCCCAACTTTTGAACTACGAGAGACTTTGACAGACTCGAAAGCGATTCAAATGATGACCATTGCTGAGAATACCACTGACATCTTGGCCCCACTGGTTACGATAGAACAGCTGACCGTCGGGCCGGTGCGCTTGGAGCCGAAACGCCTGATTGCACCCTATCATGTCACCACCGATGTCCATGAAGCGCAAAGCGAGTTGATCTATCGTTTCGATCAACCCGTGTTTGACCCGTCCAATCCGACAGACCGGAACCTGGCCGCCATGATGGCGGCCCAGGTGGCACTGAATTACGGGTTGTTCTGCCGCAAGATCGTTTTCCACGGCGATTTCGATGAAAGCGATCGGCGCTTTCTCAGGAGCATGGCCGAGAACACCGCGCGTGAAATCTATGTCAAAAAAATCCTTGAACCCAATTGCTTCTTGACAGAGGCAGCAAAGCATATACCCGCAGCCGTTCAAAAGCGCTATTGCCAGGCGCGGATCTCTTTCCGCGGATCAGTCACTGCGAGAGCCAATAGAGATTGGCAGCTATGGAATTCCCACAGCGATCGCTGTTGTGTCCTGTCCAGCGGCGGGAAGGAAAGCCTGCTCAGCTTCGGTCTGCTGCAAGAGCTGCAATCCAGCGGCAGTGATGCCGCGCGGGAAGTGCACCCGATCTTTGTCAATGAATCGGGTCGCCATTGGTTCACGGCCATCAACGCCTACCGCGACTTTTCGGAGAAGATCCCTGAAACGGCGCGTGTCTGGGTCAATAGCGATAGGCTCTTCGCCTGGATGTTGCGCCAACTGCCTTTTGTACGCAGCGATTTCGCCAGTGTGCGCAGTGACGAGTACCCCATCCGCCTGTGGACGGTCGCCATCTTCATCTTCGCTGTGCTGCCCCTGATGCGCAAAAAGGGGCTGGGACGCCTGATTATCGGCGATGAATTCGACACCAGCGTACGGCGACGCCATCAGAGGATCTCGCACTACGATGGACTCTACGACCAGAGTATCTGGTTCGACGCCGCCATAAGCCGTTATTTCCTCCAAAAGGGTTGGGCGGTGAGTCAGTTTTCGGTGTTGCGACCCCTGTCCGAAATGCTTGTGGAAAAAGTATTGTGGGAGCGCTACCCCGCGTTGGCCCATCTGCAGACCTCCTGCCATGCCGTGCATGAAAAGGATGGACGCATGCACCCCTGCGGCCGTTGTGAGAAATGTCGTCGCGTGGTGGGTATGCTCACCGCCATTGGCGCGGATCCCGGCCTGTGCGGCTATACTGAGGAGCAGACCGCCCGTTGCCTGAATGAGTTAATGGCCAAAGGCGTTCATCAGGAGGGTGCTGGTGAGGCGCACCTCAGGCATCTACTGGCGGAGCAAGGCGCTCTGCCTGCCCAAGGAGAGCATCGTTGCGGTGCCCGTCCCGAGATCCTCTCCCTGCGTTTCGACGACAAAAGGGCACCCCTAAACGCCATCCCCCTCGACCTGCGCCAGCCGCTTTGGAATCTGTTGCTGCAACATGCCGACGGTGCCTTCCTGCGCCAAGGCAGACGGTGGGAGCGTATCGATCCCTTCAATCATCCCCATGCCGAACAGGCCTATGCCTTCGAACCGGAACGATCCGTCCAATCCTTCAGGCGCAGCGCCAGTGCCGCCGATGATGAAGTGATCGACTGGGGGTGCCTGACCTGGCCACAAATGGAGGCCCGCTTGGGAGCGAACGACATGGCGCTATTGCCCGTAGGCGCCATCGAACAGCACGGTCCCCATCTGCCCCTCGATACCGATAGCTTCGACGCCGAATATCTATCCCGGCGCGTGGCCGAGGCCTGCAGTCCTCCGCGCCCTCTGGTTCTGCCGCTGCTGCCTTATGGTGTCTCCTATCACCATCGCGATTTCAAAGGGACGGTGGGTATCACCAATGAGACCTTGTCCCAGCTCGTATACGATGTGGGGATGAGCTGTGCAGAAAACGGTATCCGCAAGCTGATCATCATCAACGGCCACGGTGGCAATGATCCGGCCCTCCATTATGCGGCTCAAATGATCAATCGCGACACCGGTATCTTCGTATGCGTCGACAGCGGGGAAACCAGTGACGTGGATATTGCCAAGCTGACGGTCACGGCCAATGACGTCCATGCTGGAGAAGTCGAGACCAGCACGAGCCTTGCCATTCGCCCTGAGCTTGTCCACATGGAGCTGGCAGAATCCTCGATACCGGCTTTCTCAAGCGAGTACCTCGACTTTTCTTCCAAGCGAGGCATCTCGTGGTTCGGCAGCACGCGCATGATCAGCCCCAATGGCATCATGGGCGATCCCACTCGAGCAGACGCTGCAAAGGGCGAGCGCATCTGGCAGATCATGGTGGCTCACCTGGTGGCGTTCATCGAAGATCTCAAACATCTGACGGTGGCCGAGATCCACCATCGGAGGTCATAAAATGAAGATCGCCCGGATGGCATACTGGCCCGTGCCCATGACCCTGTGCGAGCCCTACACCATCGCCTATGAAACCATCAGCACGACCACAAATGTGCTTTTCCGCCTGGAAACCGCAGACGGGCATATCGGTTATGGCTGCGCAGCACCCGACCTTGCGGTGACGGGTGAAACGGCCGAATCGGTTTTGGAAACCCTGGACACGGTCGTGCGGGAACTCTTGCAGGGAGAAGACCCCCTTGAGCGGACCGCCCTCAACGAGGCGTTGCGCCAAACCATCCCTCGCCAGACGGCGACACGAGCGATGGTGGACATGGCGCTCTACGACCTGCTTGGACGTATCTCCAGTTTACCCCTGTTTGTGCTTTTGGGCGCCTACAGAAAGCGCATTCTCACCAGTGTCACCATTGGCATCCTACCGACGGCCGAGACTGTTGCCAGAGCCGTTGATTTCTGCAGACAAGGGTTCCGGGTGCTTAAAGTCAAGGGGGGAGACGATGTGGAGTTGGATGTCGAGCGAGTCCTAAAGGTCCGCGAGGCGGTGGGCCACGATATACTCTTACGTTTTGACGCCAACCAGGGGTATACGGAAGCAGAGGCCCTCAAGTTTGTGCGGCGGGCGGAAGCCAGCAGACTTGAAATTCTCGAACAGCCAACCCCTCGGCGCCGACCCGAAATGCTTGGCACTATCACCCGCCAGAGCAAGCTCCCGGTCATGGCCGATGAATCCCTGCAAACCCTCAAGGATGCGTTTCGCCTGGCCCGCCACCACTGGGTGGACATGGTCAATGTAAAACTGATGAAAGTTGGCGGCATATCGGAGGCAAGGCAGATAACGGCCGTGGCGCGCGCCGCCGGGTTGGAAGTAATGGTGGGCTGTATGGATGAAACCGCACTCGCCATCTCAGCGGGCCTGCATTTCGCGCTTTCCAGCCCGACGATCACCTGTGCCGACCTGGACGGTCATTTGGATTTGCTGGACGACCCGACGATGGGTGCGGTGATTCTGAAAGAGGGCTATTTGTATCCGCGCGACGCACCGGGGTTGGGATTCAAGGGGCGCTTGTGATGGGAAACGTGCAGGCCGGGAAATCAGGGCACATCCTTCAGAGGAAGGCGGGGGTCGTAGGTATCTATCTCCTCACGGAAGTCTGAAATGGTTGGCTCGATGGCTGCGGGTTGATCAAATAGGGCGATGTGGAAAATCGCATCGCCACTATGGACAAGGGGGAGGTTGAGGCGTCCGATGACCATTCCCGCATGAGCGGATCGAATTTTCTCCACAAACCCGCCAAAGGGATCGGCAATCTGCCCCAAGACCTGACCATCGCGTACGCGCGCCCCCAAGGGGACTTTAGAGAGAAAAAGGCCACTGGAGGTGGCGCGCAGCCAGGTGGTTCGTTGCGCCTCTATTGGGGTGACCCGTGATCGACCGGAAGCAGATTTGGGCAACATGGAAAGCGCGCCCATGACGCCCAATATCCCCCGGACACCCGCACGAATGGCCTCGTCGTTGAAGCGCAGGGCCTCACCGGCCTCGTAAACCAGAATCGGAATTCCTTTCTGCGCGCCTGCATGGCGCAGGCTTTTATCACGCAACTCGGCGTCGATCACCACAGGGGTTTTAAAGGCTAAGGCCAGCCGGCGCGCCATTGGGTTTTTCAGATCAGCGCGAATTTGAGGGAGGTTGGTTCTGTGATTTGATCCGGCGTGAAGATCGATACCATGGGTTGAGTGGCTGAGAACCTCATCAATGAAGACGTCCGCCAGTTGAGACGTTAACGACCCTTTTTCCGACCCTGGAAAAAAGCGATTCAAGTCGCGACGATCCGGCAGATAGCGACTCTGTTGAATGAAGCCATACACATTCACCACCGGGATGGCCAACAGGGTGCCGCGTAAACGGTTGAGCTTTTTGAGGGTCAGCAGGCGGCGGATGATTTCCACACCGACCAGTTCATCGCCGTGCACGGCTGCACAGACGAACAAGCAGGGGCCGGACTGCCGGCCGTGAATCACCGTCACAGGCATGCTCATTGCTGCGTGGGTGTATAGCGGGGCGACCGGTAGATGGATGGTTTTGCGCCGCCCCGGGGGGATCTGAGTGTCTCCGATGGTAAAACTGGCGCGCATGTTATCGTATCCCTACCCCCGGCCTCTGGTGCGTGTTTTTTGAGGTTTGGCGTGTTTCTCAATGTGCGCGATCACCATGCCGGCGACATCTTTGTCGGTCGAAGTCTCGATGCCTTGCAGGCCGGGAGAGCTATTGACCTCCATCACCACTGGTCCGTGATTTGAGCGCAGCATGTCCACACCGGCCACCCGCAGACCCAATATTTTTACTGCCCGAACCGCCGTGCTGCGTTCTTCGGGGGTAATTTTTACTAGTGTGGCCTTACCGCCGCGATGCAAATTGGAGCGAAAATCACCTTCCGGCCCCTGTCGCATCATGGCGGCGACCACCCGTTCACCGACGACAAAACAACGAATATCGCGTCCTTCGGATTCTTTGACAAATTCCTGAACCAGAATATTCGCTTTTAACCCACGGAAGGCCTGAATCACACTTTCGGCAGCCTGCTTGGTTTCAGCCAGAACCACACCTATGCCCTGAGTTCCTTCCAGCAGTTTGATTACCAGCGGCGCGCCATTGACCATATCGATCAACTCACTAGTAAACATGGTGGAATTGGCGAAACCGGTCACTGGCAGGCCGATGCCCTTGCGCGCCAATAATTGCAGGCTGCGCAATTTGTCCCGCGAGCGACTGATGGCCACCGATTCATTGAGGCAATAAACACCCATCATTTCAAACTGGCGCACAACGGCAGTGCCATAAAATGTTATGGAAGCGCCTATGCGGGGGATAACGGCGTCAATGCCTTTTAAACACTCGCCTTTGTAATGTATCTCAGGCTTGTGAGAGGTGATGTTCATATAGCATCGCAAGGGGTTGACAACTTTCACCGTGTGCCCACGCTCCTGACTCGCCTCTACCAAACGCCGTGTGGAATAAAGCTCTGCCTTGCGGGAAAGGATGATAATTCTCATGATCTCTTCTTTCGTTTGGATATGGTTTTAGCGGCGCCGTAGGCCTTTGCTCTGCGACGGCCACAGAGGTAGGCCTTTCCGGGGTCGATCAACAGGCGATCGCGGACGGTGGTGCGCCCCAGCAACATCCGGAAGCGCATACCGGTGCGGTTGGTCAAGGTGATTTCGATGGGCCAGCTCAAATCACCTACTTCCACCAGGGTCCGAATCACATAGCGCTCCTCGACCTGGCCTCCCGAGTTTTTAACACTGCGGTGCTCAAGGACTTCAGCTTCGCAGTGGCGCTCGATGTCACAACGCCGCTGGAGTGGGTGAACACTGAATCGGACCATGTCGGTCGCGTCTCGACGGAACCCTTCAAAGGTATACGCATGCAAAGCTGAGGTTCTAGCACCCGTGTCGATTTTAGCCTTAATTGCCGGTATTCCCAGCTCAGGCAGAGAAACCCACTCTTTCCAGCCGATCAGAGGTAGGGAGGATGGGATTGGAATGGGCGTGATAGGCATTCAGGACCACCTTTTGTGCAAAAGAGGAGCGCTCGAGGCAAAGCATTGCATCAGGGAAAGGGGGGGCCTCGTCGAATATAGTATCGAAAAGCGCGAAAAATGTCACGAATGATAGCAGTCAGTATGACCTCAACGCGGTCGACGAAACGCTTCACGCTTTAATCCGTACTTCTTCAACTTGTAATGCAACAGCTGGCGCGAGATGCCCAGGCGACGGGCGGCAGCCGCGACATTGCCACCGGCGGCGGTGAGGTGTTCGGCGATCACTTCGCGCTCCTGGTGTTTCTGCCGCCCCAACAGATTCACCTCCCGGGTCGAAAGATCCCCACCTGTCCCTTCGCTGCCCGGCAGCGCATACGGTGCGCACACCGCTTCTGGCAATTCGACCCCGGAGAGGGCACCAAAATCGGGATGGAAGACGTGGACAGGCAGGTGGTTGTGTTCGATGCGATTCTCACCGCCCAGGACGTTCATGGTACCCTCCACCACGTGCTCGAGCTCGCGCACGTTGCCTGGCCATTGGTAGCGGCGAAAGAGGTCCATCACCTTGCTGGAGATGCCGCTCACCAGCTTGTTGAGCTTGCGGTTGTTGAGGTGAATGAAGTGCCGGGTGAGCAGGTCGATATCTTCCGGGCGTCGCCGCAGGGGGGGGATGGCGATGAAGACCACCCCCAGACGGTAGTAGAGATCGTTGCGCAAGTGCCCCGCTTTGATGGCCGCATGGGGGTCGACGTTCACCGAACTGATGATCTTGAGATCGATGGCGATGTCCTTGGTGTCCCCCACTCGCCGCAGGCGCCGCTCCTGGAGGACCCGCAGCAGCTTGGCCTGAAGATTGATGGGCATGGCGTTGAGCTCGTCGAGGAAGAGGGTGCCGCCATGGGCCTGCTCGAAGATCCCCTGGCGGGTCACCGCCCCGGTGAAGGCCCCCCGAGTGGTGCCAAAAAGCAGGCCTTCGAGGAGGTTCTCGGGAATGGCGGCGCAGTTGATGGCCACGAAATTCATAGCACCACGACGACTGTAGTTGTGGATCGACTGGGCGAAAACCTCCTTACCAGTCCCGGTCTCCCCGGAGAGCATGATGGGTGAGGGGGAATCCGCCGCCAGGCGGGCGATCTTGAGCCCCTGGAGAAAGATGGGATCGGTACCCACCACGTCGGGAAACTGAAACCGGGTCCCGTTGCCCAGGGACTGGTGCTCATCGGGTGGGACGATGGAAGCCGCTGTGATGGTCTTTTCCAGAAGGTTGTAGTTCTTGACGATACAGATGGACCCGACCAGGACGCCATCGTGTTTGAGGGGATAGACGCTGCAAATGGTATTGGCCACCTTGCCCCGCCTGGTGCGGTAGAAGAAGAGCTGGCCATAGATGGGTTCGCCCAGGTCCAGACAGCGCATGATCAAGCTTTCCTCACGACTGAGGTTGTAAATCTCGTTCACATGTCGGCAGCGCACAAACTCGGGAGATAGATCATCGATACGCGCCTGGGCGTCGTTATAGAAGAGGATCTGTCCCCCGGCATCGGTAATGATCACCCCCTCGTCATAGACCTCCAGCACAGCCAGAGCGTCAGCCCCGGACAACAACTGAGCGGCGGCCATCCCTCTGTTCTCGATCGCCGACTTACCCCTCTCCATGCAACACACCCCCTAAATTTAATATCAAATATCCCTGCTGGATACCGGGGGCGCCCCTGTTTGTCAAAATTTTTTAACGCCTTTTACATAATTTTTCGCCTGCCAACCAGAAAGTGAAAATATTTTTTACAGCCCCCGCGTCAAAGCGGATGAAATCTCACCTGAATGTCCCTTCACCCAGTGCTTTGAATCAACGAGGACTCAATTCAACATATTGTAATTATATATTTTTTTAATACAGCAAGCATTCCCATCAAAACCCCTCGACCCAAAAAAGTTAGCTGGCACAGGACATGCTTTAAGGAAAATCGTCGGGCGCTTCAGCCGCTGACACCTAGAACCTCAACGAATTCGCGCAAGGAGAAAGTCTCGATGTCGACTCAAAAAGAAAAAACATTTGACCCCTTGGTATTTTGGGTCTCTGCCACACTCACCATCCTCTTCGTTCTCTGGGCCATCCTCTTCCCCGAAGGGATGAACACGGCCATCAATGCCATTTTCGCCTATACCACCGGCAACTGGGGCTGGCTCTACCTGGTGACCGCCTTCCTGCTGGTGGCCGCCTGCTTCGCCCTCATGAGCGGCCGCTATGGTCGGGTCAAACTAGGCCTGCCCGGTGAGGCACCCGAATTCTCAAACTTCTCCTGGTTCGCCATGCTCTTCGGGTCGGCCATCGCTGCGGGCATCGTCTTCTGGGGACCGGCGGAGCCAGCCTACCATTTCATGAGCCCCCCGCCCTACTTCGGCGGCGAGGCCAAGAGCGTGGCCGCCGGAGCCAATGCCATGACGACCTCCTTTTTCCACTGGGGCCT
>JBNKKA010000177.1:0-8829 GCA_050291585.1 Desulfobacteraceae bacterium
ATGGTATCCGGACTTCAACGATCACGCTCTACTCGGCGACACGGAGATGGCGCACGCGGTTACCTTGATCAATGCAGAGATCACCGAACTGGCGCCGGTGCTCAATAGCCCGGAACTGGACGAAGATCTGCTGACCGAAACCACGAATGATTTACCCGTGGCAGCCACCTACAGATCACGGCAAAACCACTATTATATCTTTGCCGTCAATATGCGCGACGAGGCCGCCACGGCGACGTTTAATATCAGCAGCGTATCGACGGCGGGCCGTGTGGAAGTGCTGTACGAAGACCGCACCATTGAGGCCGACGACGGCCTATTCCAGGATGAGTTCAGCGGTTATGCCGTTCATCGCTATCGATTTACGGTTCAATAATCAAAGGTGCCAGGACAGGCGAAAGGGCTGTTTCCTCTTTTGACTATGCCGCCCAAATGCACCGTCGCAAACCCTCGATTAACACTAAACAGAACCGTTTTTGTACCCAATCGCTTTGCCAACGAATTAAGGGGCTTGCACTAGAAATGCAAGCCCCTTAATTCGTAGATATATTTGGTCGGGGCGGCAGGATTTGAACCTGCGACTCCCTGCTCCCAAAGCAGGTGCGCTACCAGACTGCGCCACGCCCCGAAATTGTTCGCGTATGGATGAATGGCCGGCTATTAACACGCTTTCAGGGGCGGGTGCAAGAGGTGTGAGCGGTCTATTTTTTTGGGGGTAGCAGAAATTTGCGTACGGCGGAGGCGATTGCACCGGCGCACTTCTGTTGCCACTCAGTCTCTGAGAGGCGTTTTTCGCCAGCCGCACTGCTGAGATCCTCAAATTCAACCAGGACAGCGGGCAGGTCGGCGCCGGCCAGAACAGGGAGGTGGGCGGTTTGAATGAAGACAGGGGGCGCGGAGGGCATGGAACCCAGATGCCGAGCCAGGAGGTCGCCAAAGCGCTGGCTTTCGCCATGGTGGCGGGCCTGTTGATGTTGCCACTGCCACTCGGATAGGAGGGCATCGGCGGCCTCGGTTTCGAGGGGCTGCTGCCGAAGGGGTGCTTGATGCAGATAGATAGTGACGGTGGCTGCCCTGGGGGTGAAACTTGCCCCGGCGTGAAGGCTGATCATGAGGGCCGCACGGCTCGTGTTAGCCATGGCCGTGCGTTCCGTGAAAGCGACCTGGTAGTCGTCATCGCGGGTGAGGCGCACATCGTAGTCGGGCACTAAGCGGGCTTTTATTTTTTGGGTCAGTTCCAGCATGAGTGTTTTTTCGAGACTACCTTTGGGGCCCTTAACGCCTGTATCGGTGCCTCCGTGTCCGGCGTCGATGACGATGATGGCGGGGGCGTCGTCCCTCGCTGACGGACGAGGTTCAGGCTCGGCGGCTAAGTCTATCCTCAGCCAGCAAGTCAGGATGAGGGTAAGAATGATAGATTTGGTATGTATTCTCATGGGTTGCCTTTAGTTCAGGCAGGGGGCCAATTTTGCTTGACACCTAGGTTGATACGGATTAATCTCCGAGGATTATGCTGAGCCGGTGGGGCTTTTTGGTTGCTTTTTCAAACGGTATCTGTTTGATCGGCGTCAGCATACACCGAAATGTGATAAAATGCGAGAGTGGCGGAATTGGTAGACGCACTGGACTTAGGATCCAGCTCTGGCGACAGAGTGGGAGTTCAAGTCTCCCCTCTCGCACCACCCATTTCTCACCCATAACTGACCCTGGATTTGCGGCGGTTGGGGCGCCAGCCCTTAATTCAGATGGCGTCATGGTCGCAACGGGCGGTATGGGTGTGCTTTGTTTTGGGACCCGTGTTGCAGAGATGCCCGGCCCCGAGTCATGAGGAAGGAAGGCAATGAAAGTAACGGTTGAAGACAAGAGCAGCGTTAAAAAGGTTTTGCACATCGAGATTCCTGCTGAAACGGTGAAATCCCAGTTGGATGAGGCTTATAACAATCTGAAAAAGACGGCTAAGATCAAGGGTTTTCGTCCGGGCAAGGCGCCGCGTTCGGTATTGGAGCGGTTATATAAAAAAGATGTCAACGCCGATGTGGCTTCACGTTTGATTCAGGAATCTTATGTGGACGCCCTTAAGGAGACGAAGCTGACGCCAGTGGCTGCGCCCAAGGTGGATCCGCCGGAGATTGAGAAGCTCGAGGCGTTGACCTTCGATGCCGAGATTGAAATTCGTCCTGAGATCGCAGACGTGGAGTTCAAGGGTCTCAAGCTTACCAAGAGTCTTTACAAGGTCACGGATGAAGAGCTTCAGGCCCAGCTGGAGATGCTTCAGAAAAATCTGGCTAAAGTAGAGCCCATTACGGACGAAAGAGCTGTGGAGGATGGAGACTTCGTTTTGGTTGATTACGAAGGCTTCAAAGACGGCCAACCTTTCGACGAAACCCAGAAGACCGAGAATTTCACGATGAAGGTGGGGGATGCCTATGTCGCTCCTGCCTTTGACGAAGGCCTCGTGGGGATGCAGCCCGGGGAGGACAAGGAGATCGAGGTCACCTTCGCCGATGACTATTTCAATACCAAGCTTGCCGGGCATACGGTAAACTTCAAGGTCCATGTGCGCGATATCCGCGAGCAGATTCTGCCGGCCATCGACGATGACCTGGCCAAACAGCTCGGACCTTTCGACTCCCTCGAGAGCCTCACGGATAAGATCAAAGAAAACCTATTGACGGGCTACGAAAAACGGACCGAACAGGAGCTCAACGAGCAGGTTTTCACCCAGCTCCTTGAAAAAACAGAGTTCGAGGTGCCCGACGCCATGACGGATATGGAACTGGAACACATCCTCAACGATGCCGAGCGGTCCTTCACCCAGGCCAACAAAACCTTTGAAGAGGCGGGTATCACCCGCGAGGGGCTGGGCGAACAATATCGCCCCACGGCTGAAAAACAGGTGCGCCGCCACATGATTCTGGGTAAAATCGTGGACCAGGAGGCCCTCGAGCTTGCCGGTGACGAAGTGGATGAGGGCCTGGCCGAAATGGCCAAGAGCTACCAGCAGCCGGTGGACCAGATTAAGGCCTTCTATGAGAGCAACAAAGAGGCGCTTGAGGTTTTCAAGCACACCTTACTTGAAAAAAAGGCGATTAAGCTTATAATTGAAAATAGCCAAATAGAAGAGGTGGAGCCTGAGAAGGAGCCCGCTTCAGAATCCCCGGAGAACGACACCTGAGCCCGGACTTGAGACCCTATATAGCGCCTTTTTTGGCGCGGTTCTTGGCCGGCTGGTTGACAAGCGGCCCGGGGGATGCGACCGTGAAACCTAAAGGAGATTGATTGTGCCCATCATTCCTATGGTCATTGACCAGAGCAGCCGAGGGGAACGTGCCTACGATATTTATTCACGGCTGTTGAAAGACAGGATCATTTTTCTGGGAACCGCCATCAACGATGAGGTCGCCAACCTCCTCATTGCCCAGCTGCTTTTCCTGGAATCCGAGGATCCTGACAAGGATATTAATTTTTACATCAACTCTCCGGGTGGGGTGGTAACGGCTGGCATGGCAGTTTACGACACCATGCAGTATGTCAAGCCGGATATCACCACGGTGTGTATAGGTCAGGCGGCCAGCATGGGTGCCGTTCTGCTCGCGGCTGGGAGCGCCAAGAAGCGTTATTCGCTGCCCAACTCACGCATCATGATCCACCAGCCCATGGGCGGTTTCCAAGGGCAGGCCTCGGATATTGCCATCCAGGCCAAAGAGATCCTGCGCATGAAGGAAAATCTCAACGAGATTCTCCAGTCTCATACCGGACGGAAACTGGAACGTATTCAAAAGGATACGGACCGGGACTTTTTCATGTCTGGCGTTGACGCCAAGGAGTACGGCATTGTGGATCATGTGATCCGCAACCGTGATGATCTCGATACGATCGTGACGTCAGAGGAATCCTAAGATATGGCTAAAAAGGAAGATTCCCACGATAACCTCTTTTGCTCTTTCTGTGGTAAGAACCAGAAAGAAGTTAAAAAACTGATTGCCGGCCCCGCCGTTTATATTTGCGACGAGTGCATCCAGCTTTGCAGCGAGATTATCGAAGAGGAAAACGACAAGGACACCACCGAGTTTGACAACTTGATCGCCCCCCGGGAGATCAAAGCCATGCTCGATGAATACGTGATCGAGCAGGATGCAGCCAAAAAGGTTCTGGCCGTCGCGGTGTACAATCATTATAAGCGTTTGGATTCCAGCGTTAAAAACGATGATGTCGAGATCACCAAGAGCAACATCTTGCTTATCGGGCCCACCGGTTGCGGCAAGACCTTGCTGGCCCAGACCCTGGCGCGTTTTCTCAACGTGCCCTTCACCATCGCTGATGCCACCAGCCTCACCGAAGCCGGGTATGTGGGTGAGGATGTGGAAAACATCATTCTCGCCTTGCTGCAGAACGCAGATTACGATGTGGAAAAGGCCAAGCGTGGCATCGTCTACATCGATGAGATCGATAAGATCGCCGGCAAATCGGACAACCCCTCCATCACCCGCGATGTCTCCGGGGAGGGGGTCCAGCAGGCGCTTTTGAAAATCATCGAAGGGACCACCGCCAGCGTGCCCCCCAAGGGAGGCCGCAAGCACCCCCAGCAGGATTTCGTCAAGGTCGACACCTCCAATATCCTTTTTATATGCGGGGGCACTTTCAACGGGCTGGAGAAAGTGATCCAGCGCCGTATGGGATCCAAGAGTCTTGGGTTCGGTGCCAAGATCGTTAAGGAAAAGGAGACCAGCATCGGCGATACACTTTGCCGTGTGCTGCCCGAAGACCTGATCAAGTTCGGCCTGATCCCCGAGTTTCTGGGGCGCCTGCCGGTTGTAGCAACTCTGCGCGAGCTCAGCGCCGATTCTCTGGTGCGTATCCTGACCGAACCCAAGAACGCCCTCATCAAGCAGTATCAAAAGCTGTTTGAAATGGAGAGCGTCAACCTGCGCCTCACAGACAGCGCTCTTGCCGCCATCGCCGATGAGGCCTTGAAGCGCAAGTCCGGGGCTCGGGGGTTGCGCGCCATCATGGAGTCGTGCATGCTCAACATCATGTACGATATTCCCTCCATCGAGAACGTCAAAGAGTGCGTCATCGGTGAGGATGTGATCCTCAACAACGAGGATCCGATCCTTTTGTACGAACAGGAGAAGAAACAGGCCTAGGTTCTCTGATTCCCATCCTGGCCGGAAACGCGCGGTGCCTGACGGCGGGCTAGTGTTTCCGGCCTTATCTATTTAAGCAGGTGACGTGAACAGATGGTAACGATTCCAAAATTTTTTAAAGGCGACGACCCCGAACCCCCCAAGCCGATTCTGCCCCTTTTACCGCTGAGGGACATTGTCGTGTTCCCCCATATGGTGGCCCCCCTCTTTGTGGGGCGCGAAAAATCTGTCAGTGCGCTATCCGAAGCCATGAGCAGCGATAAGCACATCTTCCTGGTCACCCAAAAAAAAGCGGGAGTGGACAACCCCTCTGGTAAGGATATGAGCAGGGTGGGGGTGGTTGGCTCGGTCCTGCAGCTGCTGCGTCTGCCCGACGGTACCGTCAAGGCGTTGGTGGAGGGTAAGCAACGGGCGCGCATCAGCAGTTTTACCGAACAGGACGCCTATTTCCAAGTGGCCCTCGAACCCATTGAGGATGTGATCTCCTCCGAAGTCGAGATCGAGGCCCTCATGCGCAGTACGGTCGAAGGCTTCGAGCAGTACGCCAAGATCAATAAAAATATCTCCAATGAACTGGTCGCCAAGGTGGCGGCTATCGCCGACCCGTCCAAGCTGGCCGACACGGTGGCCTCTCACTTCTCCTTCAAAATAGAAGAGAAACAGCGCCTGTTGGAGTTGAATGATGTGGGCAAGCGCCTCTCCCACCTCTTGAAACTGATCCGTATGGAGATCGAAGTCTTCCGCATGGATCAGCGCATCAAGGGTCGTGTCAAGGAGCAGATGGAGAAGACCCAGAAGAACTACTACCTCAATGAGCAGATGCGGGCCATCAAGAAGGAGATGGGGAGCGAGGACGAGGGCGGCGACGAGCTCAAGGATCTCGAAAAGCGCATCAAACGCAAGCGCATGAGCAAAGAGGCCGCTGGCAAAGTACGCCAGGAGTTCCGCAAGCTCAAGATGATGACGCCCATGAGCGCCGAAGCCACCGTGGTGCGCAACTACATCGACTGGATTATCAGCCTGCCTTGGTACCATCGCACCAAGGTTAACAAAAATATCGAGGATGCCGAAACCATTCTCAACGAGGATCACTACGGACTGGAAAAACCCAAGGACAGAATTCTCGAATACCTGGCCGTGCAGACCCTCGTGAAAAAGATTCGCGGCCCGATCCTCTGCCTGGTGGGACCGCCCGGTGTCGGGAAGACCTCCCTGGCAAAATCCATCGCCCGCGCCACCGGCCGCCGTTTCGTACGCCTTAGCCTGGGTGGTGTGCGCGACGAGGCCGAGATCCGCGGCCACCGGCGCACCTACATCGGCGCCATGCCGGGTAAGGTCATCCAGTCTCTTAAAAAGTGCGGCACCAACAACCCCGTCTTCTGTCTGGACGAGGTTGACAAGATGAGTATGGACTTCCGCGGTGATCCCTCATCGGCGCTTCTGGAAGTGCTTGACCCCGAACAGAACTACAGCTTTAACGATCACTATCTGGACTTGGACTACGATCTGTCCGAGATCATGTTTGTCACCACGGCCAATACCCTGCCGGATATCCCCCTGCCACTCCAGGATCGAATGGAGATCATCCGCCTCTCTGGCTATACCGAAGCGGAGAAATACCACATCGCCAGGGACTGGCTGGTGCCCAAACAGATCAAGGTGAACGGGTTGACGGACGAAGACATCTCCCTGTCGGAGAACGCCCTTTACACGGTTATCCAGCGCTACACGCGCGAAGCCGGAGTACGGAGTCTTGAGCGTGAGATCGGTTCCATCTGTCGTAAGACCGCCCGTGAAGTGGCCCGTGAAAAAGACAGGCGTCTTCACAAGGTCACCGCCTCCACCGTCCAAAAGCTGCTGGGACCGACCAAGTTCCGGGTCAGTCAGATCGAAGAGGCCGACCAGGTGGGCATGGTAACCGGCCTCGCCTGGACCCAGTTCGGCGGCGAACTGCTTTGCGTGGAGACCCTCACCATGCCGGGCAAGGGCAACACCCAGATTACGGGCAAGCTCGGTGATGTGATGAAGGAATCCGCCCAGGCGGCGGTTAGCTTCGTGCGTTCGAGGGCTGAACAACTGGGCATCGATGTCGATTTTTACAAAAAACTCGACCTGCACATCCATGTTCCCGAGGGCGCGATTCCCAAGGACGGCCCGTCGGCGGGTATCAGTATGTGTACCGCCATCGTCTCCGCCCTGGCCAAGGCGCCGGTGTACCGGGATCTGGCCATGACCGGTGAGATCACCCTGCGGGGGCGTGTGCTGCCCATCGGAGGCCTCAAGGAGAAGTTCCTAGCCGCTCACCGCGGGGGCATCAAAAAGATCATCATCCCCAAGGAGAACGAGAAGGACTTGCACGACATCCCCGCCAGCGTTCTGCGACAGGTGGAGGTTGTCGCTGTGGAGCATATGGATGAAGTCCTCAGCCATGCCCTAATCATTCCCGAGGGGGAAACCCTCTATAAAAGCAGCGATGTGGCCCTCGGTGTGACCACCTCTGGTGACGGCGCTGAGCAGCCCTCGTCGTTGAACTAAAAAAGTGGGTTTACCCAAAAATCCGCTTGACTTGAACAGGGTGGAATGATACTTGTGCGCTTCCTTCTGGGACACTCCCAGGGCGGCTTTTCTAAGGGCGGGTAGCTCAGTTGGGAGAGCACCGGCCTTACAAGCCGGGGGTCACAGGTTCAAGCCCTGTTCCGCCCACCAAAAAAATTAGATCCGGGGGCGTAGTTCAGTTCTGGTTAGAACGCCGGCCTGTCACGCCGGAGGTCGCGAGTTCGAGTCTCGTCGCTCCCGCCATATATTTGAAAAGGGTTTCCGAGGATTTCGGAAGCCCTTTTTTGTTATCTAAAAACGCTGTTTCCCCCCGTATTTCCCCCCCTACAAATAAAATATTACTTCTCTTTTACTGAAGGATGTGTGGATAGGTCCTCAAAGGTCAAGTTTCGCGATACTCTTCGACATATCAGTAAGGACTGCCCTGAGTTACTTTAAATCCCTTTAAAGGACCCGCAAACCGCTATTAGCCACCAAAGCTTGTCGAATCAACATTTTGATGTGGTACTGTAATATACTGATATCAAGATATTTATTTGACTATATAGGTTTCTGGTGTCATTGTCTTTTTTAAGCTCAAAGGTTCGTCCTGCTGGATGGGTTTGCCCTTTTTTTGCTGATGGTTGATATTGTTCAGCGATTTTCCCAAAGCGGTGGGGTGTATTCGTACAGTGACCTTGAAAAAGGATAGTAGAACAGCCTTAATCCTCAGGCATTCTGATTGCAATCAATGACTACCCTCATATTCGGCGCAAACTTTATATCTATCTGATTCGCTAAGGACAACTGTTTGTAATCGTAATATAAATCTTTCTCTCGGAGTGGCTATGCCAAGACAGGGAAATGTCATCAGTGTTCCACAATTTGTGCAAAAAGACACCTGCACATTAGATGAAACCATACGGGATCGGCTGCTCAACGTTCTGGATTACATCGAAGCGGTTGAAAAGATCGGCAGTCGGGTTGCCCTGAGAGTGACTGATCACAAGCGACCGGCTTTTTTTGAGCATCAGCTAGTTGACCTGCCTGGAATACGTATCGGTGATGCTGTAAGCGACACCTTCTGGCTCGAAATTGAGCGTCTCCAGCCGATTGACCCACCATTGCCTGATAGCGACATATTGAA
>JBNKKA010000178.1:0-8783 GCA_050291585.1 Desulfobacteraceae bacterium
GGGTCACTTCATCGAAAAGTTCAACGCTTCCCTGGGGACAGCGGTCAAGGGCGTATCACCGGCTGCCATGGCGAGCCTCCTGCGTTACTCCTGGCCGGGGAATGTTCGCCAGCTTGAAAACATGCTCGAACGTGCCATGGTTCTTGCCGAGACACAGCTGCTGGGGCCTGAATGTTTTCCCCCTGAAATCATAGCTGCCGAAGGCAGAGCAGGCATCCCCGAAGCGGAGATTGGCTTTTCGCTTAAAAAGGCTCAGCGCGATCTGGAACGCCGTATGATCACCAAGGCTCTGGTAAAGACCGGCGGCAACCGCACCCAGGCGGCCAAGCTTTTGGAGATCAGCCACCCTTCTTTATTGAGTAAGATCAAGACTTACGAGATCGGGATATAGCGTCACTTCATAGAGGTATCCAACAAGCGTTTAAGGTCGAGGCGATTGATAGTGTCGCTGAAGATCTCACCGATCACCTTTTCGATGTCGCCTTTGCCCACCAGCTTGACCCGTTCTGCGTTGCCGCGGATCTTCTCTTTAATGATGGTCCCGGATGGTTTGTGCAAGGCCACGGCATAACCCACATCGGCCAGCCACTTGTGGTTCTGCAGGTCAATGCTGAAGGTGTCCACCGCTACGGCCAGCCGGTTGGCCCCAGACTGGGGCCCGTCCAGCACAGTGACGCCCTGGCGTTTTAGGCGTTCCCGCAGGGCTTCTTCAAAAAGTCCCGATAGATCATAGGCTCCGGCCATTTGAGAGCTACCATTGGCGGAGACCACTTCTAGGGAGAACAACCCGGTGAAATGGCGAAAGGCTTTTTGGGCCGCAGGTGTGAAGATATCCTGGGCGGAGCGCTGATCGCTGACATCCAGGTAAACAGGTTGATCCGGCAGGCCTTTATAAGCCTCGGGCAGTTGATAGGCAACATTCAGGTAGGAACGGCCGCCACAGGCGACTAGGAATACAAGTACCATGCTCAGGTAGAGTGGGTGTTGAAAACGCCTTAGTTGAAAACGCTTGAGCCGCGAAAGCTTCATCGGTTTCTCCTCTTAAGTGGGGCTGGGCAGAATAGTGGGCCGCAACGATTCTCTGCACTCGCCCCAATGCGGGGCAAACTTCATGTGTGGATAATATCCCTATGACTGGGCCTTATCCTCATTGAGGGTTCTCCTATCCGTTAGTCACCGGATCTGTCAAGGGGCGCCTGTCGTCTACACTTGCTAACTCTTGCAAAGGTTTGCCGAACTTGCTTTTTTTTTCGGTTTCATGCTATTTTCATGTAATATTTCATCATTGCTCTCCCAAAAAAAAGATTGAATGGCCTGTCCGTCGGAGTCCTTGTGGGCTGCGGCGTTTACCTTGCTAAGAACTGCAAATGGAGGAGGAGTACACAGATGCTGCTAAAGAAAGTTTGGGCATTATTGGCAGTTGCGCTGATCTTGAGTTTTGCTGGCACCGTTTGGGCGGGTACTTTGGACGATGTGCGCGCTAAAGGCTTTGTTCAGGTGGGGGTCAATGGTGACCTTTTCGGTTTCGGAAAACCGGATGCCAAAGGTGTCTGGAAGGGGCTTGATGTGGACACCGGGCGGGCCATCGCCGCAGCCGTATTCGGCGATGCGGACAAAGTAAAGTTCATCCCCTTGACCGCCGTCACACGCTTCACCGCCCTGCAGTCCGGTGAGATCGATGTGCTCTGCCGCAACGCCACTCGCACCCTCAGCCGTGAGACCGCCCTGGGGCTCAATTTCGCCCAACCCAACTATTACGACGGCCAGGGATTTCTGATTCCCAAGAGCCTGGGGGTTAAAAGCGCCAAGGAACTCGACGGCGCCGCCGTGTGTGTCCTGCCCGGTACCACCACCGAGCTGAACGTGGCCGATTACTTCCGTTCCAACGGCCTCAAGATGAAACCCGTGGTAATTGAGAACACGGCCGAGCTGGCCAAGGCCTTTTTCGCCGGCCGCTGTGACTGTCTCACCTCCGACGCCTCCCAACTGGCTGGAACCCGCGCCGTGGCCCCCAAACCCGACGATTATATGATTTTGCCCGAAATCATCAGCAAGGAGCCCCTGGCCCCTGCGGTGCGTCATGGCGACGACCAATGGTACGACGTGGTCAATATGACCGTTCTGGCCCTGATCAACGCCGAAGAACTGGGCATCACCAGTAAGAACGTGGACGAGATGCTCAAGAGCAAGGATCCCAAGGTACAGCGTTTCCTCGGCGTGAGTCCGGGCAACGGCAAGGCCCTCGGCCTGGATGAGAAGTTCGCCTACAACATCGTCAAGCTGGTGGGCAACTACGGCGAGGTCTTCGAACGCAATGTCGGCAAGGACACGCCCCTGGGCATTGCCCGCGGTCTAAACGCATTGTGGACCGATGGGGGGCTGATGTATTCGCCGCCGTTTAAATAACAGCGTTTTTTTATTAGCAGGGGGGCAACGCCCCCCTGCAAGTCTTTTGCTCCTGGCGGTGGCTCCAGCGCTGCGCTACAATGGTTTACCCATAGGGATCATCACCACTCATGGCTGCTTCCATTTCCCCACCAGAAACCGCCGGCACCACTACCCGCTTCTACAACGATCCTGACAAACGCGCCATCATCTACCAGGTGGGTGTGGTGCTGATGGTGGGCCTGCTCGCCTACTATCTGATCTCCAATACCCTTGCCAATGTGGAGCGCCAGTCCATCGCCACTGGTTTCGGGTTTCTGGAGAAGGAAGCCTCCTTCGAGATCGGTGAGACCCCGATCCCCTATTCGGCGGCCAACAGCTACGCCCGCGCCCTCTTGGTGGGGGTGCTCAATACCCTCAAAGTCTCATTCATCGGCATCGTACTCACCGTCCTGTTGGGTACCGTCGTTGGCATTGCGCGTTTGTCCACAAACTGGCTGGTGTCACGCCTGGCGGCGATCTACATCGAAGTGCTCCAGGACATCCCCGTCCTTCTGCAGCTCTTTTTCTGGTATGCCTTTTTCTACGAGATGCTGCCTTCGCCGCGTCAAGCCCTTAACCCCATCAGTGGGGTGTTTCTCAGCAACCGCGGTCTGATGATGGCCGTTCCGGCCAGCCATCCCATCTGGGGCTATATGGGCTGGGTTTTTGTGATTGCCTGCGGGCTTGCCTGGTTCCTGCGGCGCTGGGCCCGGCAGCGACAAGAGCGCACGGGAAAACGCTTTCCCCTCTTGTGGGGTACGCTGGGATTGACCCTGGGATTGCCCCTGCTTACATGGCTCATGGGGGGCGCGCCCACCGAGATGGACGTGCCGCACCTGGCGGGCTTCAACTTCAAGGGCGGCATCAGCATCAGTCCCGAGTTTGCCGCCCTGCTATTTGGTCTGGTGCTCTACACCGCGGCTTTTGTGGCCGAAATCGTGCGCGCTGGCATTCAGTCCGTCAGCAAGGGGCAGACCGAGGCGGCCGAATCTTTGGGCCTGCGGCCAGGACGGGTCCTCAATCTGGTGGTTCTGCCCCAGGCCCTCAGGGTGATCATCCCCCCCCTCACCAGTCAGATGCTCAACCTGACAAAGAACAGCTCCCTGGCGGTGGCCATCGGCTTTCCCGATTTCGTCTCGGTGGCCAACACCACCATCAACCAGACCGGTCAGGCCATCGAAGGGGTGGCCATGATCATGATCGTCTACCTGGGTTTCAGCCTGATCACATCGGCGTTTATGAACTGGTACAATAAGAAGATAGCCTTAGTGGAGAGGTAGATCGCTGGCGTTATTCGTCTTTGAGTTGTCTATTTCGGCCCAGAATGAGTGAGTCCTATGACGGTTTACCTTATCGATCCCGCAGTAGAGAAGATGAGCCCCCCGGCTTCGAGCATTGGCGTGGTGGGCTGGGCCCGGGCCAATCTGTTTAACGGCGTTTTCAATTCGATTCTGACCCTTCTAACCCTAGCGCTTCTTTGGCAGACGGTGCCACCCTTTGTTCAATGGGCCCTCATTGACGCCCATTGGGTCAGCGGTGGGGAGGCCTGTCGTGGTGATGGCGGGGCCTGTTGGTCGGTGATCACCACTAACCTGCGCTTCATCGTTTTCGGGTTTTTCCCCCATGCCGAGCAGTGGCGGCCTCTGGTGGCCATGCTCCTGCTTGTGGGGCTACTTTTCTACTCGCGCGACCGCGACCGTTGGAACAAATATCTGGCCTGGGCCTGGTTCGTGGGGTTGGTAGCCATGGGACTGCTGCTCAAGGGCGGCCTCTTGGGACTTTCAGCCGTGGAGAGTACCCAATGGGGCGGGCTGCCCCTGACCCTGCTCCTCAGCGTCTTCGGTCTCACCGCCGCCTATCCCCTGGGGGTGGTGCTGGCATTGGGGCGCCAGTCGCGCATGCGGGTGGTAAAAGGCCTTTGTGTCATCTACATCGAGCTGATCCGTGGGGTACCCCTCATCAGCCTTTTGTTCATGTCGTCGGTGGTCTTCCCCCTTTTTCTGCCCGAAGGGGTTACCCTAAACAAGATCCTGCGGGCCCAGGTGGCCATCATTCTCTTCACCGCCGCTTACATCGCCGAGGTGGTCCGTGGCGGGCTCCAGGCCATCCCCCGCGGGCAGTACGAAGCGGCCGAATCCATGGGCCTCAACTACGTCCAGACCATGCGCCTGGTGATTCTGCCACAGGCCCTCAAGATCGTCATTCCGCCCTCGGTGAGCATACTGATTTCGGCCTTCAAAGACACCTCCCTGGTGGTCATCATCGCCCTCTACGATCTGCTCAAAACCACAAAGTCGGTTCTGTCCGACCCCCAGTGGATGGGCTTCTCCGCCGAGGCCTATATCTTCGTGGCCCTGATATACTTTGTCTGCTGCTACTTCATGTCCAATTACTCCCGCCGTCTGGAGAGGGAGTTGGATACCAGTCTCTGACCGATGCGAAGTGGTCAGAAACCGTAAGTCGTTAACTGTGAATTGGCCTTTGATATCAGGCCCTTATTGCTAAACGTATAGAATGGAAGCCCCATGACGACCCCAGCCCCCTACGACAGTCCCTCAAATGAGGCCTTAAGTGAGGCCGCGCCCCCCATCATCGAACTCATCGGGATGCACAAGTGGTTCGGTGAATTCCATGTGCTCAAGGATATCAATCTCGAGGTCAAACGCGGTGAGCGCATCGTCATCTGCGGGCCTTCGGGGTCGGGCAAGTCCACCATGATTCGGTGCATCAATCGTCTCGAGGAGCACCAGCGCGGCAAGATCATCGTCGACGGTATCGAACTGACCAACGACCTCAAGAATATCGAGCGTATCCGCACCGAGGTGGGCATGGTTTTCCAGCACTTCAACCTTTTCCCCCACCTGACCATCGTGGACAATCTCACCCTGGGGCCTATCTGGGTGCGCAAGACCCCCAAGAGGGAGGCGGTCGAGACGGCCATGTACTACCTGGAGAAGGTCCACATCGCCGAGCAGGCCCAGAAATTCCCGGGCCAGCTTTCCGGCGGCCAGCAGCAGCGCGTGGCCATCGCCCGTAGCCTGTGCATGAAGCCCAACGTCATGCTCTTTGATGAGCCCACCTCGGCCCTGGACCCCGAGATGGTCAAGGAGGTCCTCGACGTGATGATCAGCCTGGCCGAGGAGGGGATGACGATGTTGGTGGTGACCCACGAGATGGGTTTCGCCAAGAGCGTGGCCCATCGCGTGCTCTTCATGGACTACGGCCAGATTCTGGAAGAAAACGCCCCTGAGCCCTTCTTTGAAAGCCCCGAACACGAGCGCACCCGGCTTTTTCTCAGCCAGATTTTGCATTGAGGCCTCACGGATTATTCTTTGAGGTTTCCCAATATACAGCCTTGGTGGCGTTTCACTGCGACCTTGCACTGAGATAAAATGCTAAAGAGGAATTTCATCCCCTTAAATCTGCCTTCAAACCCGGTCAGACGATCCTAAAAATTGTGAATATTCACCATTTTCCAGTGCTGAAACCCCGCTTTCCCGAAACTAAATTCGGAACCCTGAAACAACTATTCAATATTATTTAAGCGTGTTATCCAATATAATCAATCCACCGTCCTTAAGCATCGTTTATCGTAAGCGCTCGTCGTCTTAATCCCTATGAATACCCATCGCTTGACAGGTCAAACCCGGGTGACGCATAATCAACCTAAATTATGACGGTCTGTCAGAGGGACGACCTAAGTCGTTACGCCCGACAAACACACCGCTGTCATTAGTTGCTGCAAACCTTTCTCCCGCCGTGCATGGTCAGCCCTCCTCCAAGCCAATCAATTCGGTATCAAACAACCTCACAACACCCCGCGGAGAGGATTGCCATTTCAATGACCATTGTTGAGGACAAGAACAGCTTGCAGCTGCGTCTGCAGATGCTTGAGGCACGCCTGCATCGCCAGCAGAAAGAGATCCGACGCTTAGAGAGCGAGCAGAAGCTGCACGAAGACCTCTTCAAGGCTGTGGGGGCGGCAGTTTTCATCCTCGACCCCCATCATCGCGTATTGGATATCAATCCCGCCGGCTGCCAGCTACTGGGTACCAGTGCCGAAGCCTTGCGTGGCCAATCCTGTTTCGCCATCATGCACTGCACTGATAAAGCGCCTCAGGATTGCCCCTTGACGGCCGTCATGGCCACCAAAAAATATGCCACCGGCACTATGTATGTGGAAAGCCTGAAACGCTATCTTTGGGTTTCGTGTACCCCCGTATTCGACGATGCCGGCGAGGTGGCGCATGTGATCCATATCGCCGACGACATTACGGAACAGGTGCACACGCGTGACCAGTTGGAAGCATCCGAGCGTCAGTTTCGCCTGTTGGCGGAGAACTGCGAGGACATCATCTGGACTCTGGGGGCCGACGGGCGGCTCATCTATGTCAGCCCGGCGGTAAAGCGCCTATTGGGTTTTGAGCCCCTGGAACTGATCGGCCAATCCTTTTCCCGGGTATTACTGCCGGGTGCCCATGAGGCGGCTCAAAGCAAGCTGGCGCTTTTTTTCAAGCGCTTGAAATCCGGGGAGCGGGATGAATCCCCGGTTCGGATGGAACTGGCCCACCGCTGCCACGATGGGCGTACGGTGCTGACTGAAGTGGTGGTCAACAAGGTCTTTGACCGGCGGGGCGAATTACGCTTTTTTATCGGTATATCGCGGGACATCACCGAACGTCATCGGCGTGAGGAAGCCCTCCAGCGTGCCAACAAACTCGAAGCGGTAGGGGGGTTGGCCGGAGGCCTGGCCCACGATTTTAACAACCTGCTCTCCATCATCCTCGGCAACCTGGAGATGGCATCCGAGGATCTGCACTCCGGGCGTCCTGCCGACCCATATCTGGATGCTGCCAAGAGCGCCTCTGTGCGGGCCCGTGATTTGACCCATCAGTTGTTGGCCTTCGCCAAGGGAGGGGATCCGGTCAAACAGATGACGCCCCTGGCCGATGTCATCAAAGAGGCCTTGTCGTGCACGACGCAAAAGCCGAACATCACCTCACGGGTTCACCTGTCTCCCGACCTGAATCCCTTAGCTGTGGATCGTCTTCAGATGGTGACCGCCCTCAGCAATATCATCCAGAATGCCGTTGAGGCCATGCCCCATGGGGGTGATCTGACAATTGCGGCCGAGCCCCACAGCCTTTCCGGCAGGGATGCGCCCCCAACCCTGGTCAGCGACGGCAGCCCCTATATCAAACTGACCATCACCGATCAGGGCTGCGGTATCTCGGACGAGGTGCGCCCTCGGATCTTCGATCCCTATTTCACTACCAAGCCCGCCGGCGCCCAAAAGGGCCTCGGGTTGGGGTTGGCCCTCGCCTACGCCGTCGTTAAAAAGCATGGCGGGGAGATCGTCGTCGAAGCTGCCCCGGGGGAGGGGAGTTGTTTCGCCCTATTGCTGCCCGTTGGCGCCGAGCCGACCCCGCGGCTTTCCCAAAGCGCGGCTCCGGCCACCAACCAGCGTATCCTGCTCATGGATGATGAGGAGCAGTTGCGCATTCTCTGCGAGCAGATGCTGACCCACCTGTGCTACGCTGTTGAAACGGTCGCAGACGGACGGTCGGCCGTGAGCGCTTACAAACGCGCCAAGGATGCGGGCAAGCCCTTCGGGCTGGTGGTTCTGGACCTGACGGTGAAATCCGGCATGGGGGGTAAAGACGCCTTGGTTGAGCTGCAGCAATTCGACCCCAATGTGTTGGCCGTGGTTTCCAGTGGGTACAACGAAGACCCTGTCATGACCGACCCTCAACGATACGGCTTTAGCGGCGTACTGCCCAAACCCTATGCCCTCAAGGAGTTGACCGGCCTCTTAGAGAAGGTGTTGCCAGAGGCGACTCGGCCGAAGACGCCATTGCCCAGGGTTCCCGCTTAATCCCCTTTACAGGCTGCACCAGACGTTTTCCGCCGAGAGGTTTCTCCGTGAAAACTCGTTCAGAACCGAAAATGGAGCGGTCGAGGCTGAGATCCTTTCTGGGCGAATTCATACGCCACTACCATCTCCTCATCGAAACCCGCCAATACTTCCCCATGGCTGATGCGCTTTCAAACAAGCCTATTGTGGCAGACTTCGTAGGGCGTTTCAGCGTAATTATTAATTGACAGATCTCAAGTCCAATGATATCCAAAATTTGATCAAATATAGGATATTATTTGCGATAATGTTCCCATTGAAAATGACCCCTATCGAGGTGCTTTAGCTTGAGCCCAGCGACACAGAGCCACACCCAGAAGGCCTATGCCGGCATCAGGCGTCTCATGTTCCACAATGAGATCGTCCCCGGCCAGAAGATCGCCTATCGCGATCTGGCCGAACGTCTTGGCATGAGCCAGACGCCGGTGATCCAGGCCCTCAA
>JBNKKA010000179.1:0-8764 GCA_050291585.1 Desulfobacteraceae bacterium
TGTCAGGATCCTTGGCCGGAGCGGAGATGAGCCCCTTGCGCGCGCCGGCGGTAAGGTGCTTGGCGGCGTTTTCTCGATCGCGGAACAGACCCGTACACTCGGCGGCGATATCGACGCCCAGGTCGTTCCAGGGCAGTTGCGCGGGATCCTTGATGGCGGTGTATGTGATGGTATTGCCATTGACGCGGATCTCGCCGTCGCCGGCCACGATCTCGTCATCCAGTTTTCCATGCACCGAGTCGTAGGTCAGAAGATGGGCCATGGTCGTGGCGTCAGTCAAATCATTAATGGCGACGATGTCGATATCGGGGTGTTTCATGGCGGCCCGAAATACCATCCGGCCGATTCTGCCAAATCCATTGATGGCCATTTTTACACTCATTTGTCCTCCTTGTTGCGTTTGCTGTGGTGGAAGTCAGGCCGGTGCCCGCTTCACGCTAATTGGTGCCCATCCGGGAAGCTTTTGGCCTCTGGATGAACCATAAGTAAGAAGAAAATTCTCTCAATCGGTTCGTTGTGGCGCTGATGAGGCATGGGGGAGCGGTTCAGCCGCGTTTGTTGCCTTTCAAAAGGTTACTGGCAAGGCTGATGCTCTTTTTGCCGAAGATTTCCAGGTCTTGCACCAATTCCATTAGCTCCTTTTTCTGGCGATAGTTGATGGCGCGGATCACAACCGGTAGGTTGACCCCGGAGATCACTTCTATGCGTCCCTCTTCAAGGAGAGAATAGCTCAGGTTAGAGGGGGTGCCACCGAACATATCGGTCAAGATCAGCACACCTTTTTGGTCATCCACGGCCTTGATGCCGGCTGTGATCTTGCGCCGCAATTCCTTGGCGTTTTCATTGATGTCGACGGAGAGCGCCTTGACTGCTTTGGGGCGCTCGCCGAGGATAAACTCGGCGGTATCTATGAGGGCTTCGCCCAGTTTTGGGTGGGTAACGATGAGGATTCCGATCATATTTTACCTCAAATCTGCGCTGAGTTACGGCACAATTCAGAACTGGTCCTAGTATTCCTGCCGCGTCGTTATATTTCGCCTCGGAGCGCCCACAAATTCCGGATCGTAGCTCAAGTTTCGGATGGGCTCACCATACAAACCTGCCCATCCGCAGAGAAAGCCAAATTTGTTCAACAGGGGATCGTATTGCGGGCAGGTATCGGGTGGATGCCTTGCTGAACCGTTAGGGTTTAGGATGTGTGACCGATATCGCGGTGCGTGAGTGAGACCTGGGGGCGCGATTGGCGAATATGGGTGTAGATTTCGCGCGCAACCACCACAGAACGATGCCGTCCACCGGTGCAACCAACGGCGACGGTCAGGTACGCTTTCCCCTCTTTTTCATACAACGGGATTAAATAGTCAAGCAGATCCAAATATTTTAGCAAAAATAAGTGGGTTTCCTCTTTCTGCAAGACAAAGGCGCGAATTTTTTCAGTTTCACCGTCGAGAGGGCGCAATTCGGGTACGAAATAGGGGTTGGTGATGAAACGGACATCGATGATCAGGTCCACATCGATGGGGACACCATACTTGAAGCCGAAGGACTTGATGCTGATGCGGGTGTCCATGGTAGGGGCATCTGCCTTGGTGATCCCGAAAATGGTGAATTTTAATTGGTGCACGTTGAGGCGCGTCGTGTCGATAACCTGATCGGCGGTGGATTTGAGGGGGGCCAGAAGCTGTTTCTCGGCGGCGATCGCTTCGCTCAGGTTGGCGCTGCGATACCCCAAGGGGTGGTGACGGCGAGCCTGGCTGTAGCGCCGCAGAAGGGTCTCGTCGCTGGCGTCCAGAAAGAGAATCTCGAGACGATACCCCTGATCGGCTAGGTCGGCGAAGATGTCGGCGTATGTGTTCAGGAATCCCTTTTGACGCAGGTCCATGCCAAATGCGTATCCAGGGGTTTCCGTACGGGAATCTGGGGGGTGAGCAAGGAACTGGGGCAGGAGCGCCAGGGGCATGTTGTCGACGCTGTAGAAGCCCGCATCTTCAAAAGCCGCCATGGCGGTGCTTTTGCCTGCGCCAGAGCGGCCGGTGACGACGAATAAATGCGGTTGATCCATGAGGTGGTCCTCGCCGCCAAGATTTTTCTCAAAACCAATTTAAAGCGGATGGTAAAGGCGGACCTTTACTAAAAGTCCTCGTCCACCGGTTCGATCACCGCGATGATATCTTCTGTGCTTCTCGCCTGCATGAGCTTTTCTTTAAAGGGCTCGTTTTTCAGGAGGCGGGAGATGCGTGCCAGCAGTTTGAGATGCAGACCGGTGGAGTTCTCCGGGGTGATCAGAAGAAAAAAAATATGGGTGGGTCGGCCGTCCATGGATTCAAAGTCCACCCCCTGGCGGCTGAGGCCGAAGCCTAGAATTAGGTTGTCCAGATTCTTGAGCTTGCCGTGGGGAATGCCGATGCCACCGCCGATACCGGTGCTGCCGAGCTGCTCGCGCTCCATGAGCACCTTGACCAGGTCCCCAGCGTCTATTCTTGCTGCAACAGCTACCGGGGCGACCAGCTCTTCGAGGATACCCTTTTTATCATTGGATTGAAGATCGACCAGGATCGTATCGCGGGTGAGTGCGTCCAGAATTTTCATGTCAATGCAACCAATAGCCCTTCTCGTGGCCCTCAAGGAGATAAATGGATGGCGCCTGTTGCCGTGCGATTCGATTTAATCATGGGTACTAGCGGGGTTGGATCAGACCGTAGTGCCCGTCACTGCGCCGGTAAAGAACGTTGACGCGATCGGATCTAGCGTTGGTGAAGACGAAGAAATGGTCGTCCCCCAGATTCATCTGCATGATCGCTTCGTCAACATCCATGGGTTTATATTCAATATTGACAACGCGGATCTCTTTTTCTGCATCGTCCACAGAATCGCCCAATTCCGGCCCCCAGGTTTCCTGACTTTTGATGGTTGCACTGCCGCGGCCGGCCCGGTGTTTCTGTTTTTTCTTTTTTATCTGCTTCTCCATTTTGTCGAGGACCATGTCGATGGCGGAGTACATGTCATCGGTCTCTTCCGTGCCCGTAATACTGAGGCGGTCGCCGCTGATATGGATTTCGGCAAGGTGGCGGAATTTTTCGACTTTGAGGACGACATTGGCTTCGGCGGTGCTGGAGAGGTATCGGTCGAAACGGTCGAGCTTGTCGCTGACATATGCTTTCAAGGCATCGGAGGGATCTAGATTCTTGAAAGTAACTGCAGTTTGCATACAAACCTCCAAGTTGAAGGTTGAAGCACTAAGGCCGAAAACGCTGAGGTTTTTAGCCAGTCTTAAAGAACTTCATCATAGCTGTTTGCGTTTGTTGGAGGACAGAACGCCGAGCATTTCGCGGTATTTGGCCACCGTGCGCCGGGCGATGTTGATATTGTCTGTTTTCAGCAGATCGGCCATTTTACTGTCGCTGTAAGGTTTACAAGGATTCTCGCTCTCAATGAGCTGTTTGATCTTGGCCATGACACTGGCGGAGGCGATGGCGTCGCCATTGACCCGCTGGATGCTGCTGTTGAAAAAATATTTAAGCTCAAAAATGCCCTGGGGCGTGTAGGCGTATTTATTGGTGGTGACGCGGCTGATAGTGGATTCGTGCATACCGATATCTTCGGCTACATCGCGAAGCACCATGGGCTTGAGGTGGGCGATGCCCTTGTCAAAGAAGTCGCGCTGGAACTTGAGGATGCTCTCCATCACCTTGTAAATGGTTTTCTGGCGCTGATGGATGCTGCGGATCAGCCAGGCGGCAGAACGCATCTTGTCCTGGATATAATCCTTGGCTTTCCCGCCAACGTCCTCGCCCTGCATGATGGCCTTCCTGTAGAATGAGTTGACCTTCAGCTTGGGCATGCCGTCATCATTGATGACGATGGCGAATCCATCGTCTGTTTTATAAACAAAGATATCGGGGGTGATGTACTGGGGCTCCTCTTCGCTGAACTCGCGCCCTGGTTTGGGCTCCAGGCTGCGGATGATGGTGACCGCCTGAACCACCTCGTCCATGCTGATCTTGAGCGCCCGGCAAATGGCTTTGTAGTTTTTGTTTTCCAGGTGGTTCATGTGGTGGGTGATCATATCCGTCAGGGCGCCGGTGTCATCCAGCTTGAGATGGCGGATTTGAATCAGCAGGCAATCTTTTAGATCCCGGGCGCATACCCCCACCGGGTCGAAGCCCTGCATGATGGCGAGAACCCGCTCCACCTCTTCGAGGGGAACGTCGTTATTCTGGGCGAGTTCTTCGGAGGTGATTTCCAGGTAACCGTCGCGGTTGAGGTTGCCGATGATGAGACTGCCGATTCTCTTTTCAATGGAAGAGGGCGACGTCATCGCCAGTTGCCAGAGGAGGTGGCTGCTCAGGGATTCCTTCTGGGAGATGAAGGCCTCGTATTTAGGCGCATCCTTGGCCTCGCTCTCGAAGTTGATGCGGCCCGGCGAGTTGTACTCGTCGATGTAGTTGCTCCAGTCGATATCCTCGTTGATCTTTTCTTCAATCGTAACTTCTTTGGCTTCCTCGACCGGGGCGGGTTCGGGCGCCTCTTTCTCCTGGGGGGGATCGGCGGGTTCGGACTCATGGCTCTCATCCAGGGCCGGGTTCTCTTCCAGCTCCTGCTGGATCTTGTCCATGAGCTCCAAACGGGATAGCTGCAACAGCTTGATCGCCATCTGCAGCTGTGGCGTCATGATAAGTTGTTGGGTGAGCTTGAGCTGTTGTCTGAGTTCGATCGCCATATTACAACCTGAATTCGTCGCCGAGGTAGATGCGCCGGGCTATTTCGCTGTCGGCGATCTTCTCGGGGGGTCCCTGTTCGATGACCTTGCCGTCGTTTAGAATGTATGCCGAGTCACAGGCGCCGAGGGTCTCGCGAACATTATGGTCTGAGATCAAGATTCCGATGCGGCGCTCTTTGAGATGATCTATTATGTTCTTAATATCGATCACTGCCAGCGGATCTATACCCGCAAATGGCTCATCCAACAAAATAAATCCCGGATTGGTGGCCAGAGCCCTGGATATTTCCAGTCGACGACGCTCACCGCCGGAGAGCACGCTGGCGCGTTGATCCGCCAAACGCAGGATGCCTAGCTCTTCAAGCAACTGGTCAGCCCGCTGGAGCCGATCCTTGCGGGTCAGTCCCATGGTCTCCAGAATGGCCAGTACGTTCTGGCGAACCGTGAGCTTGCGAAAGATGGAGGCTTCCTGGGGCAGGTAACCGAGCCCCTTGCGCGCCCGCACATGCATGGGGCAGGTCGTCAGGTCCTGGTCGTTTAAGCGGACAATACCGCCATCGGGCTTGACCAGGCCCACCGCCATGTAAAAGGTGGTGGTTTTGCCCGCCCCGTTGGGTCCTAGCAGACCGATAACTTGGCCGCTGGTCACGCTGAGGCTGACCGAATCGACGACCCTACGGCCGCGGTAAATCTTGACCAGGTCTGTTAGTGCGAGAACGGTCATCTATCCGAAAAAGGGGCGGGTTCTATGCGTTGCCATGTCGTTTAAAAGCCCATTCACTGAATACCCTTTTCCCCCGAATGAAAGATCGCCTCGATCTGTTTGCCACCACCGCCCTGGACTTCAATGCGGCCACTGTCGCGGTAGAATTTGATCACCTTGCCGGAGACCTGGTCCTGGTCGCTGGTGACTCGGGCCGGGGTTCCTGTAAGGGTCAATATCCTTTGGTCGGTTATATATACCGCTTCATCGGTTACAGCAAGTCTGTTATCAAACTTTATCCGCACATTGCCGCTGGCCACGAGTTTTGAGAGCGCATCGGCACCCGCCGTCGGTTGGGGGTTTCCTTCGGCTTTGTAATAGATCAGCAGGCGGTCGGCTTCGATGGTGGTGTCGCCCTGGACCGCTTTGACGTTGCCCTCAAAGCGGGCCAGATGATTCTGGGAGTCGCTGATGAGGCGATCGGCCGTAATCTCAATGGGCGCTTCTGTGTCGGCGACTGGTTCCGGTGGGGGACTATCCGCAGCCCAGGCGCTGCCTATAAGGGAGCGATCTACTATTGCGATGGGGAGTGTTGAGTGGATGGGGCATGTCAGCAAGAGGCAGAGCAATGGTGCGATCCAGCGTCGCAGGTCCTTTTCAATCCTTTTTTTAAACAGACAGTTAGAGGGAGAGGGATTCATTGATCCTGCCTTTCACGTTGCCGGCCAACTCGGTCTCTTGGGTTTTCAGATCCACCGTCATATGATTTGCGGAGAGGTTCATGCGGTCGCTGCTGATTTCTACAGGCGCCTGGCTGACCAGACGCTGGTTCGCATGGGTATAGGCAAACGCCTCTCCCATTAGGGTGTAGGTCTGGTGACGCACGATCACATTGCCGCTCACCTCAATATCGTTGGACTCCGTATCGAGGACCCCCTTCTGGGCGGTGAGGGTCATGGTTTCTCCGCTTTGCATGTAAAATTCCACCGTGGGTTGCTCGAGGATCATTTTGTGCTCGGTTTCCAGGAGTGTGGCGGCGACGGCATCCAGGTGCCACTCTTTGATTCCATCCTTGACACTGGTCTGACGCACGTTGGCCAGGGCCATGGAGGCACCGTCAGGGGTATCCGTATCGGTCGGTACTGGGTCGCGCTGCTGTCGGTCCTCAACGAAGCGCAGGGCGACGGCTCCCACGGTGATCAGGATGATGCAGGTCAGAATCAGGCTGAGCCGGAGTTTAGTCAGCTTCATGGAAATGATACTTCTCTTCTATCAGGCGGGACCAGTGTCCCTGGGTTTTGAGGAGGGCTTCGGCCACCTCCCTGACGGCGCCCCTGCCGCCTCGGGCCTGGGTCACCCAGTCGGCCTTGCGGCAGAGGGTCTCATGGGCGTCACTCACGGCGATGAAGAGCCCCACTCGACCCGCCAGGGGCAGGTCGGGCAGATCGTCCCCCACGAAAGCGACTGCTTCGCTGGGCAATTTTTTTTGGGCCAGCACGGTGGATAGGGCGGCCACCTTGTCGGAGATGCCGTCCATAATCAGGTCGATGCCCAGGTCTCGGCAGCGGTGGTGCAGGGCATGGGTAGCTCGACCGGTGATGAGGCCCACCTCGATGCCGGCGGCCTGGAGTAGGCGGATGCCCAGGCCGTCACGCACATGATAGATCTGGGTCTGCCTGCCCTGGTCGTCATAGGGAATACGGCCATCGGTGAGGACCCCGTCCACATCGAGGAGGACGAGTTTTATTTTTGCCTGTTTTGTTGAAAGCATAGGGTGTATTGCTTTTTAACTTAGGTTAAAGTGTCGCCCGAATGGCGGCCAGTTGGCGCAGGATCGGCTCGAGGGTGTCGAGCTTGAGGGAGTTGGGGCCGTCGCACAGGGCCTTGTCGGGATCGGGGTGAACCTCCAAAAAAACGCCATCCACGCCCGCCGCTACGGCGGCTCGGGCCAGTACCGGCGCGAATTCACGCTGGCCGCCTGAGCTTGTACCTGCTCCCCCGGGGAGTTGCACGCTGTGGGTGGCGTCGAAAATCACCGGGCAGCCGGTCTGCTGCATAATGCCGATGCCACGAAAATCCACCACCAGGTTATTGTAGCCGAAGCTTGCTCCCCGTTCGGTGAGCAGAATCTGCCGATGGCCTAAGGACCGGGCCTTGGCGACCACATTGGCCATGTCCCAGGGCGCCAGGAATTGGCCTTTTTTAATATTGATGATTTTTCCCGTCCGCGCCGCGGCGAGGATCAGATCGGTCTGGCGGCAGAGAAAGGCCGGGATCTGGAGGATATCGAGGACCTCTGCCGCCGCGGGGATCTCCTCGGCGCTGTGAACATCGGAGAGAATCGGGATGCCCAGATCTGCCTTTATCTTGGCCAGGATGGCGAGGCCAGCGCGCCTGCCCGGGCCTCGATAGGCATCCAGGGCGGTCCGGTTGGCCTTGTCGTAGGAGGCCTTGAAAATAAAGGGCAGGCCCACGGCCGTGGTGATCTCCTTGAGGCGGGCGGCGATGTCGCGGGTGAGGGCCGCATCTTCGATGACACAGGGCCCCGCGATGAGCACGAGTGGATGGCCGGGGCCAAATAAGATATCGTTTACGTTGATCATTTTCGTCATGGCGCGTTATCTATCCTGGGGGTATTTAATTGTCAAGACGGGTGAGGCGGGATGTCTCCCGGGGATGATTCCCTGCTATTTCAACCCATGAAGTCAGCGTCTTTTGGCTGCACCTCAATATAGCATAGGGCGGCCCCAATTGGCGAATTCGCAATACGATGAAACAAAGCCTTGATTGCCCTGATGATAATTGTTAAATTCCGGGTTTAATTTGAAAAATCGGCCCAACCCCTAACCCCTCAAAAGTATATAAGAAACCAATTCATGAAAACGAAACTGATCGTATTGTTGAGTGTGCTCGTGGCCATCTCGGCTGGCTGGCTATTGATTGGCCGTATGGAGGGCGAAAAGCCCCAGGTGAGCCTGGATCCGGATCTGTCCGCCCTGGGAGCATCCCAGACGGTGACACTGCGTATGTCCGACCGCAAAAGCGGCCTGCGGCGGATCTGGATGGCCATTCTCAAGGATGGCCAGGAGCACGTGGTTTACCAGAAACGCTTCGAGTCGGCGGGTTTTCCCGACGGGGGGCTCACCAGCGAGGCCGAACTGCCCGTGACCATCGATATGGCCAAGCTGGGGCTCAAGGACGGTAAGGCCCTCCTGCGTCTGGGGGTCTGGGACTATAGTTGGCGCAAGTGGGGTAAAGGCAACCAGACCTATATGGAGAAGGAGGTCCTCATCGATAGCCAGCCTCCCACGGTGAGCCTCCTCAGCCATGTGCACAACCTT
>JBNKKA010000180.1:0-8736 GCA_050291585.1 Desulfobacteraceae bacterium
TGCCGTGCGATGACGACGAGCTCCTCCGCCGGGCGACTGAAAGGTGAGTCGAAATCCAGACGATCAGGCCGCGGCCTGGCGGACCCAGGCGAGCAGGCGGCCGAGGTCCATGGCGCCGGCGGTGCGGGCCACCTCGCGCCCGTTCTTGAAGAGCAGAAGGGAGGGGATGGAGCGGATGCCGTAGCGGGCCGCCAGGTTGGGGCTCCGCTCGGTGTCGACCTTGGCCACGCGGACCGCAGGGGCCAGCTCGTTGGCCGCCTGGGCGAACACCGGCGCCATGGCCTTGCAGGGGCCGCACCAGGGGGCCCAGAAGTCTACTACTACGGGCTTATCGGCCTTGAGAACCTTTTCTTTAAAATCGGCATCACTGATTGCTTGAATCTCTTCTGACATTCGCTATTCCTCCATCTTTTCCTTGGGTTACAACTAGTTCTGGTGGATGCCACCGTCTCCAGCGCGGTCTTTTGCAGCATGATCTGCACTGTGACACTGTGCATGCTGCCTGCCGAATCCAAAGACCCGCTTTCACCCAAAAGGTTACAATCGCTACAACAATTTGGCCCTACCGTTTGATCCAGCAGGGTCCAACGATTCAAAGCGACATCCTATTTTGCGGTGATATTGAAGCTCGGTGGGCTGGCCAGACTGCGTTTGACGGTGCACAAACCGGCGATGCGGCAGATGGCCTTGCGATAGCGTTCAGGGAAGTCGGCCGGCAGGCGGATCTCAATGTCGATCTGTGTGAAAAGACCGCTGTGGGCATCTTTTTCCGCCGTGACATTCATCCCGAGACCTTCGGTGGACAGGTTGCGCTCCTGGAAGAAAGAAAGGACGTAGATCCCTGCGCAGGTACCCAGTGAGGCGATAAAAAGATCATAGGGCTCGGGGGCGCTGCCCTTACCGCCGGCGTCCGGGGCTTGATCTGTTGGAACCCTGAAACCATTAAAACCTGCATCGACACGGCTACCGCCGGGGAAACTGATCTTCATCTGCATAGCTGTTGACACACCTTTCTTTTGGAAGTCGAATCAATAAATCCTGACGGAGTTGCTATGCCTCAGTTCCCCGCTTGGGGTCAAGTTGAGATCCTTCGGGCGAATCGTCACGCGGGGATTATCGTTTGACATGGGTGGATCGGTTTTTCATTATAGAAAGGCAGCTTTCAGCGCATCCCTTTCCACGTATTCTATGCTAAGAGGACGCCATGAGCCAGGATGCATTCGAGTATCTCCGTAAGCTTCCCCACTTTGCCCTTTTGCCCGAGGACGAGATCGCCAAGATTGCCGATGCCGCCCAGGCGCGTTTTTTCGACAAGGGCACTGTCCTGGCTGAGCAGGGCAGAAGCCGCGTCAATGAAATCCTGGTGGTCACCAAGGGACAACTCTCCCTCTACGACGAGCGTCGGGGGAAAGACTTTTTAAGTGGCCACATCAAGTTCAGGGAAGTGTTCGGTGGCATCACCATTCTGATGAATGGCGGTATTTCGTTGCGCACTGTGCATGTGGATCGCGAGACCCACGCCTATGCCATCGGAGATGAGCTGTTTCTGGATGTCTGCCGGCGGTTCAAGCGCTTCTATGAATACTTCCTGGAGAACTTCAGCCAGAACATCTTCGACGTCTCTCTGGATGCCGTCATCGAGACCGGCCAGGCGCGCCGTTTTCTCGACCAGGTCGATCCCTTCTCTTTTTTGCCCGAAGAGGAGTTGGATAAAATCGCGCCGAACCTCTCCATGGTGCACTATCCCAAAGGTACCGTTCTCTTTATGCAGGGCCGCAGCCGTGTCGGCTATTTTTACCTCATCCAGAAAGGCTCGGCCGAGCGCTACTTCGAGGAGAAAAATCATAAAACCATGCGTGGTGTGCTCACCGAAGGGGATACCTACGGGGGAATTTCCATCCTGCTTAACGATGGCGTGTCGGTACGCACCCTGCAGGTGCGGGAGGACGCCTACTTCTATGCGCTCCCCAAGAAATTTTTCCTCGACATTTGCCAACATCACCCAAGTTTCACGGAGTATTTCACCGATACCTTCGGTAAGCGCATGCTCGACCGCTCCTACGCCTCCATCATCGCGCGTACCCTCAAACCGAAAAATGATGAGCTGCAGGTCTTTAACCAGGCGGTGACCGCCATTTACAGTCCAAAAGTCGTCTTTGTTGACGGGGAGATCTCCATCCAGGCGTCGGCTGATACTATGCGGCGTGAACGGACCAGCTTTCTGCTGGTACAGCGGGCGGACGGCCAACCCATGGGTATTGTCACCGAGCGGGACCTGACCCGCAAGGTGATTGCCATAGGGGCGGACACGCGTTTACCGGTCGCCGGTATCATGTCCACCCCGTTGAGAACCATACCACGACAGGCCATGGTCTTTGAAGCGATCCTCGACATGATGCAGAACGACATTCGTCACCTGGCGGTGACGGATACCAGCGGTAAAGTGGTTGGGGCACTCTCCAATCGGGAGATTATCTCCGCCCAGGGGCAGTCGCCTCTTTTTCTCCTGCGCGAGATCATAGAGGCGGACGCAATGGCTGATATCATCGCCAAGCAGCGTCAAGTGCCCGGCATGATCCGCGGCCTGATCACTAATGGGGCTAACGCCCAGAACGTGACCCGCTTCATCACCACCATCTCGGACGCCGTCCTCAACAAGGTGATGGGCTTCACCCTGGCCCAAATGGGCCCGGCGCCGACCCGCTTCGCCTTTATGATCCTGGGTAGCGAGGGGCGCAACGAGCAGACCCTCAAGACCGACCAGGACAATGCCATCGTCTACGCCGATGACGAAAGGGCCGCCGCCGAAGTGAGTGACTATTTTTTGGAGTACGGCAAGGTCGCCTGTAAGCTCCTCGATGAGGCCGGCTACGATTTTTGCAAAGGGGATGTCATGGCCCAGAACCCGCGCTGGTGCCAGCCACTAAGCGTCTGGAAAGAGTACTTCACCTCCTGGATCAGGGCCGGCGAGCCTGAAGACTTATTGCAGGCCAGTATTTTCTTTGATTTCCGCACGGGTTATGGTGACCGGGACCTCGTGGTCGACCTGCGCGAACATCTTTTCAACAGCCTGGGCGGCTGGAGCGGTTTTTTCCGCAACATGACCGAAAACGCCCTGCACTTCAAACCCCCCATCGGCTTCTTCCGCAATTTCGTCGTGGAATCAAAGGGGGAGCATCGCAACGCCTTCGACATCAAGCGGGCCATCATGCCCATCGTCGATTTTGCCCGCATCTATGCCCTGCAAAACAAGATCGAGGAGACCAACACCCTGGAGCGACTCACCCAACTGCGGATGTCCAAGGTGATTTCGCACCAGGAGTTCGAGGAGATGGAGAAGGCCTACAGCTTCCTCATGCAGCTGCGCTTCGTGCGTCAGGTCACCGCCGCCATCGACGAGAAAAGCAAACCGGACAACTACATCAACCCCAAAAAACTCACCAGTATCGAACAGACCACCCTGCGGGAGATTTTCAAACGGGTGGAGAAATTTCAATCTAAGTTGAGCTTTGATTTTATTGGAATGACATAAGCTTCATCCTGAAAATGCGCCTCTCCGCCGCCTATAGCTCGGGAGAGGTTCACGCATGTGTGATTCGTCAGATGCCGCTTACTTACCCACTAGGGCGAGGAATTGATCCAGGGGGCCTTTGGCCTGGCTTTGGCTGAGGCGCCGGTACAGGGCTGCATGCTTGCGCAGCGCGGCGGTGGGCTGTCTGCGCAGGATGGTGCGCTCTTTTTTAATAGCCTGCAACCCTTGGGATGGGTTCATCAGATAGGTTACATAGATGGTCTCTGTGGCCGCCAGCGTGGACGAGAGGGCCTCACCCAGTTCACTTTTGATGGTTGTGAGCCTCTGGGTTTCTTCGCTTAGCAGGGTCTTCTGGGCCGGATATTGTTTGGCGATGCCCGCCAGGCGATCGATCTCTCCATTAATCAGGGCGATGGTGTCGTCCAAGGCGATGACCTTAGGGTAGAGGGTGGGCAATTGTCGATGCGTAAAGGCGAGCAGGTCGGGTTTGACCTTGGCCCCCACCAGACTGGCGCGTGGCTGGGTGGATTTGCTGTAGATTTGCCAGCTGATATACCCCCCTGCGGCGAGCACACCCACAACGAGCAATAGCACGATCAGCAGGACGGCCGAGAAGCCTTTGGCGTTACGGGTGTACATGGGTGAATCCGATATTCAGGTTTTGAGTTGATTATTAGGCCCGGCGGGAAGGACAACGAGCCTGCCGGACCTGTTCAATTCTACCGCTCATATCGGCCACTTCTGGGGGGGACTTTATTGTGGCTGCTCACAGCCCGTACATAGAGGCGGCTGGACATGTCCATCCAGCCGGCGTAGCCCAGTTCCAGATTCACATGCCAGGCGGCCTGGAAAGATTTGCGGTCCGCGCTCCAGAGCCATTTCTGGCGGGGATCAAAGACACTGGGCTGGCAGAGGGCCCGGCCCTGGGCGGGGGGGCGTAACAGGGATAGAAGTTCGGTCATGGTGGGAAGGCGCCAGTTGTTCCGGCCGGCGAAGCGCTCTCGGTTCAGCTCGGCAACCGCCTTTTGGGCGGCGCGCCAGTTGAGGGGATAGGGGCTGCCGGCACGTTGCCAGGAAAGATCATGGACCGCGTCGATAACCTGTTCCTCACCGTCCCTTGCGAGCTGCTGGGCAAAATAAATGCGGGGGCGCCCCAGGTCGTCCAGGTCAAAAAATTCTTTGGCCCGGTTGGCACGGACCTTCAAAGGAGTGGCCCGCAAGTCGGACCCTGTTGCCGGCGGAGGATTTTGGAAAATGGGCGGTTTGTCCAGGGGGAGGGCGCAGGTGCGCGATTTGTGGCCTTGCCAGTGCCCCTCAAGAGCGGTGAGGGCGGTCTTCATTTGAGCGGCTGTTTGAAAACGGGCTCCGGGATCGATGGTGGTTGCCCGGGCAATAAAGTCATCCCAGGCGGCATCCAGGTCGGGGTTGAAGTCCCCTACCGGCGGAGGCGGGCCGCCATTGCCTTCCGGAGGTAGCTGGCCGGTGAGCATGCGATAAAGCATCACCCCGACGGCGAAGAGGTCGGCCGGAGGGCCGGCATTGTCCGGGTTCTCCTCTTGCTCCGGGGCGGCATAGAAGGGGGAGCCCACGTTGAGGTTACTGGGCCCGCCATAGCGTTCGCCGTGCAGTTTGGAGAGGCCGAAATCGCAGATCTTGATGCGTTGGTATTCAGTGATCAGGATGTTGAATGGCTTGATGTCGCGGTGTACGATGCCGGCGTGGTGCAGGCAGGCCAGGCCCTTGAGGATCTGGGCGGTGTAGTTGAGGGCACGGTCCGCATCCAGGGGCCGGGAGGGCGTCTCCGCCATGAAGGTCTCACCCAGCATGTCGCCTAAATTATAAGCATAGTATTCCATGGTGTAAAAAGGGCGCTCTCCCTGGGCATCACAGTCCAGCAGGGCGACAATGTTGGGATGGCGCAGGCGGCCAAGGGTGACCGCTTCGCTCAGGAAGAGGTGGTGTACCTGTTCCGGGCCCATGAGACGGGCCAGGAGGGGATCGGGCTCGAGCGCTTTGAGGGCCACGATTTTACCCACCACAGGCAATTGCGCCTTGTAGACGCGGCCCATACTGCCTTTACCCAGGAGTCCGCGGATCTGATATTTTCCGATCTGTTTCATTTGGATGGGCACTATAACAGTTTGCGGGCGTGGGCCTCGGGCAACCCGGCCTGGCGGATTCTCTCTGCGGCGCGCGCGTTGTCGTAGGTCACTCGGCCCACCATGAGGGTGTCCTCATCGGTGTCCCAGAGGACGTATTTGGCGCGTTTGCCGCCGTCGCGAGGCTGTCCCACGCTGCCCACGTTGATGATATAGCGGCAATCGCTTTTGAGGTGGACGGGGGCGGCCAAGGGGGCGCGCTCGATCTCGCGCCCGTCGAAGGAGACCAACTCCAGGTCGTGAGTGTGGCCCACGAAACAAAGCCGTTCATCAGACCGTGTAAAGGCACGCAGGAGATGGTCTTCGCGGGCCTGGAAGAGATACATCTTGGCCTTGTCCGGGGGAAAGCCATGCACGAAGCGGCTACCATGCCGCACCAGGCTGCGCGGCCAGCTGGCGATGATGGCCAGCGCCTCCGGGGTGAGGGCGGCACGGATCATCTCAAGGGAGGCGCGGGCCAGTGGGTTGAACCACTTGATCTGCTTGGGCTGCACCAGGGCCAGCTCATGGTTACCCATGACCATGGGGATCTCCAGGTCGTGGACGACCGCAACGACCTGTTCCGATTGGGCTCCGTAGCCCACGCAATCCCCTAAACAGATGGTCTCATCCACGCCGATGGCGGTGAGCTCGGCCTGCACTTTGGAAAAGGCGTCCATGTTGCCGTGGATATCGGATATTACCGCAATTCGCATAAGGGGTCCTGTCAAGCATTTCGAATCCAAATAGTAGCGCTGGCAGCGGCCGTTGGCGGTCGCCAACGCTCTGAGGGCTGATTTGACCTTGAAGGCCCTATATAGCCCGAGGTGGCTCTCGGGTCAAAGCAATAACGCATCCAATGGCGGCCTCCAGGCCGCTTGGGAGGGACGGTTGGATTTTTTTTTAAAATAGAGTTTAAATTTGTCTTGACTGTCCCCCTTGCGCATCTCTATATATCCGGTTTACATACTGTTGGGGATCACCTGTATGGGCTGAATTTTTTAACCGTCCCTCCATAACATGGCATCTTTCGCACGCTTTCGGTGTCGGCGTCCAGTCGAGCCAAAACGCAGATTCGGCTCCTCAACAAGTTCCACTATGCCTGCGGCTCACCGCAGCCGCCCGCCGCACTCAGACGAAATGCTAAGTTTTTGGATCGACGCAAAACAAAACTTGCAGGCGACGTGATCAATCACTCAGAGAAAAAGGAGATGGTATGAAAAAGGTTGCAGTGATTCTGTGTTTGAGCATGTTCTTAATCGCAGCGGGCTGTTCCAAGTCCGAAAAGGCCGAGGAGGCCAAGCCGGTCGAGCAGGCTCAGCAGGCCGAAGAGACCCAGGAAGCCGCCCCGTCGGCAGTCAAAAACCCTGATACCTTTGTGCTGGCGACCTACGGCACAGTGCGTACCCTGGATCCCAGTGTGGCTTACGACACCACCAGTTCCCAGCGCATCTGGAACATTTACGAAACCCTCGTTTTCTTCGATGGTGAGAAGACCGATCAGTTCATTCCGGTCCTGGCCACCGAAGTGCCTTCTCTCGAAAACGGTGGTATTTCGGCTGACGGCAAGACTTACACCTTCAAGATTCGTGAAGGGGTCAAGTTTCAAGAGGGTGGCGATCTGACTGCCGAAGATGTGGCTTACTCCTTCGAGCGTGCCATGGTGGTGGACCAGGACGGCGGCCCCATGTGGATGCTCCTGGAAGCCCTCACCGGCGAGGGCGGCACCCGTGACGGCGACGGCAAAATCATCCCCGGCATCTTCGAGAAGATCGATCAGGCCGTCGAGGTCAAGGACAACACTGTCATCCTGCACCTGCCCAACCCCTATCCTCCCCTCATGGGCATCCTGGCCTATTCCGCCTCTTCGATCATTGACAAAGAGTGGGCTATGGCCAACGGCTGCTGGGACGGCAAGTGGGAGAACGCCGCCAAATTCAACAATCCTGACTTCGGCCACGAGCCCCTGCAGAAGATCACCAACGGCACCGGTGCCTATAAAATGAAGACCTGGGAGCCCTCCAACCAGTTTGTCTTCGAGCGCTTCGACGGCTATTGGGGCCCCAAACCGGCCCTCCAAACCGCCATCATGAAGTACGTCAAGGAGTGGAGCACGCGCAAACTGATGCTCCAGAACGGCGACGCCGACCGTGCCCAGGTGGACAACCCCTACGTGCCTGAAGTGCGTGCCATGGAGGGGCTCAAATTGTATGAAGTGCCCCAGCTGTCGGTTTCCTGCGCCCTGTTCTGCCAGAAGATCGATCCCACCGCGAACCCCAACATCGGCAGCGGCAAGCTGGATGGCGAGGGTATCCCCCCGGACTTCTTCACCGACATCAACGTGCGCAAGGCCTTTCTGCACGCCTTCGATCGTGAGACCTACAAGAAAGACGTGTTCAACGATCTGGTCATCATGCCCACCAGCCCCAACATAGAAGGCCTGCCCTACCACAAGGAAGTGCCCGTCTACGCCTTCGACCTCGAAAAAGCCAAGGCCGCCATGCAGGCCGCCTGGGGCGGCCAGGTATGGGAAAAGGGCTTCAAGATGGTCATCACCCACAACACGGGCAACGAGATGCGGGAGGCCGCGGCCCAGATGCTGGCCGAGAACATCATGTCCCTCAACCCCAAGTTCAAGATCGAAGTCCAGAATGTGGAGTGGAAGGACTATCTGGTCAAGTACCGCAACTTCCAATACCCCATCTTCCTCATCGGCTGGGGGGCGGACTACGCCGATCCGCACAACTTTATCTACACCTTCATGCATTCCGCCGGGGTCTATGGCAAGTACATGGCCTACAAGAACGACACCGTCGACAGCCTCTGCGACGAGGGGATCGCCAAGGTGGATCCCGCCGAACGCGAACGCATCTACGGCCAACTCCAGGAGCTGTGGTACGCCGAGGCCATCGGGGTGCCCCTCTACCAGCAGATCAGCGTGCGCGCCTACCGCGACTGGGTCAAGGGCTTCGTGCCCAACGCCATGCTGACCGACGCCTGGGATGAGCTTAAACGCCTGAGCAAAAACTAAAGCTAGTCAATTGGGAACCCTTCGGGCGCCCCCTG
>JBNKKA010000181.1:0-8723 GCA_050291585.1 Desulfobacteraceae bacterium
CGGGCAGTGAAGCGAGTATGGACCTGTCCATTTTCGGGACCGAAAGGATTCTGAAGAAAAAACCCATCGATACCAATAAAATCGTATAATTATTCAATCCGACCGAGTCCGGTTGGCAGTCAGTCGCCGTGCGCAGTACTTTCCGGTTTCATCATGGTGGCAATTCGTTGGACGAACCCCATAGGAGGAGATCATGGCCTACACCCATCTTCTGACTGAAGTAAATGGCAATTTTGTCGGCATCATCACCCTCAATCGACCCGATCAACTCAACACCTTCAACAGCCTTCTGGCCCAAGAGTTGGTGGCCGCCTTTATCGCCATGGATGCCGATCCCAAGGTTCGGGTGATCCTGGTCAAGGGCGCGGGGAAGGCCTTTTGTGCTGGAATTGACGTCAATGAACTGGCCGACAAATCCCCCATGGAGTATCGCGCCTGGATCGAACACATGGAAAAGCCCCTGGTCACCATCGCCCGGATGAACAAGCCCGTCATCGCCCAGGTTCAGGGGGTCGCGGCGGCCAACGGCATGGGGCTGGTGGCATCGGCGGACATGGCCATCGCGGCGGAGAACGCCAAAATGGGGCTTACGGCCATCAATGTGGGGCTGAACTGTGTCGGGCCGGTGATTCCCGTGTCCCGCTGTATCGGCAGGAAAAAGGCACTGGAGTTGCTGCTCTTTGGGGACTTAATCAAGGCGCCCGAAGCCCAGGCGATGGGGCTGCTGAACCGCGTGGTCCCCAAGGAAAATCTGGAGTCAGAGGCCCTGACCTGGGCGGAAACCCTGGCCAAGAAAAGCCCCATCGCCGTTCAGATCGCCAAGCAGGCCTTTTATGCATCGGAAGACATGGATTACTTCCGGCAGTTTGACTTGATGAATGAGGCCTTCGCCCGCCTCTGCACCACCCATGATGCCAAGGAGGGGGTAGCGGCCTTCTTCGAGCGGCGCAACCCGGTCTGGGAGGAGCGATAAGCCGGAGCGCTGAGCCGGAGCGCTGAGCCCTAAGCAGCTGCAGTTAGGTCTGGTTGCCTGATGGTCACCGGCAGGCGGCCGCAGAGGCCGCGGTAATTCTCCACCTTTTTTGGCCAACCCAGGGCGATGACGGCGTGGGGCTTCTCCTCGGGGGGGATCTCCAAAGCCGTCGCAATGCTGTCGTCATGGCGCATGGCCTCCACGGCGTAGCCGATCAGGCAGGTGCCCAGCCCCAGAGAGTGGGCCGCCAGGAGGATGTTCTGGGTGGCCAGAAGGGCGTCCTCGGCCGGGCAGGAGGCGTTCTTGCGGGCCGCCACCACGATCACCGCCGGGGCCCCGTGAAAGAGGCGGTCGCGGCCTCCGGCACGCCAGGCCTCCAGCCCCTCCTTAACGGTGATGTAGTGGTCGCGGTAGTAGTTGTAGAGTGAGGGTTGCCCGCACCAGCGCAGCAGGTTGCGCAGCCAGCCCTTTTCCGCCGTGCGGTTGAGCTTGTCGAAGAAACGGGCGATGCGTCGGGCGAAGGCCTCCACCTGGTTGCGGTCGGGCAGGAGGATGAAGGTCCAGGGCTGACAATTGGAACCCGAAGGGGCGGTGACGCCCACCTTGACGAGGTCGTCGAGGAGGGCCGCGCCAACGGGCGTTTCCTTGAAGTTGCGGCAGGAGCGCCGCGAGCGCATGAGGCGCACCAATTGGGCTGTGTCCCCTTGGCCGTTGGGCAGCCAGCGTTCGTCGGTATCGAAGCTCTGGTACACCGCCAATTGCGCATCGATAGCCCCCACCGTAACCGCCATCTCGGGACAGATGGCGGCGCAGTGATCGCAGTGCATGGATTCACTACCGCTGACGACGGCCTTGCCATTCTCCAGGCTGAGGGTCTCTTTTGGGCAGACGCTGACGCAGCGGCCGCAGCCGGTGCAGCGCTCAGCGTCGATGCGGGTGGTAACGGCTCTATCCATCTGTTAACTCTTTTCCTCTTAAATTCGGTGCAACATCATCGTCCGCGGCCGTATCCAGGTCCGTCGGCAGGGTTTTTTTGGCCTTAACACCCAGGTCCAGCAGCTTCTGGGTGCGGCCCACCAGGTTGCCCCGCCCGGAGATGAGGCGGTCGCGGGCCTGCTGGTGGGCCTGCCGGGCCTTGTCCAACTGCTTACCGACTGCTTCCAGGGCCTCGGCAAAACCGACGAACTTATCGTAGAGCAGCCCCGCCTCCCGTGCGATGGCCTGGGCATTGCGGCTCTGCTGAACATCGCGCCAGGTGTGCTGGATGGTGCGCAGGGTCACCAGGAGAGTGGTGCCGCTCACCAGGACGATCTCCTTTTCAAGGGCTTGGTCGAAGAGCTCCGGAGCGCTTTCCAGCACCAGCTGGAAAGCGCCCTCCACTGGGATGAACATGAGGACGAAGTCCAGGCTGCGGATCCCCTCCAGGGCCTCGTAGCCTTTGACGCTCAGGCCCTGGATGTGGCGACGCACCGCTTGGACATGGGCCTTGAGTGCCGCTGCGCGCTCCTGGGGATCGCTGCTGCGGTGGTAGCGCTCGTAGTCCACCAGGGAGACCTTGGCGTCGATGACCACGTCCTTGCCGCCGGGCAGGCGCACCACCACATCGGGCTGAAAGCGCCGGCCGCTTCCGTCGTTAAGGCTCACCTGGGTCTCGAATTCACGCCCTTGGCTCAGTCCCGCCTCCTCCAGGATGCGGGTGAGGATCAGCTCCCCCCACTGACCGCGCACCTTGCTCTCCCCTTTGAGGGCTTTCGTTAGGTTGATGGCGTCATTGCCGATGCGTTCGTTGAGGCTGCGCAGCTGCTCCACCTCCACCTTGAGGGCCGTGCGGTCGCGGACCTCCCTATCATAGACGGCATCCACCCGTTGGCGGAACTCGCCCAGTTGCTCCTGGAGGGGATTCAGGAGGGGTTCAAGGCTGGCCTTGCTCTGGGCGCTGAGCTGCTGACTCTTGGCGCTGAAGATCTCTTCGGCCAGTTGGCGGAAAACCAGTTTCATCTCGGCGCGTGCTTCCCCCAGGGCTTTGATCTGCTCGGCGGCCTGTTTTTGCTCTGCTTCGCTGCGCACCGTCAATGCCGTCAGCTGACGCGCCAGTGTATTGCGCTCCTCAATCACCTTCTCCTGTTGGCAGCGAAGATCGGCCAGGTCCGCCTCCATGGCGGGGAGTCGGGAAGACTTCTCCTCCAGGGCCGCGTTGCGGGCCACCAGGGTCTCCGCTTTTGCTTCCACCTGCTCGAGGCCAAGCTGCGCTTCATCAAGGGCCGTCTGGACCGTCTCCAGCGCCTGGTTCAAGCGCGCTTCAGTCAACTCGGCGGCAAAGCGCGTCTGCTCTAACTTGGACCTGAAGCGCTGCCTGAGGGTCAGCGTCGTTGCCAGGACACCGAGGAGGGCACCCAGTGCCAGGGCGGCGAGGGGGTAGAGCATTGTTTCCGGGGTTAGCAACATCTCTGACTCCCATGCGTGACCAACTGATCAGCCGTATGCTCGGCCCGGGCGACTGAGTGCGAGCTGGCTGCTGCTGAGATAAAAATTAAGAAGGCATTTAATTTCTTCTTGACACATCAAGGCGCTTGCATATACTTCAGCGGTCGTTGCAGATCGCTTCTTTTTTTCTGATTTGGTTCACACCGACAATCATTTCCACTGGCAGGCAGGCTTATCACACTGCCTTAAAAGTTCAATAGCGCGATCCTAACACCCAACCGCCCCAGGCGTTTAACTAGCACCCAAAAGGAGATTGGAAAAAATGACATGTCTCACTTCCTATCGCCAAACCCATGCGTCAGTGCGTCTGATGCGTCCGCCTCGGGGGAATCCATAAGCTGATTCTGTTATTCGAGTTGCCAAGAGCCGCGGACGCCTTCAGTGTCCGCGGCTTTTTTTATTTTAGAGGCTGCGGGTGAACCCAAACCGCAGCCTCTTTTTGTTTTTATGCGCCCATGGCGCGGATGAGGAGGGAAACCCATGAGTCTGAACCCCATTTTACTGGAGATGATGGCCAAGGATCGCCAGAGAGAATTGCTGGCTATGGCCAGACCGCATGTGGTGCCGGTTCCCATGGGGCACCGCAAACCGCTTTGGACGGCTTTGCGTATGGGCATGGCCCGGCTGTTGATCCGGATCGGCTTGCGTCTGAAGCCCATGGGGAGCCTGCCCGCCTGTCCCCTGTGTCATGGCAGCGGGGGAGCGTCCGACAAGGGCTCGACCTGGTGGTGCCGATGCCCCAAGCGAGAGGATGTTCCCAATTGTCAGCCCTTGCGAAGCGGCTAATGGGCATGTGGGGGCGCCAGCCAATCTGGCGTCTCCATAAAATTAACATATTTCACCCTATCGTTCTAAAATACACTGAAATATCAATACCAAATGGCTTCTTGAAACCGGATATTTGGAAAACCATCTCATCGTTCTTACCTTAGCTAGGCTTGAATAGACCCGCCGATCTGGTTTAAGAGTTGCAGCAGAAGCCTTGATGTTTCAAGTTTAGGCTAGTGCCCGTCCAGAAACGGCACTAGGGATACAGATTGACCGCCCCTCTGCGCTGCACTCCTGGCGGTTGCATCATCGTTTTTTAAACTGAAAGGAAGAATGATGAAAAAGATACTCATCCTCATGGTAGCAGGCTTGTGGCTAGTTACCGGTTGCGCCACCACGGCGACCAATTCAGAGAAGGGTGCCGGTTATGGTGCCGCCGGCGGGGCCGCGGTAGGGGCCGTCCTGGGCCAGGTCATTGGCAAAAATACGGAGAGCACCGTCCTGGGGGCTGCCGCGGGTGCCATGGTGGGCGCTGTCGCCGGTGGCGGGATTGGCCATATGATGGACAAGCAGGAGGCCGAGATGCGGGATGCCCTGGCCGCTTCGGAGGCCGCCGCGGTGAGCCGCGAGGGCGATCTCCTGGCCATCACCCTCAAAGGCGACGTGACTTTTGATTTCGATTCGGTGGCCGTGCGGCCTGGATTGTACAACGAGATCGACCGCATCGCCCAGATCATGGTCAAGTATCCCCAGACCCACATCATGGTGGAGGGGCACACCGACAGCGTGGGGGTGGAGAGCTACAACCAACGTCTGTCCGAACGCCGCGCCGAGGCGGTCAAAAATCTTCTCGTACAAAGGGGAGTGGACCCCTATCGGGTGACCCCCATCGGCTACGGAGAGTCCCGGCCGGTGGCCACCAATGCCGAGGAGGCCGGACGCCAGCTCAACCGACGGGTGGAGATCCGGATCAAACCCGTTCAGGCTCAGGGATAAGGCGCAACGCACTTTTGTCACCGGGCGGTTTATGGCCGCCCCCATTTGACAAGGGCAGCGCCGGTGCTTAAGATTGTTAAATTTAACTGTCTTTTTAGGGCGTTAAAAGCCTGCTGTGCGGTTCGCCCGTTCGCGCTCGACGCCTATCGCCTGCCTCACTCCAAATGAAAGGAACCATCATGGTGCCGGAAATCAAAAAGATTCTCTACGCCACCGATTTATCCGAAAACGCCCGCTACGCCTTCAGCTATGCGGCCAGCCTGGCCGATCGGTATGATGCCCAGGTGACGGTTCTGCACGTTCTGGAGGATGTGTCCACCGCCTTCAACATGCACATCTCCGGATACCTGGGAGAGCAGGAGTGGGCCCAGCTGCAGGTGGAGAAGGAGGGCGCCCTCCTGGACACCATCACCGAGCGCCTCAACACTTTCTGCAGCGAGGCGCGCGATGATATGGATCAATGCAAGTTCATCGTCGAAAAGATTCTCGCCGTCAAAGGCATTCCCGCCGAGGAGATCCTCAGCCAGGCCGAGACCAACGACGCAGACATGATCGTCATAGGCACCCACGGCTATGGAGCATTCAAGGACGCGCTCATGGGTGGCACCGCCCGTAGGGTTGTCCGCAGGAGTTCTGTCCCGGTCATGGTCGTACGCCTCCCCGACGAAGAATAAGACCCAAGGCCGCTTGCATTTCAGCCCTTCGGCGGCCTGTGTTTGAAAATTAAAAGGCACCGTGCGCTCCCGATGACCATCGGAAGCGCACGGTGCCTTTTTGGGTTTCCGTGAGCCTTACAAGGTTACAAATTCTCCAAGAGGATATTGAGCATCCGTCGCAGGGGTTCGGCGGCCCCCCAGAGGAGCTGGTCGCCGACGCTGAAGGCGGTGAGGTAGTCGTCTCCCAGGTTGAGCTTGCGCACCCGGCCCACGGGCACCGTGAGGGTGCCGGAGACCTTGGCCGGCGTCAGTTCGGCCAAGGTGGCTGCTTTCGTATTGGGGATCAGGCGTACCCATGGGTTGTGCTCGGCGAGGGCCACTTCGATCTCATCCAGGGGAATGGCCGCCTTGAGTTTGATAGTGAAGGCCTGGCTGTGGCAGCGCATGGCGCCCACGCGCACGCACTGGCCGTCGATGGGGATGGGGGCATCGAAGCGGCCCAGGATCTTGTTGGTCTCCACCAGCCCCTTCCACTCTTCACGGGTCTGGCCGTTCTCCATGGCCCGGTCGACCCAGGGGATCAGGGCGGCGGCCAGGGGGGCGCCAAAGCAGGTTGTGGGGAAGCCTTGCGACTGCAGGTCGGTGGTTACCTGGCGGTCGATGGCGGCGATGGCCGTGGCGGGGTCGTCCAGCAGCGCGGCCGACCCATCACCCAGGTAGCGCATCTGGGCTACCAGCTCGCGCATATTGTTGGCGCCCGCCCCCGAGGCGGACTGGTAGGTCATGCTGGTGAGCCACTCCACCCAATCGTTGGCGAAGAGGCCGCCCAGGGCCATGAGCATCAGGGATACAGTGCAATTGCCGCCGATGTAGTTTTTGATGCCGCGCTCCAGCCCCGCGTCGATCACCCGGCGGTTGACCGGGTCAAGGATGATGAGGCTCTTAGCGTCCATGCGCAGGGTCGAAGCGGCATCGATCCAATAGCCCTGCCAACCCTTCTCGCGCAGGGGGCCGATGACGGCCTGGGTGTAGTCGCCCCCCTGACAGGAGATGATCACGTCCATCCCGGATAACTGGTCAAGATCGTGGGCGTCCTGCAGGACATGCGGCTTGGCCCCGGCTTTTCCTATCTCCGGCGCCGGCTGGCCCACCTGGGAGGTAGTGAAAAAGAGGGGCTCGCAGCGCTCGAAGTCCTTTTCAGCCAGCATCCGTTCCATGAGAACGGAGCCGACCATCCCCCGCCAACCGATCATTCCAAGTTTCAGCATCTCTCGTATCTCCAATTGTGCCTTTGGGTCTCTGGTGTGCGCTTAAAAACGCGTGAGTCTATTGCCATTAAGCTGCAGCGCCGTCCCTGTCAAGCCCTAGTAGCCTTGTTTCTCGCTGCAAAAAAAAAGCCCCGCCGCCCGAAGGCGACGGGGCCGGAATCCCATCACTTCAACCGAAGCTTGGTTTCGGCCTACACCTTTAGTTTATACTTGTCTGCGATGACGTTGTAGTAGGCGTTTTCCGATACAGTACCCCAGGTGCCCACCTGGGTTTTGAACTTTTTGAAAGCCTCGTGGACCTTGCGGCTGGCGGCGTCCTTGTCCGCCTCCTCCTCCATGGTCTCCTTGGCCAGCTCGCGTAGTTTGGCCAGCAAGTCCTCGGGGAAGCGCTTCAGGTTGACCTTGTGTTTGGTGATCAACTCCTGGAGGGCGGCGCCGTTGCCCGCCTCGAACTCGCAGAGGCTCCACATGTTGGTTTCGGCGGCGACGGCGTCCACGGCGGCCTGGAGGTCCTTGGGCAGGGAGTCGTAGGCCTTTTTATTGAACATCACCTCGAGGCAGGTCCCAGGCTCGTGCCAGCCAGGGTAGTAGTAGTACTTGGCGGCCTTGTAAAAGCCCATGCGCAGATCGTGCATGGGGCCGACCCATTCTGTGGCGTCGATGACGCCGCGCTCCAGGGAGGTGAAGATCTCGCCGCCGGGCAGCAGCACCACGGTGCCGCCGGCCTTGGCGATCACCTTGCCGCCCAGGCCCGGGATGCGCATCTTGAGGCCCTTGTAGTCCTCGATGGTGTTCATCTCCTTGCGGAACCAGCCGCCCATCTGCACGCCGGTGTTGCCCTGGGGACGGGGAACGACGTTGAAAGGCGCATAGACCTCTTCCCACAGCTGCAGACCGCCCCCGCTGTAGAACCAGGCGTTGATCCCCTGGGGGTTGAAGCCGAAAGGCACGGCGGCAAACCACTGGGCCGCGGGCACCTTGCCCGCCCAGTAGTAGGAAGCGCCGCTTCCCACTTCGACGGTGCCCTCCGAAACCGCATCGAAGACCCCCAGGGGCGGCACCAACTCGCCGCCGGCAAAGACTTGGATCTTGATGCGTCCCTCGGTGACCTCTTCCAAGCGTTTGGCAAAGCGCACCGCGCCAGTCTGCAGAATCGGCAGGTTGGGCGGCCAGGTGGTCACCATCTTCCAATTGTAGGTTTTGCCTTTGGCCCACACGGCAGGCGCCGCAACCGCAGTGGTCGCGACGGCGGCGGCGGTGGCCGTACCCGCCTTTTTGAGGAAATCACGTCTTTTCATCATGTGCAGCTCCCTTCCTAAGTTGGTGGTAAGGAACATATTTTTGGCGGCCATGCGCCACCCACTTCTTATTCTCAACCCCCGAAAACCACCTTGGGCAGCCAGGTGACCAGGCGGGGGAAGAAGACGACGATGAGCAGTCCAATCAATTGAAAGAGCACAAAAGGGATGATGCCCTTATAGATATGCCCGGTGCGGACCTCCGGCGGTGTCACCGCCTTGAGGTAAAAGAGCGAGAAGCCGAAGGGCGGCGTCATGAAAGAGGTCTGCAGGTTGACGG
>JBNKKA010000182.1:0-8682 GCA_050291585.1 Desulfobacteraceae bacterium
GGACCGTCTGTCAGCGGCTTCTGAGAATTGATGCGGCTTATCACGCAACACTTCCGAGGGAATATAGTTGGAGAGCAGCACCGTTGATTCGGTACGGAATAGATCCGGCGACAGGCGAATACGGTCTGATCCGGTCATGGTTTGCATGGCGGATAGGATGGCCCCATCACAGGATCCGTTCTCCACGATGACGGCGGGCTGGGTTTCGGCCACCCTTGTGACCCTAGCGGCGCTGCATCCTGTGGCCGCGAATGACAACATAAGCATAAGGCAGTAGTACTGGAACTGCTGGCTAAAACGCACCGATTGTCTCTCCTGAGTCCCTTGAGTTCATTGATATGCAGGGGTTCTTCAGCCAGCATCAAGCTCAGCCTCGGCAGGTTCGATGAAGGTTTTAAAAACCAGATATCCCGCCTTTAGATCACCGATTTCGATGACTTCTCTATGAAGCATCGCATTGTGTTTCCCCCGTCAAATTGAATTTGGATCTGGCCACTTCCTCCACCGAAAATGGATCGCGTAATTTCAATATTTTGAAAACACTCCGTGGGAAAAGAAGCACGCCTAAAGCCGAGAGCACAGGCGCGAGCCAGTTCCGAGCCTTTGGCCGCAGGCATGATGAAGCCTGGCCGGGTTTTTGCTGCCGCAATTGCTCGCATATGGAAAAACCGTCCAGCGTGGGTAGCATGACCCGATCGCAGGCCTGCGCCTGGACCGTGGTTAGACCCTGTCCGCCATCCACTGCCCATGGCAAAGTAAAACTTATGTAAAAAAACCTCCATAACCTTTTACACTTCTTTGAATTGTCTTTTTCTCCAGAAATTCTACACTGCAGTCAGATGGCAATTCGATCATGCATAAACAAGGGACCCGCAGAAAAAGGAGTAAAGCAAATGAAGCTGTTTAAGGGAAGTTTTCTCGCAGTCTTGGCATTGATCATCCTAACGGGCGGCGCCCTGGCATACGTCAGCGCCAGAGAGGAGCGGTCGGGTGGCGGCGCCGCGGCGGCTGTCAAGCAGGGGCCCGTCTCGATGACCGTCAGCATGGTGCAGGATAAGGTCCTGAAGGGATCGGACGGCAGAGCCTCGGTGGCCCTGACCCTTGCCGCCGATGAAATTCTGCGGCCCGATCAATCCCAGTCACAACGTGCCGATCTGGTGGTGGTACTGGACCGCAGCGGCTCCATGAGCGGTCAGAAAATCCACGACGCCCGCCTGGCTGTGCTTCGTTTGATCGAAGGACTGACCAGCAACGACCGGTTGGCCGTGGTGGCCTATTCCGACGGGGTGAGCACGGTCTGGCCCCTGACCAGCATGACCGAGACCCATCGCAACCAGGCCGCGGTGGCCGTAGAGCAGGTCTTCACCGGCGGTGGCACCAATCTGGGAGGCGGCCTCTCCGAAGGGATCTCCGCGCTGATGCAGGCCCCGGCCAGGGAGCGCCAGCGCAAACTGATCTTAATGTCGGACGGTCTGGCCAACCAGGGCATCACCGATCCCATCGCCCTGGGCAAAATGGCCGCCGCTGCCGCAGAGCATAATTTTACCGTCAGCACCGTCGGCGTGGGATTGGACTTCAACGAGATCGTGATGACCACCATCGCCGATCATGGCGTCGGCCGCTACTACTTTCTGGAAGATCCCCGGACCTTTGCCCAGGTTTTCGACCAAGAGCTGCAGGCCACGCGCACCGTCGCGGCATCGGGTTTGGAAATTCGTATTCCCCAGGCCGACGGAGTGCGTCTGGTCAATGCCGGCGGTTATCCCATCACCACCCAGGCCAATGTCGCCGTGGTCCGTCCCGGCGATCTGCTCTCCGGGCAGCAGCGCACGCTCTATCTGACCTTCCAGGTGCCCACGGACAAGGAGCGCAGCTTTCATCTGGGAGTATTTCAGGCGCGGTTCATGGACAACGGCGTATCACGGAAATTGACCCATGACTCTGGCCTATCGCTGGCCTGTCTGGCCGATCAAAAGGCCGTGATGGCCAGCATCGATAAGCTAGGCTGGGGGGAGCAGGTGATCCGGGAAGATTACGGCCAGCTCAAGGAAGCGGTAGCCGACGCCATTCGCTTGGGCCGAAAGGAGCAGGCGCTGACCAAGATCCAGGAATACGAAGACAGAAACCGCACAGTCAACGCTGAGGTCGGTTCGACCAAGGTCGCGAAAAACCTGGACCAAGATGTGAACCTGTTGCGCCAGAGCGTGGCAGACACCTTTAGCGGCGCTCCGGCTGCGGTCGCGGCGAAGAAAAAACAGCGCTCCAAGGCGCTGCAATATGAAAGCTATCAGATAAGGCGCGATAAAAAGTAAAGGAGGAGATCATGGCGATTCTCTCACGCATGATGCGTTTGTTTAAAGCCGACGTCCACGGCGTCATGGATCAACTGGAAGACAAGGGGCTGCTGCTCAAACAATATCTCAGAGAGATGGAAGCCAGCCTGGAGGATAAAGCGGGTCGGTTGAAACGGATCGAGCAGGCAATCCGCCAGGTGGAAAGCGATCTCGCCCAGCGCGAAGGGGAGGTCCAAAAGCTGGATAACGATCTCGATCTGGCCGTCCGCAGGGAAAAAGACGATATCGCCCGCATGCTGATCCGCAAGCGCCGGTCGCTTCAGGGCAGCTGTGAGCAGCTCAAACTCCAACTCGAAACCCAGACACGAGAAAACAGCAGCCTCTCCGAAACACTGGCCCGGCAGCGGCTGCAATACGATCAGCTCAAGATCAAGGTGGCCGTCTTTCGGCAGCAGGCCCGGTCGAAGGGATTTGATGACATCCTCGCATTTGAGGACATCCTCGCATTTGAGGACATCGTCGCCCCAGAGGGACCCACTCAGGCCTGGCGCGCCCCAACCGAAGAAGAGGTCGAGCTTGAACTGCTCCAGCGCAAAGAGGCCCTGCAGGAAGGGGGTGCGAGATGAAAAATCCCGTACGAACCACCATCGTCTACGCCATCCTCAGCGGGTTCGCGGTTGTCCCCGCCGCATCGGCGCTCAGCATCTATCTCTACTGGCCCACGGCGTTCAAGCTGATGCTGTGGGCGGATCTGGCGCTCTACGGCGTGTTGATGGCCCGTTGGAGCGGTGTGCGCCTGCTTCCGCTGCTCTTTCCCCTGGCGATACTATTGGGATCCGCATTGTGGCCGAGAACCTACAGCAGCTTTTTCATCCTTGCGCTGGGTGTGTTCGCCTGGGTGCGCAGCGGTCTCTGTTTTCAGAAAGCGCCCCTGCGAGCCCTGGCGGCAGAGGTGCTCACCCTGGGGGGGGGCGCCGGCCTGCTGCTCTTTTTCGGTGGTCACTCCTCCGTGTCCTGGGCCCTGACCATCTGTCTTTTTTTCCTGATTCAGTCCCTCTACTTTTTCATCGTCCCCGCACGGCGGGGTATTGTCCACGCGCGGCGGGGTATTTCCAAGGCAGGGAGCGAGAAAGATCCCTTCGAGCTGGCCGTAGAAGCGGCAAACAAGGTGTTGGATGGCATTTGAATCGAACCATGATCTCGCATGCACCGGTACCGGCATCAGGCGATCCGGTGCATGCGTTAGCGGAGAAAAGATCATCCCTTGCCGCTGCCACACGAAAGGGTCGTCTCACGCTGTGGCTTGTCGCCTTCATCTTGCTGTTCGTCTTGTTCAGCACATCTGGCCTAGCCCAGGTCCCGCCGTCGAGTCCGCGCTCCAGACAGGCCATCGCACGTCAGCGCGGGCTTCTGCAGCGACAATTGGCAGCCAGGGGCTTCGAATGGGGTGCGCCCCTCTTCATCCGTATCTTCAAAACCGAACGAATTCTGGAAGTATGGTTGAAGAGATCGTCAGGCTACGAACACTTCAAGTCCTTTTCAATCTGCACCTATGGTGGGAAGGGACAGGGGCCGAAACTCAGGCAGGGAGATGGAAGAGCGCCCGAAGGCTTTTACTTCGTCACACCGAACCGGATGAACCCGTTCAGCCGCTTTCATCTGGCCTTCGACTTGGGCTACCCCAACCCCTACGACCGGGTCCATGGCCGTACCGGCAGCGCACTCATGGTTCACGGCAGCTGCATCTCCATCGGATGCTTCGCCATGACCGACCGCTCCATGGAAACGATTTACACCCTGGCCGACGCCGCCCTACGAAACGGCCAGCCCTTTTTCAGAGTCCATATCTTTCCGTTCCAAATGAACCAGAAAAATATGTGGCGCCACCGCAGATCACTCTGGATCGGTTTTTGGCGAAATCTGAAAGACGGATATGATTGGTTCGCCGAACACCAGCACACACCGCCCAATGTCGTTCTCGACAAGGGTCGTTATCGCTTCGAAAGATCAAACGAAACCTGAAGGCTGAGTTTGGACTAGCGTTGTCTCAAAAAACATGCATCAGATGAAAGGAGTGTATGAAACATCCACCGCTGGTGCTGCCGTTGTCGCCACCACGATTTCCGCCATCGCCGCCGTCACTGCTGTCACCGCTGTCACTGTTATCATCACCGGGAGCGCTTGAATACTCAAACGGTCCAATATCAGGTGCGCTGCCCTCAAAGGAGATACCAACATCTACTCCGGTATCGACGAGTTCGCTTCCCTGAGCAGGTTTCAGGAAATCGAGGTCCGGCAGCCCGCCGTCTGCCTTTCGAGGGCCGAGCATTTGCCCATCATCCAGGCTTATAAAATCGGCCTCGGAGACTGAAACACCGGAATATCCATCCGTTCCCCCACCGTCCCCCGATCGGTTGCGGAACCCGTAGGTATTGCGCCGTATGTTGGGCTCGTTGTTAATCCCTGAAAACGCCTCTTCCGCATTGTTGTAGGCGGCGGAATTGTATATCTCGTACGGCCCTCCCCGCACGGTCCAGCCGTGACAATGGTTGTTCCAAGACAAGCACCGTATGGCGCGGTGTTGTCCGGTGTGGTTTTCATATCCGAGCTTGATACCGTCCCCCTCCCACCTGGGCATCGGCTTGTTGGGTGTGCCCGTAATGCTTCCCTCCGCATCATCGACCCCGGAGTAGGCCGCCCAGCACTCGATCATTTCCACGCTGTTGTCGGCCTGGGTGAAATCATACCCGTCATCCAGATTGTGCCATGCCCTGCATCCGACCAGCCTGATGTTGGTCCCATCAAAGATCCGCCAGCCGTCTCCGTGCTGGTACTGGTTGACCAGCTGGTCTTCACCGCTTTTCCAGAGATGATTGGCGTTGTGGTGGCTGTCGCAGTTGTTAAACAGAATATCGTTGGTAGCGCTGGAGTAGATGAAAAATCCGTGACCGGCCCTTGCCGCCCGGTTGCCGTTATAGCTGCTTTCAACCAGATCAAATTCAAGAACCTGGCTGCCCTCGATGTACACGCCGGCCCCCCGGCCATTGGTCAGATGGATAGGCCCCCGGATTTTCCAATATCCGGCATTTTTAAAAACCCAAGTTGGTGTTGATATTGAGTTGGTATCTCCCTCGGGTATGTTTTTGCCGTCTATCACAGGATTTTCACCCGGGTAGCTGCTCAGCACAAAATAATTATTTGAATTTCCAGCTTTGTTGAAAATAGTTTGTAGGCTCGGGTAGTAGGTCCCACCTCTTAAGTAAATCACATCTCCTGGCTGTAGCGCCTCGTTATCATGAGCCTTTTTTATTGTGGCAAAGGGAGCCTCAACCGTACCTGGATTTCCGTCATCTCCGTCGGGAGCTACATAAAATGTCTCTGCATACAGTATCGCCGGCAGGGCGGCGATTATAACCGGCATAACAACTAAAAAGAGTTTTCTATAGATGACACTAAGCATGATTTATCTCTTCCTAAAAATAATTCAGGCGCCAGGCGGTGGCGGTAATGCAAGACCGAAACTCCTTTAGCCAGACTCAGTGGTTTTTTTGGGGAACGGTTCTTTAGGCGGAGCCCGGTCGGCTGCAGCGACTGTTATGTGCCGGGCACGGTACGGATGCTAAAGGGCGCGACGGGTCCGCATAGCGCTTGTTTTATGGTGTATGGGAAGGAGGCTGTCCTGTCAAGGCAGTGCAAAAGTCAAAGGGTCAAGTCATCAAATCCCATGATATCTTTTTCCCTATGGAAAAAAGCACGCCCCCACTTACCGCGAGATGATAATAGTTTTCGGGAATGTCATCCCCGAAGTCAACCAGTTCGTGCGATTCGTCTTCCAGGGTATAAAAACAGCCCGCATAGTAGAAAGATAGAGACGATCGTTAAACCAGGCGAACCCCCATATGTCTTCGATTGTCGGCTCGTGTTCTAAAACGCGCCATTGATCATCTCGTCCACTTACAGGTTATTTTGGCGGGAGTGAATGCCTCGCTCGAGACCGATCCGGATCTATGCGCTAAAACCACCACGGTAGTAGTGATGGAAATTTGGAGAATCAGATCCAATGAAGGTGCGGTTGAATCTATTGTAAAGATGTCGAATTCCCGGCGGATGGTTTCGGAGTGGCGCTGGGCAGCACCCTACACGAGGACGACATCGGTTTCCCGTTCAACCAGAGCCGATAGCCAGAATAGATATTGGCCACCTGCAGCGCCTTGGCAGTGTCGTCCGAAGCCAATCTCAGCCTCAAACGATAGGTGGCGAGACCGACGCTGCCCTGCTGCTAAAGATTCCAGTGCGTAAGGTCAATTTCTCCCTCAATGGCATTGGGCAGGTTCTGCCGGACTTGGCAGCCTGTGAGGAGAATGAGGCCGAGAAGCAGAAAGATCGGAGGCAGCAAAATGAGCGCACGCTTTTTCATTTCGCATGGCTTTCCGGGTCGATGATCTCAAGATCAGGGGCGATCCTTTCTCTTCAATAGCGCATTTGGGTCTGCCGAACAACCAGGTTGGCACGCCACCGCCGGTGGCCTACAGAGACAGTTATCCGCCCCTCTGAGAATTGTCATCGAATGCATGTTTCAGTTGCTCCGGTGGATATCTTTGATTAGGATGGAAATACACCACTGACGCTCACCGGGTTTGTTCGAGACCGACTTCTGACTTCGTTTCAAGGCAGTGCCCCCCGATCGTAAATGGATGTCCAGTAAGAAGGAGGTGAGCTCCCATGCAAACCGCCCCAGGTGTGACACCTTTAGGCGCCGAAACCGAAACCGCCCTCATCGACCAAATCCGCCACCACATTTGCTATACCCTGGGCAACGATCCGGACAAACCCAGCAACTACGCCTGCTACATCGGTCTGGCCTATGCCGTTCGCGACCAACTCATCGCCAAATGGATCGAGACCCAAAGGTCGCTTTACGAGACCCTTTCCAAACGGGTCTATTTTCTTTCACTGGAGTTTCTGCCGGGCCGCTTTTTGAAGAACTACCTCATCAGCCTGGGCATGGAGGATGATGCCCGCCGGGCCGTTGCGGCCATGGGATTCGACCTGGACGAGCTGGAGGAGGAGGAGTGGGATGCCGGGCTGGGCAACGGCGGGTTGGGGCGCCTGGCCTCCTGCTACATGGATTCCCTGGCCTGCCGCGATCTGCCGGCATATGGCTACGGCATCCGTTATGATTACGGCATATTTCATCAGGTCATCGAGGACGGCTACCAGCGCGAGCAAAGCGACAACTGGCGGCGTCGAGGGAATCCATGGGAGATCCAGCGCAGGGACCACATGCTGCCCATTCGTTTTTTCGGCCGCTCCGAAACTTATGCTGACGACGACGGGCGACTGCGCTATCGATGGGTGGATGGTGAGCTGGTAATGGCCATGGCCTGCGATATCCTGATTCCCGGCTTCGGCGATGACTATGTTACCAATATGCGGCTGTGGGCATCCAAGTCGAGTCGCGAGTTTGACCTGGCCGATTTCAACCAGGGCGACTATATCGGCGCGGTAGAGGCCAAGGTGATGAGCGAAAATATCTCCAAAGTGCTCTATCCCAGCGACGAAGCCATGTCCGGAAAGGAGTTGCGGCTCAAGCAGCAGTACTTTTTCGTGGCCGCCACCCTAAACGACATCCTGCGGCGGTATAAAAAGCTCAACCGGGACTGGGCGGAGCTGCCCAACTTTGTCGCCATTCAGCTCAACGACACCCATCCGGCCATCGCCGTGCCCGAGTTGATGCGGCTGCTCATGGATGAAGAGGGGCTCGAATGGGAGGCGTCCTGGGCCATTTGTGAGAAGACCTTTGCCTACACCAACCATACGGTGTTGCCGGAAGCACTGGAAACCTGGTCCGTGGATCTGCTGGGCCGTCTGCTGCCCCGCCATCTCGAGATCATTTTTGAGATCAACCGCCGATTTCTGGAGTCCTTGCCCCCCTCTGAGGAGGATCCGCACTTGCTTTCCAGGGTGTCCATCATTGCCGAAGGCGGCGTCAAGCAGGTGCGCATGGCCCATCTGGCCATCGTGGGCAGCCACAAGGTCAACGGCGTGGCCGAGCTGCACTCTCAAATTTTGAAAAATGAGCTCTTCCGTGATTTTGACGCCATCTTCCCCGGCCGTTTTCTGAACGTCACCAATGGTGTGACGCCGCGGCATTGGCTCTATCAGGCCAATCCCGGCCTCTCCCGCCTGATCAGCGCAAAGATCGGCGCAGATTGGATCTGCGATCTGGACCGGCTCCTCGAGCTGGTACCCCTCGCCGATGATCCCGATTTTCGAGGGGCCTGGATGGCCGCACGGCTGGAGAACAAAAAGCGGCTCACGCGCTATATCCTGCGCAAGATCGGTTTGGGGGTGGATCCGGCCACCTTGTTTGACGTGCAGGTGAAAC
>JBNKKA010000183.1:0-8520 GCA_050291585.1 Desulfobacteraceae bacterium
GTACCGGCGACTGCGGGTTCTGGGGTTTCCCGTATTGCGGGAAAAGAACTAGATGTTTTCATTCATCAGGCCGCTTCGTGTAAGTCGAAAATTCGGTCTTATGGAACTCAGCTGCGGTTTGGGTATAGCTACGGCGCGGGCAGTTTTTCTATATCGGCTTGGTAAACTGCTTTTTGCTTGGATTCAGAAGATCCAGAACCGCTCAGTGTATAAAATACTTTGGCGAGTTTCAGCAGGCACCTCAAGTATATCCGCAATGAGCATGGCTCAACCCGACAACCATCCAATCCATAGAGGGTCGGATGCCGGTGTTTCAAATAGAAACCATCGATGTACAGAGGGGACTTGCCGGCGGTTTTAAAAGCCGTTGCCTCACTACTGCGGAGGCGTCAGAGGGGTGAGATGATGGTCTGAACAAAAATCGGCCATCCTGTCTCACAACCGCCGCAAAATGTCAATAAAAATATTTTTCCAATTGATGCAGAGACTAAAAAAGGCCCGAAGTTCTTCTATGTATGTTCAAGCCGCCATGCGCATCAAGTTCTCCTCGGCCACGCTCCCAACTGAAGGCGGTCCAGCGACCTCGTTGCGTCCGACTGCCGACGCCTCGTTCCTTTGCAGCCGTCCATGACAAGTCTTGTAGCATGCCCCAAACGACAATTGTGATAGAGTAGTGGCAAAATGGATGTAAGAAAGGCATCTCCATCGCCCAACCCGCATCGATCACCTTGTGGACATGCATCATCCTGGGATTGAAAGCGATCTTTTGTTCCGCTCGGAAACGTCGTTATTGAAGCAATAGGCGGGGTTGAACCAACGGCTTACTCTTTGGGAAGGACGAAAATCTCTCTGTTGATCTCATTTACTATGGGCGGAACCTTACCCTTCCCATAGTATTTTTCAAACACTCGCTGATAGGTTCCGTTCTCTCTTATTATGCCAAAGCCTGCTTTGAATTTGGCAATATACTTGGCCGCATCGGGATAGTTTTTGGAGAAAACGATATCGCCCCTGAGGCCCTGAACCGCATCCTGGGTCATCACCCACCGGTCCATATCGCCCGGATACTGCTTTCTGATAAAACTCAGCCCGCTTAGTTCCACCGCAAAAACGATATCCTGTCGATTCGCGAGGTAGAGTTTTTGAAACATCTGGGCCATGGAACTCACTGCCTCAATCTTCAGTCGTTTGTCTTTTTTCAGAATGGCTTCGTCCGAACTCCCCGCTATTACTCCCAGCCTGTATCCGCGCAGGTCCTTCAGGCGTTTAAAATGGATCTCCTCGAACCTGTCCTTTAGATAAAAGCCCACTACCCGGTAGTAGAACATCGGTACAGGCTGGAGGTCTTTTCGCGATGCCTCGGGGAAGTTCCAGACGGTGCCGAGTTGGGCCAGTTCTTGGCCTCTTTTTACATATTCCGTCGAACGCTTCAGGGGGAAGAATTTGAAAGACACGTCAACACCCGCTGATCGGTAAGCTTCATAGGCAAGCTCGCAGAACAGCCCATTTCCCGGCAGCGCCTCATCCATATACGGTGGATAATTGAAAGCCGTGATGGCCACCTTCTCTGCGGCCTTTACGGTTGGGCACAGCGCGAAAGGCAAGGGTGCCGTGAGAAGGCTCAACACGACAGCCATCACAGATATACGCAACAGTGCTTTAGAAAATCTTATATAGGCCTTGAAGATATGCCTCTCCTTTGACACCTGACGCCAAACCCAAATCACCAGACGGCCACGACATCACTCATAATATGCGATACCACCGACTTTTTTCAAGGAAACAACTTGGTCTGAATCCGGTGACGACCCTATTCAGCCTTAAAAACAAGTTGGGGATTGGCAGCTTTATTAAAAGGTCTTATTATGTGCCTGCTTTGAATCGACTTATGGCGGGCAGCGCTCCCCATGCCTGCCGGGATATCTGAAGCACTGACAGCGCCCAATTCCATCTACCGGTCTCAAGGAGTGTATCATTTTGACAATCCCAGATCACTCAGCCCCCTCAAAATCACAGCGTTTTATCCAGTTTATCCTGGTACTTATCGTCATCGGTGCCGGTATTGCCGCCGCTGCCTATTTCAAAAGCACGGCCCCCAAGACCAAGCGGCGGCCCCCCGCGACCCTGGCGCCCCTGGTGGAGACCATGGCTGTTCAGGAGGGCGACTATGCGGTGACGATTACGGCCATGGGGGGGGTGGTGCCCGCCCAGGAGATGACCCTCAAGGCTCGAGTGGGGGGCCAGGTGGTGGACATGCATCCCGAGTTCACCGTCGGCGGCTTGCTCAAGGCGGGGCAGGAGCTCCTCAAGGTGGATGACAGTGACTATCGCCTGGCGGTGGCCCAGGCCCAAAGCGCCGTGGTCAACAGTGAGTACGCCCTCAGCCTGGAAAAAGGACGCCAGGCGGTGGCCCGCCGGGAGTGGTCCCTGCTCAACGGCAAGGCCAAGGGCGTGGATGCCGACCTGGCCCTGCGCAAACCCCACCTGGCCAAGGCCGAAGCAGACCTGACGGCCTCCCAGGCCGCCCTGGACGAGGCGCGCCTGGAGTTGGCCCGCACGCACGTGAAGGCCCCATTCAACGCCATGGTGCGCTCGCGCATGGTGGCCTCCGGCTCCCAGGTCGGCACCCAGGAGGCCCTGGCCGACCTGGTGGGGACCGACCGTTTCTGGGTGGAGGTCTCGGTTCCCGTGGATCGCCTCGACTGGTTGCGGATACCGCGCCTGACCGATAAAACCGGCGCCATGGCCACGATCCACTATGCGCAGAAGCATCGCCGCCAAGGCCAGTTGGTGCGCCTGCGGGGCGACCTGACCACCGAGGGACGCATGGCCCGGGTGCTGGTGGCGGTGGAGGATCCTCTTGGACTTAAAAGCGCGAACAAGAAGGACCCGCCCCTACTCATCGGTGAGTTCGTACGCGTGGAGATCGAGGGTCGCCGCCTGGAGGGGGTCTTCAGTCTGCCGCGCAGCGCCGTGCACGACGGCGACACCATCTGGCTAGCCACCACGGAAGATACCCTCAACATTCGTGGGATCCGTCCTGTCTGGCGCGACGCCGACACGGTGGTAGTGGACGCGGACAGCGGCCTGAAAGCCGGCGAACGGCTGGTGACCTCGGCCCTGCCCGCCCCGGTGGAGGGCATGCCCTTGCGCACCGCTGCCGATGCGCCCCCCGATAGGCGTCCTGCCAAAGAGGACGGCAAACCCCAGGGAGGAAAGTCCTCGTGAACGATGACGCCACCGACATCAAAAAAGGCCCCCTGGCCTGGATGGCGGGCCACTCCGTGGCAGCCAACCTGCTCATGTTGATATTTCTCCTGGGTGGACTGTTCTGGGCCCGCAATATCCAGCAGGAGGTCTTCCCCTACTTCGAGCTGGACCGGGTGACCATCCGCGTCCCCTATCCCGGGGCCAGCCCCGAGGAGGTGGAACGCGGTATCGTATTGTCCATCGAGGAGGCGATCCAGGGACTCAACGATATCAAGGAGGTCACCGCCACGGCCGGAGAGGGTGGGGCCTCGGTGACGGTGGAGATGATCGAGGGCGGCGACATCCAACGCCTGGCCCAGGACATCGAGGCCGAGGTGAGCCGCATCACCAGTTTTCCCGAGGACGCGGAGGACCCCAAGATCACCATCGCCGCCCGCAAGCGCTTTGTTGTCAGCCTGGCCCTCTACGGCAATCAGCGAGAGCAGGTACTGCGCGAATACGCCGAGTATGTACGCGACAAACTCCTCCAGCACCCCGACATCACCCAGGCCGATCTGTCGGGTGTACGCGATTACGAGATTAGTGTGGAGATCACCCAGGAGACCCTGCGGGCTTACGGCCTTAGCCTTGATGAGGTGGCCGCGCGCATCCGCAGCGCGGCGGTGGATCTGCCCGGCGGGGCCATCAAGACCGCCGGCGGCGACGTCCTTGTACGCGTCAAGGAGCGCCGCGACTACGCCCGCGAGTTCGGCCAGCTGCCCATCATCACCAGCCTGGAAGGCACCCCTGTGCGCCTGGATGATATCGCCACCATCACCGACGGGTTCGAAGAAACCGACCGCCAGGCCTCCTACAATGGCCAGCCGGCTGTCCTGCTCGAAATCTACCGGGTGGGCGAGCAGACCCCCATCGAGGTGGCCGATGCCGTGCGTGCTGTGGTGGCCGACCTGAAGTCGGAGCTGCCCCCGGGCCTCTTCGTGGAGCTGCGCAACGACCGCTCCCAGGTCTACCGTCAACGCCTGGAGCTGATGCTCAAGAACGGCTTCATGGGGCTATGCCTGGTCTTTCTGATGCTGGCGATCTTTCTGGAGGCCCGCCTGGCCTTCTGGGTCAGCCTGGGGATCCCCATCAGCTTCCTAGGCTCTCTGATGATCCTGCCCGGCCTGGGGGCCAGCATCAACATGGTCTCCATGTTCGCCTTCATCGTCACCCTGGGCATCGTGGTGGACGACGCCATCGTGGTGGGGGAGAACATCTACTACCAGCGCCAGCAGGGCATGGCCTGGTTCCCGGCGGCCGTCAGCGGCGTGCGCGAGATCTACGTGCCCATCATCTTCAGCGTGCTGACCAATATGATCGCCTTTGTGCCCATGCTCTTCATCCCGGGTTTCATGGGCAAGGTGTTCCGCGTGATCCCCCTGGTGGTGATCAGCGTCTTCGCCATCTCCCTAGTGGAGAGCCTCTTGATCCTGCCAGCCCACCTGGGCCATAAACGCCCCCGCCGCGATTGGGGCCCCCTGGGATGGCTGCACTGCCAGCAGCAGCGTTTCAGCGGCTTTTTTCTGCGCTTCGTCCACTTTAGCTACGGGCCCTTTCTGGCGCGCGTCATTCGCTGGCGCTACCTGGCTGTGGCGGTGGGCATCGCCGTGCTCATCGCCACGGTGGGCTACATGCGCAGCGGGCGCCTGGGGTTCGAGCTCTTCCCAAAGATCGAATCCGATTTCTCCCAAGCCTCGACGGTTCTGCCCTTCGGAACCGCCTTCAGTCGCACGACTGAGGTGGAGAAGCGTTTGGTCACAGCCGCCCAGGCCGTGGCCGCCGCCAACGGGGGCCAGGAGCTGGTGGAGGGTATTTATGCCACCGCCGACAATAATGAAGCCCGGGTGCGGGTTTATCTGACACCGCCCGACCGGCGCCCCCTGTCCACGGCCGAATTCACCCAACGCTGGCGCGAACAAACAGGCGCCCTGGCCGGCCTGGAAAGCCTGCGATTCGAGAGCGATAGCGGCGGACCGGGACATGGAGGGGCCCTCTCCGTGCAGTTGAGTCACCAGCGGATGGCGGTTCTGGAAAAGGCCAGCGCCGAACTGGCCGAGGCCATGCGCTTCTACCCCAATGTCAGCGACGTGGATGACGGCTTTTCGCCGGGCAAACCGCAGCTCGATTTTCAGCTGACCCCGGCGGGCCAAAGCGCAGGGCTGACGGCGCGCGAGATCGCCCGTCAGCTTAGGGCGGCCTACTATGGCAGCGAGGCCCTGAGTCAACAGCGCGGCCGCAACGATATTCAGGTGATGGTGCGCCTGCCGCGCGCAGAGCGGGAATCGGAATTTAACCTCGAAGAGATGGTGCTGCAGACCCCCAAGGGTGGTGAGATGCCCCTGCGGGACGCCGCCACCCTCACCCGCGGCCGGGCCTACACGGACATCCGCCGCAAGGACGGCCGCCGCATCGTCACGGTGGAGGCGGATGTGAAGCCGCGCAGCCGCGCCGGCGAAGTGCTGGCAGACCTCAAGGTCGAGGCCCTGCCCCAGCTCCAGGCGCGCTATCCCGGACTGGTCTACAGCTTCGAGGGACGGCGCGCCGACCAGCGCGACAGCATGCAGGCCCTCATGCGCGGTCTGCTCCTGGCTTTAGGCGTTATCTTCATCATGCTGGCGGTGCCCCTCAACAGCTATGTGCAGCCGGCCATCATCATGATTGCCATCCCCTTCGGCCTGGTGGGGGCGGTCGTGGGCCACCTCATCATGGGCTACAGCCTGAGCGTCATCAGCATGTTTGGCGTGGTGGCCCTGAGCGGGGTGGTGATCAACGGCAGCCTGGTGCTGGTGGATCTGGCCAACCGTAAAAGACGCACGGGCGACGGTCCCGGTGAGGCGATCCAGGCGGCGGCTATCCAGCGTTTTCGTCCCATTCTGCTCACCACCCTGACCACCTTCGGCGGACTGACGCCCATGATCTTCGAAACCTCGCGCCAGGCCCGCCACCTGGTCCCCATGGCCATCAGTCTGGGCTATGGGGTCCTGTTCGCAACCATCATCACGCTTTTGTTGGTGCCCTGTTTTTATATGATCGTGGAGGACGTGCGGCCATTGTTCCAACCGACCCGACCGGCCGACGACAAGTTGACTCTGGCGGACGATGCTTATTCCTGTCAATCCGTCATTCCCGAGGAAAAGTCTTGACGGAAAAAAACAAAACTATTACCTGAGGCGGCTGCATCCGCCCCAAAAAAACAGGCTTAATTTATACAAGGTTCTATGACCGACACTTCGACCAGATCAGATAAAGCCAAAGCCCTCGGTCTCTGCTCCGGGGGCCTGGACAGTATCCTCAGCGCCTTGGTGCTGCGCGACCAGGGGATCGAGGTGGCCTGGGTGAGCTTCGAGACACCCTTCTTCTCGGCCGATAAGGCCCGCCAGGCCGCCGCAGCCCACGATATCCCCTTACACGTGCGCAATATTACGCCCATCTATATGGCCTTGATGAAGGCTCCCCCGGCGGGTTTCGGCAAGAACATGAACCCCTGCATGGATTGTCATAGTCTGATGTTTCGACTGGCCGGAGAGATGATGGAGGAGATGGGGTACGACTTTCTTTTCAGCGGAGAGGTGGCGGGACAGCGTCCCATGTCCCAGAACCGTCAGTCACTGCGCTATGTGGAGAAACACAGTCAATACGACGGCCGCATACTGCGGCCCCTGAGCGCCCGTTGCCTGCCGCCGACGGCCATGGAGGAGAAGGGCCTGGTGGACCGCGAGCGCCTGCTGGACATCAGCGGCCGTTCGCGCAAACGCCAGATGGCGCTGGCCGAAACATACGGGGTCAAGAACTACCCCGCACCGGCGGGCGGCTGCCTGCTCACCGACAAGGGCTACAGCCAGCGGTTACGGGACCTCTTCGACCACCAGGAATCCTATACAGAAAACGAACTGCGTCTCCTGAAACACGGCCGCCACATGCGCCTGACCCCTCAGGTCAAGATCGCCGTGGGACGCGTCCAGGCGGATAACGCCGCCCTTAATAAGCTGGTGGATGACCGCTCAGATCTGGTCCTCAAAGTCAAGGGCGCCCCGGGTCCCACGGTTGTCATGCCGGGTGGTGGCGATGACCCCGCCATACTTCTGGCGGCCGCCATCTGCGCCGGTTATAGCAAGGCGCCCAACGATGCACCGGCACAGGTTCAGGTGATCGCCGGCAAGGAGCACCGCCTGGTGACCGTCCTGCCGCTGCCCCCCAACCAGGCCAAGCAATATCTGATCTGATGGCGGGAAGCGCAGAAGGTTTCAGGAAAGCATCTTCAACCCAATCCCATAACGCGGTGGTCCGACACCCTCGATATGGCGCACCCACTTGACCTCCGCTAAGCTCAGGGAACGGCAGGTGCCGACCTCGTCATCCAGCACAGAGGGGGACTCTTCCAGCAGACGCATCATGAGAATATTGCCCTTGTTATAGGGCCGGGGCAGCTCGACATAGGCACCCTCCTCAGAGTAGTTGCGCAGGATCCCTTCGCTTTGGTGGGTTTCGTAGACCAATGAAAAGGGCTGGCAGTCGATGGAGACGGCCACTCCGCTACGATTATCTTGCCGTTTTTCAGCCATTGCTTCCTCCTGCTTCCGAACCCGGGTTGATGATGATTTAGCCTAGCCACAACTGTACCTATCCATGATGAAGCCACCGGGACGAGTCCCGTGGCTTTGACAGAGTCCTTGTCAAAGCCATTGAAATAAAGATTGCCACGGGGAATGAGAAGTTCAGATGCGGACAGCGCCATACGATGACGGTCACACAGAGGGAGCGACTACTTCAAAGAGGAACGCCGTCACACGAATAGGAATAAGGAATCCAGCGCACAACGTTGCGTTCAGTAGAAATGAAAATGTATAAATAGTTTACCATGGCGTTTTGGCTCAGGCCAAGTATTATTCGTTTTTTTATTATTAGAATGAAGGCTTGTGAAAAACCGGGTCACTGAGGAGGGTATCGTGCCAGTGGTTTATACTGTGTCGATCAGCCAGGGTCGACGGGCCATGCGTGGTACCGAAAAACGCTTCAGTAAACGTTGCACCGCCCTGATGGGCGTCGTTGGCGTGGCGGTGACCTGTGACATCTACGCCTCGCGACCATCCTCCTGCCATCTATTCAGAATAGCTTGGGAGACCGAGCCGTGTGCCCCCAATCGCAATTGTGATCGTGCCCGGGCCGCCTATGGTCTATCCCCCTTCAGCCAGTTTTGACCCCCTCCCCCAGTGCATTGACGACCCGAACGCCGCAGATGCTAAACCGGGTTTTACGTTCCGTTGCTCCCAT
>JBNKKA010000184.1:0-8481 GCA_050291585.1 Desulfobacteraceae bacterium
AGTTGCATTTGGAAGCGATCGCCCTTGGCCCCCTGGTCACCGCCGACAACAGCTCCATTAAACGCCGCATCATCGATGGCAGGAAAGAGGCTGCTTTATGACCGACCCCATTGTTATCACCGCATGCAGACTACTGGAAAAGAAAAAGCCCTTCGTCATCGCCACCATCATCTCGCGCGAAGGTTCGGCTCCCAGAACCGCCGGTACAAAGATGATCATCAGCGCTGATGGCGCTGAGGGCACCATCGGCGGCGGCACCTTGGAGGCCCGGGTGGAGAAAAAGGCTGCCGCCATCCTGGCGGGGCAGTCAGCGCCGATCCTCATGCCCTACGATCTCACCAGCGCCGATACGGCCGCCATGGATATGATCTGTGGTGGCAAGGGGTCTGTCTTGCTGGATCTGGTGACGGCCTGCGACGAGAATCTAACCCTTTTCCAGAAATGGGAGACCCTGCTTGAAACTCTGGCCAGTGGCTGGTTTGTGACCATTGTACAGGCGTCAGCAAAGGCGACAGAGATTGAGACCATCTCCCACTGCGTGGTGGATCCAACAGAGGAGATCTGTGGCGGATCGCCTCTCGACGATAGCGCCTGGAAGGACATCGCCTCCGCGGCCCGGCGCGCCACTGGCATGAAAGTCTTGCAACTCGATGGGACCCTGGCCATCATCGAGCCGGCCCAGCGCCCCACCACGGCTTACTTCTTCGGCGCCGGCCACGTGGCCCAGCCCACCCTCCATCTGGCTGCCATGACCGGTTTCCGCACCGTCATCCTGGATGATAGGGATGAGTTTGCCAACCAGGAGCGTTTCCCCGAAGCCGAAGAGATCCACGTGATTGCCGATTTTCGCGAAGCCTGCGAGAATCTCGGTGTGGACGAAACCAGCTTTATCGTCATCTTCACCCGCGGCCACCACCACGACCGCGCCGTGCTGGCCCAGGCCCTCAAAACGGATGCCGCCTACATCGGTATGATCGGAAGCAAACGTAAAAGAGACGCCATCTATTCGTCCCTCATGGGAGACGGCTTCGCCCGTGCCGATCTCGAGCGGGTCCACTCCCCCATCGGGTTGGCCATCGAAGCCGAAACCCCGGAAGAGATCGGCGTGAGCATTGTCGCCGAACTCATTCAGGAACGGGCCAAGCTTCGGCCGTGATACCCGCGAGCCATAACGACCGCCCGAGCGCCCTGATCCTGGCAGCCGGCCTCTCCTCCCGCATGGGACGCTTCAAACCCCTACTGCCCCTGGGGGAGGTCAGCGTGGTGGAGCGCGTCATAAACTGCTTCCGGACCGTCGGGGTGGATGATATTTGCGTGGCAGTGGGGCACCGGGCGGAAGATCTGCGACCAAAACTCAGGACTGCAGGGGTGGCCATTGCGGAGAATCCACGTTTTCGCGAGGGCATGTTCTCTTCCATCCAGGCCGGCTTGGCCCAGATAGATCCCCGCAGCCACGGGGTTTTCATCCTCCCAGTGGATATCCCCCTGGTGCGGCCGGCGACCCTGCAGCTGCTGATTGAAGCCTGCACTCAGCGGCACAACCCCGGCACAACCATCCACCCGGTCTTCGATGGTCAGCGGGGCCACCCACCCCTCATACCGGCAGACCTCATCACCGCCATCCGCAACCACAACGGCGTCGGCGGCCTGCGCGCGATTCTGGAAGCGCCCACGGCCAGAGCGGTCGAGGTCCAGGTACCGGACCGCTTCATCCTCCAGGACATGGACCATCCGGAGCGCTACAAGGCGATGAAGCAGGCGTTGATCGACCACGACATCCCCACTGATGCCGAGTGCGAGGTTCTGCTGGGGGCTACCTGGGAGGTTGCCGATTGCATAAAGCGTCACAGCCGTATGGTGGCGGCAGCGGCCGACGCCATTGCCGCAGCACTCTGCCAGAGGGGGGCCCATCTCAATACAGGACTTATCCATGCAGGCGCCCTGCTCCACGATATCGCAAAGGGAGAGGGCGGCCACGCTCAAGCAGGGGCGAAGCGCCTTCGTCAGCTCCATTTTGACCGTGTGGCCGACATCGTGGCCCACCATGACGATATCGCCTTGACGAGCGGAGAAGAAGTGGGAGAAGCAGAAGTGGTCTTCATTGCTGACAAGCACATCAGCGAAACGCAGATCCTGCCCATGGAGGCGCGCTTTGCCCACGCCCTGAAACGCTTCGGCGATATTCCCTCAGCACGGCGCAACATCCTGCGCCGTCAGGGAGCCGCCCGGGCCATCCGGGACACTATCGAAGCCCGCCTCCAGGCACCCCTGGCCGGCCTCATCACCCGAGCTACCCAAAACTGCGATGGAAAAGCGGAAGCGGACAAGCCGTCATGACGCTGCCACCCAAGGCCCTACCCTACCCGGGTAAAACCATCTTCCTCATGCGCCATGGCGAGACCCAGAGCGATGGGGTCAAACGCTACATCGGCCAGACAGATTTGCCCCTGAGCACCATTGGCAAAAGCCAGGCCAAAAGCTGGCAGGCTTTCTTCAAGGAGATCCCCCTGACGGCGATCGTCTCCAGCGATCTGTCACGCGCCCGTGAAACCGCCGCCATCATTGCAGGCAGGCGCGACATCCCGAGGGTGGCCAAAACCGGTTTCCGGGAAATCAGCCTGGGCAGTTGGGAGAACATGCCCTTTGCGGCCCTGCAGGAGAAGGCCGCGGCAGAGTTTCGGAAACGGGGACAGGCCATCGACACCCACCGCCCACCGGGTGGAGAGTCCTTTCTCGATCTGCAACAACGTGCCGTGGCGACTTTTTACTACACTGTCGCCGAAACCAGTGGCAACGTCCTCATCGTCGCCCACGCGGGTCTCAACCGCGTCATCCTCTGCCACCTCCTGGGCATGCCCATCGTCAACCTCTTCCGCCTGGGCCAGGACTACGCCTGCCTCAACACCATCATCCAGAGGGATAACGACTTCCGCGTACTTCGCTTTAACCAGAGCCTCGGCACATAAATGGGGGCAGGTTCGCCTGCCTCAACACCATCGAGCTTCAACCAGACGCTTGGAGAAAGCCGTATCTAGCTCGCAGGATTAAAAAAGGGGGGGTAGGAACGCCGCAAAGCAGACGTTCCTACCCCCCTATCATTGCAGGGTTCAGTTGCGAGGGTTCTGCGGCAGGCTGGCGGCCGCATTCTCGGCAGCGAGCATCACATGATAAAACAGCGGCGATGCAGTCAACAAGGGATGGGTGGCAAACTGCATGGTTGCCAGTTGATCGGCGGTCAGACCGGACTGGATGGCCGTGGCCACGATGTTGACCATGTCTGCTGTGGCCTCACCGCCACGGATATGCCCGCCGATGATGCGGCCGTCATCCTCCCTGACCAGGAGTTTGGCCTTCATATCGGCAACGCAGCCCGGCAGGCAGCCCGGATGGCGGTTGGGCGAAACAGCTTCACCCACCACATAGCCAATGCCGGCTTCCGAAGCTGCCTGGCTGGTCAAACCGACCGAAGCGATGCTGCAATCTCCCACACTGGTTCCGAAAGCGCCAATGGCGCCAATGCTCTTGCGCTCGCAGCGATAGAGATTACTGGCGGCGATCATACCTTCGCTGCAGGCTACAGAAGCCAAGCGGATGGTGGATGGCCGGCCGTCGAAAAATGAGAATTTAGTGGCGCAGTCGCCCGCCGCAAAGATATCGGGATCCTCAGTCTGCATATATTCGTTTACATTGATACCCAGACGTGGATCGGCAGCGAGGCCTGCCGCCTGGGCCAGTTCGATGTTGGGCATCACGCCGATGCCCACGACAACGGCATCGGCGGCAATGGTTTCGCCGGAGGCCAGCTTGACGCCTGTCACCTTGCCATTGCCTTCGATGGCTTGCACCTGGGCGGTGGTCATGACCTTTATCCCCAGGTCGCGCAGCTCGTTTTCGGTGTCGACGCAAAACTCCTGCTCGCAGGCCAGCATCAGGCAATTGGGAAGCATTTCAATGAGGCTCACCTCGGCCTTATTGTCGTTGTCGGCATTCATTTTGGCTATCTGCTCAGCCATCTCCACCCCGATGAACCCGCCGCCGATCACTACGACCTGCTGGGCAGACTCAAGCGTTCCCAGCAAATGCTGAAGATATTCAGTGTTCTTCTGGATACCAAAAACATTTCCGGTATCGATGCCCGGAATCGGGGGCAAAGAGGGGCACGAGCCCGTGGCCAGAATCAGTTTATCGTAGGCAATGCGCGAATCGTCCCCTAAGACGACCTTTTTTTCCTTCCGGTCGATGGAAAGCACTTCTTTGGTGTTAATATTGATCCCTTTCTGAAGGAAACCTTCGTCGGGGATCACATTTTTTTCGACCTGCTTAATGGTCCCATAAATATAAGGAATCCCACACGGGACCGGGGTTTTATCCGCCCTGCGCAACATCGTAACACGCTTATCCGGGTGGCGCTTTTTGGCCGTCAGGGCCGCCATCAAACCAGCCGCTGATCCGCCGACGATCAAGATGTCTGTTTTTTCCATGCTTTTTGACTGCCTCCTTTTGGTAGTATGCTATAGATAGGTATGAAGTCATGAGTTCTTTTCAGCGTAATCTACAATCTTGACATCCCCTTTGAAGGCATTTAAAAATGCCTGCAACCGTTTGTTTTGTTCTGCATCAAACATTCCTTTATTTGTCCATTTCGAAATAGCACCTTTATCACCTAACTTTTGTACGTAGAAAAGCAGCATCTTGGTATCACTCTTGGCACCGATCCTTCTTCCAATCGCCTTTACCAAAAAACAGCCGTTATCATTAGCGACAGGATAGACCCCATATTGATACTCCTCATTATTCAGGGTTTCAACGCCCGCATCGATCAGGTTTTTAGCGCCTTTAAAATCAAACCTATTCCAGTAGGCGTTCTGTCTTCCGATCCTGAGGAATTGCACCAGGACCTCACGCTTCTTCTCATTATTCCAGAAGCGGTATTCCTCCCTTTCAATATTGGTACTGCCATCTGAATTGGCGAAAAATTGAGAATTTGAACCTTTCTCCTCCTTCATGAGCTTGAATCCGGGACCAGTTTCAACGTTCAAACGGGGCCTTGCTGACGAGTAGAGGGTATTTCCATCCACCCCTCTTTTAATCTGCAAACCCGTACAGCCAAACGACAGGGCGCAACAGAAAATAACAATGGCCAACAAACGATAGGTTCTCACAAGCATTTTCCTCTCCTTTTCCTACTCAAGTTGATGAAGTGATCGATAATTAAACATCCAATCAAATATAGATGGGATACCAATGAGCCATCCAGCTATCTGACGTTTTTAGCGGTGCATGCTTGACGAAAAAAGGCGTCGACAGAGGCAGGTTTGATCGATGGAAATACCTGTGGTTGCATACGCATTTCCGGGTCGCCCCCATCGGAAGGGGTGATGCGACATACGCCCGCAGATCAAGTCAAGCTATCGCTGAGGATCACCTGAAGTAACACGCTATGAACAAGCACATGGAGAAACCAACACAGCGTAATTGTGAAGTAGAACAGGTGGGTGCAGTGGTGCCTGTGTATAGAAATAACTCGCGGCTCATATAGCATATCAGTGCGCGGAATGAAAGCTTCCTTAGGGGACGCGGACAGGTGTAATTCACACCAGTTGGAAGGCCATCAACCCAAATCTCCGATGAGATTCTGATGGGTCACATCGAGGTGGTCTTCCACCGCCCCGCGATACCCTCGCAAACCGGCATCGCAGACAGTCGGACCAGGGCCTAAGGGATGCTGTTGAAGCAGTATAGGTTGGATCGGCCCTGTTTACCGATGAGCTCAATCACCCGCATATGCCGCAGGCAATAGGCCATGCGCTGGGCCAGGGGGCGCCGAATCCTCAGAGCCTCGGCGATATCTTTGGTAGTGAAGCTGTCGTCCAGGCTGTCTGGCAGGAAGGCGCCCACGTCCGCCGGGTCTTCCAGCAGGCGCCGATCGACGATCTCCAGCAGGCGGCGCTCTTCGGTGACCCAGCCCTTCTTGCGCCAGTGACGCTTCCCTTTGCCGTCATACCGCCGGACCTCCTCCTCCTGGACCAGCAGCACCTCCAGAGAGAAGTTGGGATGGGCCATCAGGTGGGGGATGCGCACCAGTTCCCAGAAGAGATCTTCCAGACGCCCCTTCTTGGGGGACTTGCGCCGTGAGGCTGTATCGCCATTGCCCTGAGGCAGCTTGAGGATCCACTTCTCCCGGGCGATGGGGTAGATCAGCCGCAGGCGGTGTTCGCGCAGGAGCTTGGCCAGTTTGGTCTTGATGGCGGCGAAGTTGGCAGTCTGGATCTCCACCAGGAGGTCATCCCGCACGATGTCGATCACATACCCGTCCACCGGCACCTCGAAGCGGTCTCCGGGCTGGGCGCAGGCCGCTTTGAGCACCGCGTGGAGCGGTTTTTCGTTGAGTTGACCGATGCCCGCCATCTTAGCTCTCGACTCCGTTCAGTTTGATCCTCTTTAGACGTGCAACTGCCAGCCAGCGAGCAGACGGCGAGACCGCATCCTCTCCGAAAATCCCCGCAGCTCGGAATGCCGACTCATTTCGTCGGCACTGACAAAGGCACGGTTAGCGGCACCCTTGCATCGCTTGTATCCTGGCGAGGGTCGCTTTGGCAAGGCTTGGCAGGGCGGACTCGGGAAAGGGGGCCAGACCTCTTTGGTGCCCATATTGAGAATCACATCGGGGTGGGTGCTGATAAAGAGGCATCTGATAAAAAACCGGGCCGCCTGCGGGCGACCTAATTTCTTATCCTTTAAATGCTTCTAGAAGCCTTTGCCCTTTCAGCGGTAGCGGCGCCTGCCCGCGATCAAGCCGGACAGATGATTCGCTGATGTAGCAGGCGGTTGGGGCCGTCAGCCCGTGCCGCCGAAGGGGCAGTTGCTGGTGCAGGGCCCCCCATCATTGATCCCCACCGTGCCGGCCTCGACCTTCGTTCCGACCGGGGCCAGGGTCTTCGGAATCTGTTGGACGGGGTGGGCATCACCCTCGGTGCTTGTATCGTCACCATGCTCATTAAGACGGCATTGATCATTGAACTGCGCTTTGAAAACAGGTAAGCTTTAGGAACCAATCGCCGCTCACTATAAATACAATGGAGGCCCCATGTATCTGCCAAAACCGTACAAACATTTTCAGGACCACTTCCCGGAAGTCTTCAACACTTACGAGCAGCTGGGTATAGCCACGCGTGAAGCCGGGCCCCTTGATGAAAAGCTTCAAAATATGGTCAAACTGGGTATCGCCATGGGCGCCAACTCCCGGGGGGGCGTCATGTCAAGTACCCGCAAGGCAATTGCCGCCGGCGCAACGGCCGATGAGGTCCGCCATGCCGTGCTGCTTGGAATAACGACTACCGGTTTCCCCAATATGATTGCGGCAATGAGTTGGGTTGAAGAGGTTGTGTCAGGCGATGATGGCTGATGCAGATGCCGCCATCTCGTTAAGCTGCTTTTTTCATCTTCTGAAGGCGGTCAGGACCCTTTGAGCTTTTTCTTGTAGGCACGCAGCAGTTTCCACTGGCAGTGATGGGTGGGATTTGCCCGCGAATGTTTGAGCGCCTTGGCCGCCGCATTCATGTTGAAACCGTTTTTCATGAGATAGCCGGTGACAAAGGTGCCCGTTCGACCGACGCCAAAGCGGCAATGCACCAGCACTTTACGCCCCTGGGCAATGACGCCGTCCACCCACCCAAAAGCCTTTTCCATGGCGTCCATGTCCGGGGCGCACTCATCCGGTACAGGGAAGTAGTGGACCTCGAAGCCCGAATCCATTTGAATTTCATGCAGGTCACAGAACTCTCCGCAGAGGTTGACGATGGCGTCGATGCCGTTGTCTCTGAGCACGTCGAGGTCCACGTCGAACATGGGCGCATGGCCCACGGCCAGGTGGTCCGTTATCCATGTCAGCTGGTAGCTCATCTATTCGATCCTCTCATCGTCCAGGTTTAAAGCTTCCCCATCAGTCTATGTCAACCGTGGCGAAGTTGTAGCGCCCATCCATAAAATCATCCACGAACCCATCGATCTGTCCAGCTTCCTTGAGGTACATGTCCATAAGCCGGGTGGCCCCCAGCAGGCGCCCCATCATATCCAGCCGCTGGAAGGTCGTCTCCGCATCTGTTCCTTTGAACTGACCGTCGATGAGGTCGCTCTTGACACTGACATCAAACCCCAGGCGACGCAGGATCTTGCTCAAGAATTCGGTTCGCAGCATTCTCTGGTCCATGTCCGCGCCGCCGCCGGAAAAGCGGAACAGAATCGTCTGATCCGCCAGGCCATCGCCGCACAAGGCGTCCACGATGACAAAGTGGTAGCCGAAGCGCAGGTTGAGGTTCATATAATCGTCCGAGATCACCGCATGGCTGGCGAACATGGTGGATTCGGGGCTGGCGATGCCGCCGCTCATGACCATTTTGTCGTGAGCCTCCCAGTCGAAATGGCTGAAGCCCCCCCACTGGATATCGGGGTGGCTGAGCCCCTCCCAGAGAGCGCGCATGG
>JBNKKA010000185.1:0-8398 GCA_050291585.1 Desulfobacteraceae bacterium
CCAGTGCTTGTTCGACGTCGGCGCTTGGGAGTGGGGGATGTTCTGGCTGATCGTTGATGTGTGACAGGTAGTCGGCAAGGCTGACGATGGCCGCCTGTTGTTGCGCCTCGCCGGCGCCGGGGTGGTGGTGATGGCAGAGTCCCGCCCGCATGGATGCCGACAGGTTCCATTTATCCGCGATCATACCGCCGACTTCGCCGTGATTCAGGCCGAAAGAGTATTGTTCTTGATCTGAAAGCGGCAACCTGCCATTGAGGGCGCCCAAAAGCACCTGGGCATAGGCATCGGCGAAACGGTTGTTGAAGGGGATCTTCCCCAGATCGTGTAAGAGCCCGGCGACGAAGTATTCTTCCCTTTCGATGGCCGGCATGCCCTTGCGGATGGACAATTGTTTTGCCAGCACGCCCACCGCCAGGCTATGCTCCCAGAAAGCATCCATGGAAAGGGTCTTAAATGATTTCTTACCGCCGACCCCGCCGATGACGGAGGTGGCCAGGACCAGGTTTTTCACTGTGTTAATACCCAGCATGATGATGGCACGGGTCAGGGAGGTGATCTTGTTGGGCAGCGAGTAGTAGGCCGAGTTGATCAGCTTGAGAACCTGCCCGGTCAGGATGGGGTCTAGAGATATGACGCGGTTCAGGTCATTGGGCGATGCCATGGGAGAGTTGCAAACCTCCAGCACCTTGGTGACGGTGGTTGAAAAGCTCGGCATCCGCCCGATATATTTCTGCACCAAACGTTGATTTTTTTCAGCTTCCATTGGCGTTATTCGTTTCCTGCCGACTTGAAATTGGCCATCGCCTGCATCCGCGGCCATGTCGCTAAAAGCGGTAACTGGCGGACAGATAGAAATTGAGGTTCTCAATTATTACGTCCTGTTGCACGGTATCGTTCGCCACCACCTGAGCTTCGCCCTCGCCACGGCTATAAACCACACCGAGGGTGATGCTGGATTGTTGGTGGAACACAGAAGCGCTCAGACTCGCCCCGTAAATATCCAAGTGTTCATCCTGATTGACCCTGTCGGCAGACAATTCGGCGGTATTGGCGTGATCGCTGAAGAGACCGAATCGCAGCGCCAGGGGTTCCCAAGGGTAGTATTCCGTTCCCAGGGCAAAATTCCAGACGGCCTCCTTGTCATCGACCGCATCGTGGTAGACAAGATCGGCACTGAAAAGCAGGCGCGGTGAGGCAAAATAAGCCACTCCCAAGGCACTGCGATAGGGGAAGTCGTCTGTATTGCTTGAATTGCTGGTCCTGAAATAGATGGCGTCCGTGTCGCTGAAATCGATCTCACCGGTTCCTGAACTCACGGTATCGCGCAGGGTGGTCTGACGCTTTTTGTCACTGTCGGTGATGAATATTCTCGACACTGAGGCGCCGATTGACACTTTTTCCCAAGGCTCCCACATGAGGCCAAGCATGGGTTTTAGGCCCCAATCCTGTTGGGTCTCATAATAGTTTGACCAAGAGTGCTGCCCCTGGGAAAAGATGAGCAGTTGATTGTTGATCACCTCTTTGTCACGGTAATAGGCATACAGAGTCGCCCCCAGGGAGAGTGTGTCAGTTAGGCGATAGGCATAAGAGGGTCCGAACAGATAGGTCTTGTCGCTGTCGTTGAGGTTGATGGAGTAGGTATCGATGGGGTTATCCGCCCACCGGGAGCGGACATTCGAGAAGGTCTGCTTCTGGCGACGGTCGAGGGAATCGGTCACTGCATATGAGATACCCAGCTTGCCACCGCCAAAATTTCTCACCAGACCGAAAAAATTTGGCAATAGACTGGAGGAGGTTTTGCGCCAATCCAATTGCTCACCGGCCGTGTTAACCAGGGTATTTTCATAGATCTTGGTGCTTTTGGCAAAGGCGTTGACACTGGCCGAGAGGCTGCTGTGAGGTACAAAAGCGATGCCGGCCGGGTTGTGAAAGCAACCGGCAGGATCGTCGGATAAAGCGGTGTAGGCGCCCCCCAAGCCGCTGGCACGATTGCCGATGAGCATATTGACATAATGGTTGTCATCGGCCAGAGCCGGACACGGAAGCAGCATCATCGCTATCAGACATATCTTGAGCAGTCTACGCATGCTTCGCCTTTCTTTGCCCTTGTAACCTACAGCGATCGCCGCAGATGGACTTCAAATCGACTGGTGTATCGCCTTGACCTGGCTTGATCCGACGCCGCAATGAGCGTCTTTTGTCCCTCACCCAAAGCCTTCAGACGCGCCCCATGCAGGGGATGTGTGCTGGATCTTGAGGCCCCAGCCTCAAAGCCGCCGACACGGGTTAAAAAACGGCCCAATCCGCCGGCATCATACCCGCTTAAAACGGCCAGATAGAGCCCCGTCTGGTCGGCATCCAACTCTTCCTTTGCCTGGTAGCCGCTGTGAAAAAGAATATCGGTGGCCCGCGCCAAGGATTGTTGCAGCGCACCTCTCAAACTGGCTGTGGTGCCGCCGATCAAACTGGCCAGGCCGGCCCCGGCGGAGGCGTCAGTCCCGCGGATATCAAAGGCTTTGACCATATGACGGGCGTTGATATGGCCGATTTCATGGCCCAGCACCCCTGCCAGCTCGGCCTCATCCTTCATTTGGGATAGCGCCCCGCTGGTGATGAAAATGTATCCCCCCGGAGCGGCAAAGGCATTGATCTCTTCGCTCTTGATTACTCCAAAGGCAAAGTTCAGCTCCGGACGCCCGCAGCTGGCCGCCAGGTGGTGACCGATGAGGGCCACATATTCCTGCAGCAGCTTGTCCTCGTGGAGGGGGTAGCGTCCCAGGATACGGGCGGCGAGGGTTCGTCCGAATTGGACCTCCGCATCGATATCGGATTGGGTGCTCCCCAAATGAGCGGTATCGCTTACCCGCAGACGCGCCGAACCAGCCTCAACAGCCGTCGTCATTAGCACAATTAGGGCCAGCGTGCCCGCCACCGTATGGATGCTTCTATTCATCATCTATATCCGAACTGATAAAATTGGCAACTGCCGCGGCGTCTGGCTGTAGCGCCTCCATCTCAGCAACACTCTCATAATCCAGTTGATCGGCTTCCTTGAGTCTGCGACCTCCGGCCCGCAACCCCCGAGCCGCTGCGGTGGTGCCATACGTCGATGGGCGCACCCGAGCGCGCTTCATCAAAGTCTCCATGGCTTTATCTGTTGCTGCCTGAGAGGCCACCGGTGGGTGGTCGGAGACCATGAGTTTGACCACCCAGCCGGTGTGTTCATCCACCGTGACCTTAAACCAACGAGAATTTTCAGCGGTCACTAGCATGGGCGTTCCATGGGCAATTACCTCGATGGGAGTTTTTCCGAGCTGTGCGGTGGAGTACAAGGGCGCCTGGGCACTCTGGACGTAGACAATTTTCTCAGCCTGAGCGCCCCCCGCAATACTCAGCAAGGCGATCAGGAGTCCGCCAATCAACCATCGCATGAGCTTTCCTCCCATCTGTTCTGCCTGCAGCAACTTTCAAACCGCAGCCTATTTACTTTGACAAACAAACTCACCCTGCCATTGGGCGGGTGGTGGTGAATCCAGATACAGCTTACATCGCTCCGCGAATAGAGGCCCGATGGCATCTTGCGGATAGCGATGACGCATTTTTTCAAAAAGTTTCAGGGCGCCTTTGAAGTTGCGCTCTTGGTAACTATTGAACCCTTGCATTGAAAGCGCAGCTAAATGACGAAGGTTCTCATTCTTAGTGTCGGCCAAATCGAGAACTTCATAAATCTGAATTGGCTCTGTTTTGCCCTGGACACAGACACGGTCTACCGGTCGACAGCAGAAATCATCCACCACATTTTGGTATGTCGCTTCAGAGATGAGGATTTCGGCTTGATAAAACTTGGTCAGACTTTCCAAGCGGGCGGTGAAGTTGACGCTATCGCCGATGACCGTATAATCCAGTTTTTTGGTGGAGCCGATGTTACCGAGAATTACTTCGCCAGAGTGAATACCGATCCCCATGCGCAGGTTGGGATACCCCCGACGCCCACCCTCCCGATTGAGCTGCCCCATGGCGGCCTGCATCTGGAGGGCTGCCGCAATGGCGTGCCGATGTTGGTCATCATCCTTGAGAGGCGCACCCCAGAAGGCCATGATGGCATCACCGATAAATTTATCCAGAGTTCCGCCCTGGGCAAAGATGATCGAAACCATGCGGGAGAGGTAGGCATTCAGCGCCTCTACAACGGTTTCAACTGGGTATTGTTCGGTGATGGCCGTGAATCCGCGCAGATCTGAAAAAAAGAGGGTCAGTTGCTCATGGGTACCGACTTCAGCCCGCAGGCAATCTTCGGAATGCGCCGTCAACACCGTGGACAGAACCGCAGGTGACACATACTGGCCGAGGATACGTCGAATCCGTCTGCGTTCACGCCCATGGCCGAAACTCAATACCGTTATCGCTACCATAAATCCGCCCGTCATGATGGCCAAGGGCGCCCACAGATTCACCACCCAATTGAACCGCATGGCTGCAACCGCTAAGGCTGCATATCCAGCGACCAACATCAGGGGCAGACAGATTTTTTGCAGGTAGGTGGGTCGGTGAAAGACGGCCGCCACCGTCAGACCAAGGAGCAGCAAAGCGATCGTGGCGTCCGCCCAGAAGGGTGGGAAATGCAGGTAGTCGTCACTCAATAGGTTAGCCAGCACGGCGGCATGCAGAAAAACGCCTGGCGTGCGAGTATCCAGGGCAGAGGTTTTCAAATCTCCGATGCCTCCGGCGCTGGCGCCGATAAACACCACGCGATTCTCGAATTGGGCTGGATCTACCGCGAGCTGTTCGAATTGGCCATTTAAGAATTGGCGCGCGCTGAGATATACCCCGCTATAGGAATAGGCCTCAAAATGACCATAAGGGTTGATCCGGTAACGCTTTTCAGCGTCGAGGGGGATTCGATGTTTGCCACCATGGGCAGCCTCAAGAACCAGCGTATTACCCTCATGCACCAGACTCTCAATTTCCAGCAGATCCAAGGCAGGTGCTAACCCGAGAGCGCCGAAATGGTGTTTCTGGTGGGTGAACAGGAGCCGCTCCCGCCGGAAGACACCGTCGCTATCAGCGTCGAAGGAGACCACTCCCATTCCTTTGGCCCCTGGATACAAATCGGCATAGGGCGGATAGGCGTCCTGATAGTCGGGCCCCGCATCGCCAGAAACGGTCAGTCCAAAGCGCTGCATGAAATCAGCGGGGAGAGTGGTCGCGTCTCTACCGGCAGGGTCGAATCCTTCCTGGCGGCGGACCAACTGGAGGGCATGGTAGACGTTTCCGGCCTGCGCGGTGGCAGTGCTGAGGCGTTGATCGTCGGTCCCGGCGGATTCGGTGGCGATCTGAGTTCCATTCTGGACCTCGCTGAAGAGCAGGTCCACTACGATGGCTTTAGCGCCACAGATCGCCAGAAAATCGATTAATTCTCCGTGGACCCGCCTGGGCCAGGGCCACCGCCCCACCATTGGGGCAAGGGCATCCAGGGACGCATCGTCCACGAGAATCATAGCTATGGGCACGTCGGGGGCACGATCCTGCCGCAAGATGCCCAGGCGCAGGTCTATGCTTTTTCGTTCAAGGGGCTCGAAGACACCACCGGTCATCAGCACCAGTCCGAGGAGGAAGACCAGACCGATGACGACCATACTCTTTTTTTTTATCGCTTGCCCTTCTGAGGCCATGTCTGCGCTGTTTCCGTGGAAGATGAAGGCCCGGTTTGTACGGCGTCCCTATGACCCGCTAGCGTAACGGCCTGCATCTATATATATGCACTGGCGCAGAATACTTGAGATCGGTGGCCAATTTAACACCTCTTTCAAAAAGGCCCCCTGCCCCTATACCGGCCGTCGCCGGGTGCCGTTTTTGGGCCCAGTGGGTGACATAACGCGGCACATCTAACGCTGACAGCCCCCCACCAATCGTGTAACACACAGTAATCTTAGATTATTCGATAATAATACAAGGTGGCATACTATTGGCAGGATAGAGTGGGCAATGGAGGGAAAACCATGATCAGCGCATTGAGTGCAAGTGTATCGGGAGTAAAGGCGTTTGAAAAAAAACTCGACGTAACGGCAAACAATGTCGCCAACGTCAACACCGACGAGTTCAAGAAACAAAGAGCCCTGCTCAGTGAAGGCGACAACGGCGGAGTTAAAGTCGAAATCAGTCAGGTAGATGACCCTGGCTATCCGAAAGAAAGCATAGCCAACGGAGAAATGGTCGAGGTGGAGGCCTCAAATGTCGACCTCGCGGAGGAGCTCACCGAAATGATTCCCACCCAGGCCGGCTATGATGCCAATCTAAAGGTCGTTCAGACCGAGGATGAACTGCTGGGGTCGCTGCTGGATATCGTTGGATAGCCACTTTTAGGAGGAAGAAGTTATCCTTGAGGAGGCGTTTCAGCCCTTAAGCTCACTCCATCAGGGAAGACAGTAGAAGTGCAGATTGAAGGGATCATTGGGGATCTCTTCCACGCTGGCCTTACTAAAGCCCGCCTGTTCAAGCATGCCCAGGGCCCTCTGGCGGCCCCACATCATGCCCAGTCCGGCCCCCTCGCTCACAAGCCCCACCGGCAGACAATGCATCAGGCTGACCGCATATAAAAACGCCCCCATGGGATGGGACACGTTCTCTGCCAACTCGCTGTCTGCGGCGATGTCGACCATGGAAAAGGCCCCCTCGGGTGTGAGCATGGCGCGCACACTCTGGAGCGCCTCTAAGGGGCGGGTCTGGTCATGGATGGCGTCAAAAGCCGTGATATAATGAAAAGATTGTTTGTATGCCGCCTGAGATACCAGCGCGGCGGCATCGGCGCACTCGAAGCGCACATTCTGGAGACCACTCTCATCAGCCGCCCGACGGCCCTCCTCGAGGGCTTGAGGGTCGATATCGAACCCCACAAACTCACTGGCCGGGTAGGCCGCCGCCATGAGGCAGACCGCCAAGCCAGTGCCGCAGCCCAGGTCACAGACCCGAATCCCCTCGCGCAATTGTGCTATGATGCGCCCCCCGGCCACAGAGGGGAGAAAAATGTCCACCAGGACCTCCCGGTGCTTGGCATCGGCCAGTTGGGCCATGAAGCTCTGGAAACGGGGGTAATGGTCGTAGGAGATCCCCTTAGCGGACCGCAGGTCCGCCATCAGGGGCTCCAGGGCACAGGTGGTGAGAAGAGGCATCTCCTGGGTGTAGACCCCCAGATTATTACCACCGGCCCGTCGACAGAGGAGGTCTGCGTGGTTTTTGGGTAGGCTGAAGCGATCGGCTTCATCGGGTGCCGTGTGGAGCTCGATGATCTCACCGCAGACCATCACCCCCAACCACTCCTTTAGATACCGCTCGTGGAGTCCGCTCCCATTGGCGAGCTGGGTGAGGCTGGTGGGTGCCTCCTGTTGGTCCAGGTAGTCGAAAATGCCGGCCCGGTATCCGATAGCCAGGGCGAGGTTGAGAGCACTGTGATTGAGGATGGTGACCAGGCGGTCGGAGAAGTTGGGGGATTGAGATGTCGTCATGTGCTGTCGATTCCATTTCCAAAGTAGGTGGGTACAATTGATTCCACTATGGCAAATCCCATAAAAAAGTAAAATACCTTTTTCGATTGCTGGATAGCTGGAGAGAGCGGACATACGATACCGGATCAAGGATTTTCCACAAGGGGTATTGCGTCGGTGGGCTAGCTTGGTTATGTTGGATCAATTTGAGATGATCGACCGCCACCTGATGGGCATAAACGCGATACCCATGCCAGGACCATCAGCAGCGGATGTCCGATGCAAGGGCCCTCAAAGATCAGGCCCCTCAATCAAATGGGAAGCCCCATGTGATCAACACCTGGCAATCCGAACCGCAGCCCTGAGGAGAGATGAACCATGTCCGTCGAGATCCGCTATCATGTGATCCGCAATGGTAAAGAGGTCGCCATGTACACGACGAAAAAGGAAGCCGACGAGCACGATAAAATGCTCGATATCGCCGAGCACCTCGCCGATTTCATAGACCAGGCGGAAGCATTCGATGTCGAAGAGTCAGTCCTCGAAGAGTTGACCCTCTACCTCGCCCGCAACCGCATGGCGGCCATTCAGATCCTCAAGGGCAGCAAGTCAAAAGCGCCCGCTCCGAAGCTGGAGCCAGAACCCAAAACAACCCCAAAGCCAGAGCCTGAATCCAAGTCAGCGGCCCGACAGAGCAAACCTAAGACCAAACCACAAAAAAAAGGCGGCTCGCGGAAACGCTGATCTGCCCCAAGTCATACGTCCCTCTATAAGCTGTTATATAGCAAGATCGGTGTGTGCTGGAACTCAGGCTATTCTTGGTCAGGCCGCTTTGGAGTTCAACACGGCCATCGTCAGGCGCGAGGCACATACCGGACGATCCTCTTCATCGACGATACGAATATCCCACACCTGGG
>JBNKKA010000186.1:0-8397 GCA_050291585.1 Desulfobacteraceae bacterium
TTTGAGTTGTCAATGAAATGTCAATAGCTTTAGCTATGGAGAGAAGCGGCCGATATCCTAACAGACACCCGTTTTTGACAAATTCCGAGTTTCTGACATAGGCTGTTTAGACATCCGCAACTGGAGAACCGTATCTTCAAGCGTCTGAATGGCGTCGCACCAGTTCGAGTCAGTGCCCAACCAGCAATGCTGAATCTCATCCGATTTCAAGGCGGGCGTCGGAATCAATCTGTCGGAATGTTTGTTAATATTTCGATGAAATGACTTTCTAGTTCAAGGCCGGATATCTGACGGGTGAACCTGTCTCCTGAGGGGCGAACCCGTCATCTGACAAGTGCCTTTTATGATTGGGCACGAAGTTAATCCAGAAACCAAGGACTTTCCTCCCATGTCAAGCAGATCCTCCCGGGGGCTGACAAGATACGGGCGGCGCCTCTTGTCCCTCTTCTTGATCCCCGTTCTGCTGTTCCTCTCCACCGATAGTCGTGCGGAGGCGATCCGTCTGGGCGGCACCCTCTCCCTGAGCGGTACTTACCAGGAGCCTTCCGAGATGATGGACAAAGGGTATCGCCTGTGGGCCCAGCAGATCAACGCCGGCGGCGGCCTGCTGGGGCGCAAAGTCGAGCTGGTGATCCATGATGACGAGAGCCGCCCGGAGCGGGTGCGCTATTGGTACCGCAAGCTCATCGAAGAGGAACGCGTCGATCTGCTCCTCTCCCCCTACAGCAGCCCCCTGACCATCGCAGCAGCGGAGATCAGTGAGGCCCATGGGTATGTCATGGTCGCTTCGGCTTCGGCGGCCGAGGCGGTCTGGGCGCGCGGCTTCAATTCCCTTTTTGGGGTCTACGCGACCGCTTCGCGCTACTTCATCGGCCTCCTCGATCTCATGGCCCGTGAGGGCTTTCGATCCGTGGCCGTACTCTACGAGGAAAGCACCTTTCACCGCGAGGTGGCCGATGCGGCCGTACGCTGGGCCCAGCGTTTTACACTCAAGGTCCCTTTACACCAAGGCTTTCAGCCCGGGGTCGGCCTGGAAGCGGTGGTTGGAGCGCTAAAAGATCAGACAGATCCAATTGACGGTGTGATCATCAGCGCCTACCCGCCCGACAGTTATCGTCTCTTGGAACTTTTTCAGGCCGGCGCCTATCGACCGAGGGTGCTCGCTTTGACCATAGTGCCCACCTATCCGGATTTCCCCCAGCGTGCGGGAGCGATTGCCGAGGGGGTCTTTGGGCCCTCCCAGTGGGAGCCGGATGAGCGCATCCCCTTTCCTGGAACACGTGACTTTATTCAAGAGTTTCACGAGGCCTTCGGGGGCTTGCCCTCCTATCATGCCGGCTCGGCCTTCGCCGCCTGCGAGGTCCTGGCCCGGGCGGTAGCCTCTGTGGGCAGCCTGAACCAGGAGAGGCTTGGCGATACAATCGCCAGACTGGATACCGTCACCGTGATCGGTCGCTTCAAGGTGGACCGGCGGGGGATGCAGATCGGGCACAATCCTATCTTGATCCAATGGCAGGCGGGGCGTAAACAGATCGTCTACCCCACAAAAATGCAGACCGCTGCGCCTCGATTCAGATGATCCCCAAGCCAGGGAGACATTTTGCGACTGCAGTTGCGTAATCACTTGATCTATTGGATTCTTTTTCCCGTTCTGGGGATGGGGCTGCTGCTGGGAGCGGGGCTGCTGGTGTATGCCCTACCGCCGCTCTTCACCCATTTTTCCGGCCAGGTGGACAACGACTTGCGCCTGGCCACCCGGCTGAGCATTAGCGTGTGCGACAACGGCTTCAACTATCTGCTCGACTTGCGTCTAGAGGATGATGCCGAGATTCGTACGGCTATTAAAAAGGAGACCCTGACCGAAATTCGCAACATCAGCCGACACTTCGATCACATTCACCTCATGGTCGTCCAGGGGAATCGCAATATCGTGGCCAATTCTGTCGGGGGCGTCCTCCCGAATCCCCACTTCCCCGACTTCAGAGAGCTTCCCCGAGAGGTCTCTCGGCAGAACTTCTGGGGGGCCGACCTGCGCATCCACCAGCGGTATTTCCCCTATTGGGACTGGCATGTGATCGCTTATATTCCCGAGGCCGAGTTCCAGGCGCCCATTCGCATGGCCCGCTGGATCGTCAGCATCGCCGTGGTGGGTAGCCTGACCTTGCTCATGGCCACCCTCTTGATCGCCTTCCGCCGTTTTGTAGACCGGCCCATCAAGTATCTCATGGATGCCACGGCGGGGGTGGCCGATGGCCGCTATCGGCAGCTGCCAAGCCGCCGCTCGGATGAGATCGGGCGCCTGGTGACCGCTTTCAACAGCATGCAGGACAGCCTGCTGAAAAAGGACGCTGATCTCAGCGATCTGCTCTCTGCCCTGCGGACCTCGGAAAAACGCTTCCGGACCCTGATCGAAAACGCTCCCCTGGGGATCGGGCTGGTAGACTGCGAGGGGCGCTTCAAGGAGGGCAACGGCGCACTGTTGACCCTCATCGGTTGTCCCCGGGCCAGCCTGCAGCGGGTGTGCCTACCCGATTTATGTATGTGCGTCGCCGACAGTGAGGCGCTTCAATTGAAGCTCGATACCCGGCAGGCCCTGTTGGCCTACGATGTGGAACTCAAGCGCATGGACGGCAGCGCTTACAACGCCCGTCTGACCCTCAGCCACTTCGACATCGACGGCGAACCGCTCACCCAGGTGCTGGCCGAGGACCACACCAAGGAAAAGCGGCTCGAGGCACGCCTCCAGCGGGCCGAGAAGATGGAGGCTCTGGGGACCCTGGCCGGCGGTGTGGCCCATGATCTCAACAATATTCTCTCCGCAATGGTGGGTTACCCGGATATGCTCATCATGGATTTGCCCCCTGACAATCCCATGGTGGCCTCCCTCAAGGCGATCAAACAATCCGGTGAGCGCGCGGCGGCCATCGTCCAGGATCTCCTCACTCTCGCGCGGCGCGGGGTGGTGATCAACGAGGTTGTGAGCCTCAACGACATCGTCCTGGAGTATCTGGGCAGTCCCGTCTATCAGAAACTGCGCCGATTCCACCCTAATATGCGCGTGGAAAAACAACTGGCCCCCGACCTCCTGAATGTCCAGGGGTCGGCCCTGCACCTGTCCAAGACGCTGATGAACCTTGTCTCCAACGCTTCCGAGGCCATCGACGACGACGGCTGTGTGTCCATTTCCACCGAAAACCGTTACGTGGATCGGAGTATGGGCGGCTATGACCAGGTGGGCAAAGGCGAGTATGCCACCCTTAAGGTGAGCGATACCGGTGAGGGGATCTCCCCCGAGGATCTGGAGCGCATCTTCGAGCCCTTTTTCACTAAAAAAGTGATGGGCCGCAGTGGCACCGGGCTGGGTATGGCGGTGGTTTGGGGAACCGTCAAGGACCACAAGGGTTATATCGATGTGAAGAGCACCATGGGGCAGGGCACCGCCTTCACCCTATACTTCCCCACCACCCGTGAAGTGCTGACCGAAAAGGTTGACTTTGATCTGAAGCAGTACAAGGGTATGGGGGAGACCCTTCTGGTGGTGGATGACGTGGCCGAGCAGCGCGATCTGGCCAGTCAGATGCTCTCGCGCCTGGGCTACCATGTATCTACGGCTTCCAGCGGTGAAGCGGCCGTGGCCTTCGTCGAGAATCAGAGCGTCGATCTGGTGATCCTCGACATGATCATGGACCCCGGCATAGACGGTCTTGAAACCTATACCCGTATGGTTAAGATTCAGCCGGGCATCAAGGCCGTCATCGCCAGCGGCTTCTCCCAGACCCATCGCATCCAGGCGGCTCAGGATCTGGGGGCCGGCGCCTATTTAAAAAAGCCCTACACCCTCGAAAAACTCGCCACTGCCGTCCACCGGGAGTTGGCGCGTTAACTTAGTCAGCTGTCTCTCGACATCTCCCCGCCTGCCCCTGATTAGGAGTACAATGCTATGAAAGATATGGGAAAAATGCTATTGACCCGGCACCCTTTTGGCGAGATCGTCATGGGCAACACCGCCCTGGCGAGGGCCATGGTGGAGACGGGCACCCGGGTGGTGACCTCCTATCCGGGTTCGCCAACACCGGAGATCGCCAACGCCATCGCCGCCATCTCGATTGAGGAACGCCCCTTTTACTTTGAATTCTCCACCAACGAGAAGGTGGCCACTGAGGTGGCCTACGGCGCCGCCGTCAACGGTCATCTATCGACGGTGTTTTTTAAAAGTGTGGGCCTTAACGTGGCCGCCGACACCTTCGTGCAATTGAGCCTGATGAACATCATCGGCGGTATGGTGGTGATCCTGGGCGACGATCCCGGGGCCAACTCCTCCCAGAACGAACAGGACAACCGCCACTATGCCCAGCTGAGCTACACCCCTGTCTTTGAGCCGGCCGATCCGGGCGAGGCATATACCTTCTATAAAGCTGCCGCAAAGCTGGCCCAAGAGCGCCAGATGGCCGTCATTCTGCGCCTCACCACCCATGTCTGCCACGCCAAGGCCAAAGTCAATTTCGAGGCCTGGCAACCCCAGCCACTGGACAGCAATCCGCGCTTCGATCCGGCCAACGGGCCCTATATCCCCATCGCCGCGGATGTCTTCCCCATGAAGCGCAAGGCTCTGGCCCGCTTGGAGGCGGTTCGTCAATATGCAGAGGCATGCCCCCTCAATCGTATCGGCGGCAGGGGCAACCCACGCGGCATCATCACCACCGGCCTAACCGCTCTGTCCACCGAAGCGGTCCTGGAAGGGATAGGGCAGCCGCCCGACCTCCTCAAGCTGGCGCTCTCCTATCCCTTGGCAAGAGAAACGGTGGTCGATTTTCTGCGTGCCCATGACGAGGTTTTCGTATTGGAAGAGCTCGATAATCTCATGGAGATGGAGGTCAAGGCCTTGGCCTATGATACCGGCCTAACAACCCGCATCATCGGCAAGCTGGATAGCGAGGCCTGGATGGGGGAGTACACGCCGGAAAAGGTGCAGCAATTGCTTCATCAGGCCTGGCCCGACTTGGTGCCGGCGCCTTTGTCACCAGCGCCCATTGCCGTGTCGGAGCGTCCACCCCAGATGTGCCCCGGCTGCGGCCACCGCAGCGCCTTTCACGCCATAAAGATGGTTTTGGAAGCGCAGGACATCACGGTGGCCGACATCGGCTGCCACACCTTGGGAAACCTGCCACCATACGAAATGGGGCAGCTGCTCATGTGCATGGGGGCGTCCACGGCCATGGGATCCGGTTTGGGTATCTTCAACGACAGCCGCCGGGTGGTGGCCTTCATGGGGGACTCGACCTTCTTCCATGCCGGCCTGCCGGGGGTGATCAACGCCCTTTTCAACCGCCACAAGCTCACCCTGATTCTCATGGAGAACGGCACCACCGCCATGACGGGCCATCAGGACCATGCCGCCTCGGGGCGTAACTTCAACACCGACACCGTGGGCATCCCCCTGCGTCAGGTACTGGAGGGCCTCGGCATCGAGGCGCTTTTCGAGGTGGACACCTACCAGCAGGTCGAGCTCAAACGCGTGTTGAAAGACGCCCTGGCGGCGCCGGGCTTCAGTGTGGTGATCGCCAGGCACCCCTGCATGCTCAAGTTCACCCGCCAACAGCGCCGCAAGCCCAACCACCGCCTGCGTCAGGTCGGCGTGGACCAGGATGCCTGCGTCCAGAGCCATGACTGCCTATCCCGCTTCGCCTGTCCCAGCTTCGTGCGCCATGCCGACGGACGGGTGAGTGTAAATCCAGATCTGTGCATCGGCGATGCCTCCTGCCGGCAGGTCTGCCCCACGAACGCCATCGCCAAGCCTCAAATCAGATCCCCCAAGGAGGTCAAGTCATGAGCACCTTCAATATCTACCTCATCGGGGTGGGCGGTCAGGGCATCGGCCTGCTCAGTGAAACCCTGCTGCGCGCCGTGGATCATGCCGGCCAGGCCGCCGTGGCGGTGGACACCCATGGCCTGGCCCAGCGCGGCGGAGTGGTGGTCTCCCAGATTCGTGTGGGACGGGCCGTCGGTACCCCCCTGATCCCCGCTCACCGGGCGGATCTCGTCGTCGCTCTGGAGCGTCATGAGGCCCTGCGGGGGCTGAATACAGCTTCCTGCGAGGGCGGCACCCTGGTTTATTATGATACGGTCTGGCAGCCGTTGGGGGTGCGTACCGGTGCCGCCGCGCAAGTCTCCGCCGCAGACCTGGCATCCGCCTGTGAGGCGCGCAAGGTGCGTCTGGTGCGGGTTCATGATCCCGACCTGGGCGATGCCCGCCAGCAGAATATGCTTGTCCTTCGAATAATAGACCGGGAGGGGATGCTACCCGGGGTCAACAAAGAAGACTACCTCAAGGCCATGGATGATCTCATGGCCGGGGAGATGCTGGCGGCCAACCGGCAACTATTTTTGGCCTAGCTGCGCTTAAACAAGGGGATCGGCGACGGACACAGATCGTTGATCTCTTTGAGGTCCGCTACGGCACAATATCCCTTGGAGAGATAGCCCCGTTCCAGCCCCTTCGCGGTGATCACCTGTATATGGGTGTGGTAAAACCAGTTACCATTCTCGTGGAAATCGCCGATCTCTGCAAATATTTCTCCGGCCGAAAAGGCTTGGCCGATCTCCGGGAGCTTAGCCCTACACAGATGGCCGTAAAAGCTGTAGAAAGTCTCAAAAGAGGCGCTCGAGTGCGCCAGCAGAACGAAGCCACCATAATTTCCCTCCCCGCCCTCATAACCGCTCTCGGCCACGCTGGCGTCCAGGGGGGCGTGCAGGGCTGTGCCCAAATCGACGATCACGTCCAGGCCCAGGTGGATGAAGCGCGCTTCGGCCACCATCTGAGGACACTCCCCGAGGAGGGTGTCACGATGCTCGAGGTAGGGTGAAAATCCCCATTGATACTTTCCGCCCATCTGTTTTTCCAGGACGCGCTGCAATCCTTTCTGGTCGCGAACGTCTAAGCCCTCGAGCAAAGCGCTGGTGGGGGATAGATCGGCGACAAAGGGGTCACCCGTCAGGTTGGTAAAGACAGGCCGGTGGTCTATCCGGTCGCCGTAGAGTAAAAACGGGTAGTACATGCACACCTCCTGTCAGGAAAACGCAAACGCTGCAGTCTTCAACAATCCGGTGATGGGTATGATGGGTTTCCGTCGGTGTCTTCTTTCACTCCCGCCGGCCAGGCATAATCTGGCGCCATGGCGGTGAAGTAGCCGCGGTCGTAGGGTAGCAGCTTGACGGAGAGGTCCGTGCCCTCGCCGACAAACCTCGACGACAGACCAAAATCTACCTCTCCTAAAAGAGTGCGCATGATATACCGCGGCACCTCTCTCCCACTGCCTTCCCGTCGAACCCGTGTGGCGATATCGATGACGTCGTAAAGGGCCACCGGGTGTTTCTCGTTCCAACGGTTCTGGACGGCCAGGCCGGCCACATAGAGATGATGGAACTCGATGCCGGCCTGCCGGCAGGCATAGGCCAGTTCGTGGATGGTCTCTGGCGCGTCGTTGATACCGCCCAGGAGCGGGGTGTTGCAATAGACCGTAATGCCGTGGTTGTTCAACCGCCGCACCAGGCGGGCGTGATCCGGTTTGACCTCGTCGGCCACCAGGAACTGGGTCTCGATCTCGACCCGCAGGGGGCTCACCAGGGTCAGCCGGTTCAGACTGCCCAGGGCGTCGATCGTCGCATGGGTATATCGCTGCGGTTCATAGGCAAACTTCAGACTGCGCAGCCGCAGGGCGTTCACATGGGGCGCTTCTTCCAGGGCGCGGACGAGGTGGCGGATACGGGAGGGGGCGTCCACCACATCGGTGGGGGCGTCCACTCCATCGGTTGGAGCGACCATGACCACATCGGTGATCCTTTCATCGTCGCGGATATAGGCCAGATCGGCGTCGGTGAATTCAGTGGCGATCTCCACACGGGTCTCATGGACGCGGGAGATGGTTGCCGATCCAGTGGGGACGATGGATACTCCCAGCCCCTCGAGTTCTCTAACCGCTGGGAGCACTGCTTCGGTAGCGAGTGATATTTTCTCACCATGCTCATGCCGCTTCGGCCGCTTCCCCAGGAAAAGCGCTTCATCTCCGATCTGGGCCATATATTGGATATCGATGGTGCCCTCATCATTGACGCGGATATTTTCCAATTCATTGGCCAGGGGCGCAAAACGCTTGAAGTACTCAGGTGTGTAAGGGCTGCGGATCCACATGAAGTTGGCATTGTCTGCCACCGGTTCCACGGCCCAGCCGCTGGTGTGCCAGTCCATCTTACCGATGGGGGTGGCCGTACAGATCCGCGGGATCACCCGGTCGGAGAGGAGAGGCGCATGGGGGTGAGCTAATTGTGGAAAGGGATCGACGTGGTCGGCAGCCCGAAATGCGGCGAGGAGCGACGTCAGTTCGGCGACTGGCACGGATG
>JBNKKA010000187.1:0-8390 GCA_050291585.1 Desulfobacteraceae bacterium
GAATGGTAGACAGTTTGCCCACGATCCACCCGGCCGGCCCTCCGGCACCCCTTTACCGGCGGCCGGCCGGTGGATCGACCCCGGGTTTTCGTTCAAACAGATATTGAGATAGACAGTGAGGTTGTTATGCGGGCCGAACTAACCGCCAAACAACAGCGTTTTCTGGACTACCTGCAGGAACAGATCGGCCGCAGCAGCAAGGCCCCCAGCCTGCGCCAGGCGGCCGGTGACCTGGGGGTCAGTCATGTCGCCGTGGCCCAGGCCTTAAAGGTACTGGAAGAGAAAGGCTATGTCCGCCGGGAGGGGCGCTACAGCCGCACCCTGCATCTCCTCAACCGGGCCAGGGAGGCGGCTGCCATGCAGCGCTGGCGGGAGGTGCCCATCATCGGCCGGGTCACCGCCGGCCTGCCCATGTACGCCCAGCAGGAGTGGGACGGCAGCCTGGTGCTGGACGCCAATCTCTTTCCCGGCCGGGATCTCTTCGCCCTCAAGATCCGGGGGGCCTCCATGCAAAACGCCGGCATCCTCGACCAGGACCTGGTGATCTGCGAGCCGCGCCAGTACGCCCGCAACGGGGAGATCGTGGTGGCCCTCATCGAGGGGGAGGAGGCCACCGTCAAGCGCTTCTTCCAGCATGCCGACCACATCGAACTGCGCCCCGAGAATCCCGCGTTCGCCCCCATGCGCTACGGCTTTGAACAGATATTGGTCCAGGGCAAGGTGGTCGGTGTGCAGCGCCAGTACACCCGCACGGATGCCCCGTTGACGGACAGGTCATAACCAGTGGCCGTGCATAAAAGGCCCCTCTCACCCGATTTCAGCGTTGGGTGACAATTCCAAATCCTCGAAATATTAACAATATTCCTCCAGTTTGGAATTGTCACCCGCCTTGAACTCAGGCGAGATTCACCATTTCTGGATGGACACTAGCGGGAGCCGTCATGCAAAGCAACGCGAACCACATGCCCAAAACCGCCAGCCGGAGGGTCGAAGCCACCCGCAGGGCGACCAACCTACGGGTGGGCACCAGCGGCTACGCCTATCCCGAGTGGGTGACAGCCGGCTTTTATCCCGCCGGGACCCCTTCGGAGAAGATGCTGCCCCTCTACGCCCAGCGCTTTGGGGTCACCGAGCTGAACTTCACCTGGTACCAGATGCCCAAGGCCCCCGCCATGGTACGCATGCGCGAGCGGGTTCCGGAAACGTTCGGTTTCGCCGTCAAGCTGACCCGCACCCTGACCCACGAAATCGATCCCCACGGCTGGCGCGGCCAGGCGGCCCTCTACCGCGACGGCGTCGCCCCCCTGGTGCAGTCTGGTCAGCTCCTGGCAATCCTGGTGCAGCTGCCCCCCGGCTTCCAGCGCCGACCGGCCCAGCGACGCTACCTGGCCGAGCTGCTGGACGAACTGGCCGACCTGCCCGTGGCGGTGGAGTTCCGCCACAGCTCCTGGGCCACCGACCCGGTCTTCCTCGAGCTGGAACGCCGCCGGGTGACCCTGGTGGCCGTGGACGAACCCGCCCTGCCGGGCCTCTTCCCGCGCCTGGACGTGGTCACAAACCCCGACCTCTTCTACCTGCGCTTCCATGGCCGCAACGCCCGCGGCTGGCGCTCGGGCAATATGCAGCAGCAGTTCGACTACGACTACACCGACGCGGAATTGGCCGAGTGGCTGCCGGCCATTGACACCATGGCCGCAGCGGCCAGCAGCGGCATCCTCTTCTTCAACAACCATGTACGCGCTCAGGCGCCGCGCAACGCTGAGCAGCTGGCTGCTCAGCTGACCGCCAACGGGCGGTCGTGTGCCGGTGGGCCGGTGGGCCAGTGCGCCAGTATACCTCTGGACAAAGGAAGCGGTTAGACATGTATGCAAAACGGTTTGAAGAATTGCAATTTCATCCTCGCCAGGCAACTTCTGTCAGACCTAAAACTGGCACACCGGCTCACTGGAGAACTGGTTCACCATGCGACACATCATCCACATAAACATTGCCGATTTCGCCGTGGCCGTCGAACGGGTCATCAACCGTGGCCTGACCGACCGCCCGGTGATCATCGCTCCCGAGGGGGCCGTCCGGGCGGCGGTCTACGACATGAGCGAGGAGGCCTACCAGGCCGGGGTACGCAAGGGTATGCCCTTGCGACGGGCCCGCCGCCTGGTTCCCGGGGCGCAGATCCTGACCCCCCACCCAGACCGCTACGAGCGGGCCATGGCCGATGTCTTCAAGCAGGCCCTGCCCTACTCGCCCCTCATCGAACCGGGCGAGGACGACGGCCACCTCTTCGTGGACGTGAGCGGCACCAGCCGCCTCTTCGGCCCCCCGGCAGATGTGGCCTGGCGCCTGCGCCGCGAGATGCGCCGCGCCCTGGACCTCACCCCCATCTGGTCCCTGGCGGCCAACAAGCTCACCGCCAAGGTGGCCTCACGCCTGGTCAAACCCCTGGGGGAGCACCAAGTGGCCGCCGGAAGTGAGGCCGCCTTCCTGGCCCCCCTGCCCATCTGGCTCTTTCCCGGCATCGAGCAGACCGACCTGCTCTCGCTGCGCGACTTCAACTTCACCACCGCAGCCGAGATCACCGCCCTGACCGCCGACCAGCTAACGGTGATCCTGGGCAGCCGTGCCGCCTTTGTGCGCGAGATTTTGAGGGGCATCGACGAGGCCCCCGTGCTGCCCGCCGGTCAGCGCCCACCGCAGATCGGTCTGGGACACGAGTTCGGGACCGACACCAACGAGATGCACATCATCGAAGGGGCGCTTTTCAACCTGGTGGAACAGGCCGGCCTGCGCTTGCGCCGCACGCGGCGTGCCGCCAGACGGCTGGTGGTGCGGGTAACCTATGCCGACGGCCGCCGGCGCAGTCGCCAGGCGGCGGCCCGCCCGGCCACGGCCAACGACCTGACCCTTTTCGAGAGCGCCAAGAGGGCCCTGGACCTGGCCCTCAGCCGCCGGGTACGCCTGCGCCATCTGCAGTTGGTCGTAGGCGGCCTGGTCTACCCCCCGGCCCAGCGCCCCCTCTTCGCCGCCGAAAGGGAAGCTGTTGAACGCCGCGAAGCCCTCATCGGCAGCCTGGATCGCATCCGCGGGCGTTTCGGCAGACAGGCGGTGAGATTCGGCCGCGGCTTCGCGGCTTGATAACCCAATGATCCCCCTAACCACCCGCTCTCACTTCAGCCTCATGTGGGGCACCGCTTCCATTAAAAAACTGGTGCGCCATGCCGCCACGCTGGGCTACACCCGCCTGGCCCTCACCGACACGGACAACCTCTACGGCTTGTGGCCCTTTTTGACGGCCTGTGAAAAGGCGGGCATCAGGCCCATCGTGGGGGCCGAGCTCAGCGACCCAAAGCGCCCCCTGCGGGCCATTTGCCTGGTGAAAAATACAGCCGGCTACCGCCACCTCTGCCAGCTCATCACCCGCCGCAAACGCCGGCCGAACTTCAATCTCATGACCGCCCTGCCCCGCCGGGCCAACGGTTTAAGGGTGCTCACCCAGGATCCCGCCGCCCTGGAACACTGGCACGCCCATGGGGTGGCTGTGGCCGCCGCCCTGCCCCGCCGACCGCTACCGAGCGGTCATCCCCTCTGCCTGACCGCCCGGCGCCTGGATCTGCCCCTGGTGGCCACCCCGGGGAGCTTCTTCCTGCGGCCCGCAGACTACGCCTTTCACCGCCTCCTGCGGGCCATCGATCAGAACACGGCCCTCTCGCGACTGGATCCCCGCCAAACGGCGCCGAAAGATGCCTGGCTGGCCGATGCCGACACCTATCGACAACGCTTCGCCGTCTGCCCCGAGGCCATCGCTGCCACTGAAGCCCTGGCCGACCAACTAACCTTCACCGGCCCCAATTTCGGTCTGGTCATGCCCCCCTGGCAGCCGGACGTCTCCCGGACAGACGGTGCGTCGGCCGAAGCCGACCAACTAACCTTCATCGGTCCCAATTTCGGCCTGGTGATGCCCCCCTTGCAGCCGTCCAAGGCCGGCAGCGCTCCCGATGCGAACGCGGATCTGCGCGCCGCCGCCTATGCCGGGGCCTGCCGGCGTTACGGCGACGACCTACCCGAACCGGTGGTGGAACGCCTCGAGCACGAACTGGCCATCATCGCCCAGATGGGGTTCTCCTCCTATTTCCTGGTGGTGGAGGAGATCGTCACCCGGAGCCCGCGCACCTGCGGCCGCGGTTCGGGGGCCGCCTCCCTGGTGGCCTATTGCCTGGGGATCACCAACGTCTGCCCGGTCAAGCACAACCTCTACTTCGGGCGCTTCCTCAACCCCGGGCGCAGCGATCCCCCCGACATCGACGTGGACTTTGCCTGGGACGAGCGCGACGCGGTGATCGAAGAGGTCCTCGAACGTCACCAGGGCCACGCCGCCATGGTGTGCAGCCAGATCCTCTTCCAGCCCCGCATGGCGGTGCGCGAGGTGGCCAAGGTCTACGGCCTCACCGACGGCGAGATCGGCCAGGTGGCCAAGCGCCTGCCCTGGTTCTTTCGCACCAGCGAGCTTGATCATGGCCTTCTGGCCAACCTGCGCCAGCGTCCCGAGACCCGCCACCTGGACTTCATCGAGCCCTGGCCGGAGATCTTAAAACTGGCCCAGCAGCTCATCGGCCACCCACGCTACCTCTCGGTCCACCCCGGCGGAGTGGTGATCACCCCGGATCCCATCGATCATTACGTGCCGGTGGAGACCGCCCCCAAGGGGGTGCCCATCATCCAGTGGGAGAAGGAGGCCACCGAGACGGCCGGCCTGGTCAAGATCGACCTTCTTGGCAACCGCAGTCTGGGGGTGATCCGCGACGCAGTGGCCAACGTGCACGCCAATGGGGTGCCCTTGGATGAGGACCATTGGGAGCCCGAGGACGACCTGGACACCCAGGCCGAGGTGGCCCAGGGGCGCACCATGGGCTGCTTCTATATCGAAAGCCCGGCCATGCGCCTGCTCCACCAGAAGGCGGCGGTGGGGGACTTCGAGCATTTGGTGATCCACTCAAGCATCATCCGCCCGGCGGCCAACGAGTTCATCCAGGAGTATATCCGCCGCCTCCACGGGGGCGCCTGGGACCCCATCCACCCCCTATTGGCCGACGTCCTCGACGAAACCTTCGGCATCATGGTCTACCAGGAGGATGTCTCCCGTACGGCCAAGGCCCTGGCGGGCTTCAGCGACGCCGAGGCCGACGGCCTGCGCAAGATCCTCAGCAAGAAGGACAAGCAGCGCGAACTGGCCGACTACCAGGGTCGTTTCATGCGCGGTGCCCGTCGCAAGGGGGTGGGCGCCCATCAAATCCGGGCCGTGTGGGAGATGATGCTGAGTTTCTCGGGCTATTCGTTCTGCAAACCCCACAGCGCCTCCTACGCCAGGGTCTCCTTCCAGGCGGCCTACCTCAAGACCCACCACCCGGCCGAGTTCATCGCCGCGGTGATCAGCAACCAGGGCGGCTTTTACGGCCCCTTCGCCTACGTCTCCGAAGCCCGCCGCATGGGGCTGACGATTCTGCCCCCCTGCGTCAACCGGAGCGAGATCCGCTGGACGGGACGGGAGGGCCGGGTCCGGGTGGGCCTCATGGCCGTCAAGGGCCTTTGCGCCAAGGTCCAGAAACGCATCGTCGACGCTCGACAGTCAGCCCCTTACCACAGCGTGACCGATTTTCTGGAACGCGTGCGGCCCGATGAGGACCAGGCCCGCAGCCTGATCAATAGCGGCGCTCTGGACTGTCTGGCTCCAGATGTCTCCGCCATATCGCCTTGCCGAACGGTCAAAGGACTGCGGGTTACCAGCCTGATCAACAGCGGGGCCTTGGACAGCTCCGATCCAACCGCCAACCGTCCGGCCCTGCGCTGGCAGTTGGCCGAATGGCTGCGACGGCGCACACCGAATCGCAAATACAAACCGGCGGACCTGTTCGCCCCGCCATCCAGGGAGGTCCCCTGCCCCCCCCTGCCCGCCGAAGATGCCGTGGTACGCCTGCGGCGCGAGTTCGCCGCCCTGGGCTTTCTCTGCACCACCCACCCCATGACCCTCTTCAAAGCGGTCGTCGAACACCGCGCGCGGATCAAGGTGATCGACCTGCCGCGCTTCATCGGACGCAAGGTAAGCCTGGCCGCCTGGCTGATCACCGGAAAAGTGGTCCACACCAAAAAGGGCGATCCCATGGAGTTCCTCACCTTCGAGGACGAGACCGGCATCGTGGAGACCACCTGGTTTCCCGAGGCATACCGCCGCTTCTGCCACATGGTGGACCGCGGACGGCCCTATCTGTTGAGGGGACGGGTGGAGCAGGACTGGGGGGCGCTTACTTTGACGGTAGACGGGGCCAGGGCGTTGCTGACGCAACACCCTGGCCCTTAGCAGAAGCTCCGCTGTCGCTACACTTCTGCACCTGTTGGCGTTGCTGACGCAACACCCTGGCCCTTAGCAGAAGCTCCGCTGTCGCTACACTTCTGCACCTGTTGGCGTTGCCGGCGCAACACCCTGGCACTTAGCAGGAAAACCGCCCGAGCAGAAGCGCAAGCTCAAAACCGAACAGGATGAGACCTTGGGGCCAAAGCAAGGCGCTCAGAGATAGCGTTTGATGAGGCGATCCTCTCCCAGGATGTGGCCTCCGACCCATTCGTGAATCAGTCTGGAGAGAGCCTCGTGCAGGTCATCCAGTTTTGGCATGTTCTCTATGGTATAACGCATCTCCGCGAGGATAACCTGATGCTTGAGGCGCTGAATATGCAACCGGTCGTATGATAATTGTTCTAGTAGGCGCTCTTCGTTGGCGAAATGCTTACGGGTATAAGCGCCGAGTTCCTGCAGGGCTTGGATAATGCTCTGCTTGTCTCCGGTATCGGCAGCCAATATCCGATTGGCGATCTGGACCCAGGTCTGGTGCTCGCAATCCAGTTCTTTTTGATCGATTTCGAACCTTTCGGACCACTTCAATTGCCCCATGGTTTCCTCCTGCAGGTTGGCTTTTCACTTGGTCCGATTCTATCATTCAGACTCACCGGGATACAAGCCAGGCATCACCTCCAGTCACTCAGGATTGAAGCGGACCGCCCCCAGGTTCGCTTGACAAGCGCCCGTTTGTAGTAATGATAAAGTTTATATAACTAAGGCCATACCGATCTCGAAATAGGGTCGTAAAACTGCGGATGTGACACAGACGGCCGTGTTGCATCCTAAGGCTGCGCGGTTTTTCTCTTTTAAACCAAGCCATTTGGATCTCCCCTTCTCAAGGCCCTGGGATAGCCGCGCCAGGTGTTTTCATTGCTTAATGGCCGTCCTTCGATTCAGAACATCAGGCCCACATTTTGATGGCGGCTTGGAAGTAAAAGAGAGAAAAATCATTCTGACTATTGACAACCCCAAGGATACATCAAAACAGGCCCTCATTGATGAGGTCGATCATTTGCGGCGGGAGGCAGACCTGTTGAAGAGTCGCCTCGCTCGGCTGGAGCGGGCGGCCGACACCCAGAAGTACGCCGAACTGATCCTGGCCAGGAGCCCGGCCGTCCTCTTCCGGCGCCTGGCGGCGGACGAGTTGAAAGCGCGTAAGATGGTATACGTGTCGCCCAACATCTCCCGCTTCGGCTACCGCGCGGAAGATTTCATGAGCAACCGAATCATGTTCCGCGACATCGTCCACCCAGACGATACGGCCAGGACCAAAGCGGAGATCCAGGCATATGTACGCCAGGGCATCGATACCTATAAACAAATCTATCGCATCCTTACCAAGGATGGAGAGGTGCGCTGGATAGAGGATCACACCGCCGTCGTGGAAGATCCCGAAACGGGCACCCGTTACCACCAGGGCATTGTGGTGGACATCCACCGGCGCAAGCTGGCCGAAGACAATTTGCGCAGGAGCGAGGAGAAATACCGCCGGATTGTGGAAACCACCGCCGAAGGCTTCCTGCTCATGGACCGCGAGCTCTACATCGTGGACGTGAACAGCGCCTATTGCCGCATGAGCGCCTATTCCCGGGATGACCTCATCGGCACGGAGTTGGTGGACCTGCTGACCCCCGAGTACCAACCCTTTTTTGTGGCCAATCGGGAGGACCATTTCAATGGCCGCCCCTACGAATTCGAATGCGCCCTCAAGGTAGCAACGGGGGCTGCGCTGCCGGTCCTCATCCACGGCAACGCCCTTCATGACGATGCCGGGGTCAATATCGGCAACATGGCCTTTATCACCGATATGAGCGTGCCCAAGAAGGCATTAAGGTTGGCCGGCGAGGTCCAAAAAAGCCTGCTTCCCAAAACGGCCCCAGACATTCAAGGTTTGGACATTGCCGCTAAAACCATTTCATGCGACGAGATCGGAGGGGATTACTACGATTTTTTGGCCGACGCCCAAGCCCCCCACAGCCGAATTTCGGTCGTCGTGGGCGACATC